>JAIQGH010000092.1 GCA_020072655.1 Terriglobia bacterium | reverse complement strand
TCAGAATATAGAGATTATTGTCGTCGGCGCGGATCCTGAAGCAGGTATACCCGACGCCGTACCACTGATCCACGACCTCTTTGACCTCGTAAGTGCGTGCCTGGGGCGACTGTGGGGTAAAGCGCAGGGGACGCTCGTCGGCCTTGTGTCCGGAGTAGCATTCTACCTGGAGCAGGAGGCTCATCGCGCTCTGACTGGGGGAGCTTCTCGGGCTATTGCGCACGCGGCGCAGTCGCTATGGATACCACTTGGGGGAGCGTACGACGACCAGCTCTGGATGCTCCCGCAGCAAGGTTTCCGCAATGTGGCAATCCCAGCAGACCGGTGTGTGCGTGACGAACACCTCGGGAAGAGTTTCGGCTGAGACGGCATCCCAGTAAATCGTCTTCCCCTCCGGGTTGCGGAGCGCTGGCTTGTGGCCCAGCCATTCGACTTCGTGGATGGGTTTGCCGCATATCCCGCAGTTTTTGTCGGCGTACCATCGGGTGACAATCGTCCGCACCAGGCAGTCCGCGGGGGCAGCTTCGATTTGCCTCAAGCACTCCTGACCACAACCCGCACGCTCGGGCCAGCGGGAGCACTGACTGAGTTCCAGGTGTCGCGAGCCCACCGCCTCGCCCAAGCCGGCCTTGGCGGCGTCCAGTTCGACGGCGGCGGGACGCTGAGTCTCGGGGCAGGTCACCAGCCTCTTGCCGCGGGATTTGAAATAGGTGCGGACGCCGCGGACGGCTGGGCGGAGCAGGAGCGCAATGGCAATGACAGCGAGGACGGAGATGACCCAGAATGTTCCTGTGGTCATGGGACCCCCTTTCGCCTAACTGAATGGTACCACTCTTTGGCCGCACAAGTGACCCAAGCGGAGATTGACGGCGCGGAAGTCGGTGCGAAAGGCAAGCCCAGGATTTGACACTCGACAGAGCGCCGCCCAACGCGGCATGATGAGAAACGAAGTAGCGCTGCTTCAGGATTTCAGGGCGCCAACGGCGGAGAGGTAGGTTTCGACCATACGGGTGAAGGCGCGCACTTTCCCCGGAAGCTCATGAACGGCGAAGGCCGCGCTTTGCTTGATTTCCGCCAGCGCCTGGAGTTGCGCGCCGACAGCATCGAGAGCCGCTTCGAGCGGGTATTCGACTCCCACTAGGGCAGCGGGATCGTAGCTGACGGCGCCTTTCAGCTCGCGCTCAATCTTGGCCACCGTCGTCAGAACGCCACGTTGCTGTTGGAGGAAAGCTTCCCAGTTAGGGCCGGATTCCGGGAAGCCTTCGAGCGCATGCTTCTTGCCCTGCCATTCGAGTTCGCAGCCCAGCCACTCGAGTTCCTGGGCGAGTTGGAGGATGCGCGGAACGGGCATAGCACGCTATTCTATTCCAAGTTCGGGCCGCTGGCGTCCCGATAACACGTCCCGGCTTTCGCGAGGTCAGGCATGGAGTATCGGACCCCGGTACATACGGATTTGAAAGTCTCGCGTGTTTCTTTGGGCACCATGACTTTCGCCGCGCAGACCGATGAGGCCACGGCCTTTCGCATGGTTGACCGTTGCCTGGATGCGGGCGTCAACTTCTTCGATACGGCCAACGTTTACAACCAGGGGGAGTCAGAAGTCCTCCTCGGCAAGACCCTGGCCGGCCGGCGGAACAAAGTCATCCTGGCGACGAAGGTGCGGAGCAAGATGGAGGCGGCGCCGGAAGAGACGGGGCTTTCGCGGTCGGCCATCCTCAGGGCCATTAATTCGAGCCTCAGGCGGCTGCAGACGGACTACGTTGACCTCTACTATCTGCACATGCCGGACGCGAGCGTGCCCATCGAAGAAACGCTCGCCGCCCTGGACGAACTGGTGCGCGCCGGGAAGGTGCGCTATCCCGCCGTCTCCAACTATGCCGCCTGGCAGGTTGCAGAAATACACTGCCTCGCGGAGAAGCGCGGGTACAAGCCTCCCCACGTTTCGCAGCCCATGTACAATCTGCTGGCGCGCGGGGTTGAAGACGAGTATCTGCCATTCTGCAAACGTTTCGGGGTGGCCGTGGTGCCTTACAACCCGCTCGCCGGGGGTTTGCTCACCGGCAAGCATTCGCGCGAGCGGGGGCCGGTCCAGGGCACCCGCTTCGACGGCAACCGGTTGTACCTCGACCGCTACTGGCACGCAGACGATTTCGCCGCGGTGGAGGAGCTGCAATCCGTCGCCCAGGAGGCGGGCAAGACGCTTGTCGAACTCGCCTTCCAGTGGCTGCTGAGCCAGCCCATGGTGGATTCGATCATTCTTGGGGCTTCCCGCCTCGAGCAGCTCGAGGAGAATTTGAAGGCTTGCGAGGGCGGCCCGCTCGATGCAGCCGTCCTCGCGCGCTGCGACGCCGTGTGGAAGCGCCTGCGCGGTGTCACGCCGAAATACAACCGATGAACCCTGGGCGGCACACGAGCCGCGCTGGGTGGCGGGGGTGCGATTTCTGAACCGGCAAGAATCGTCTAGAGCCGGCATTCAGCCTGAAGGAACAGCCAACATGACACGAAAACCTTACTTCTTTGTGCTCGTAGTCTTCCTGCTCGCGTCGGTGTTGCCCGTGCTGGGGCAGGGCCACCCGGAGCGTGGTCAGGCGGTGGCCTCACCACACCTCCGAGCGCAGCGCCCCATTCACACTTTCTCCATTGTGGCGCGCGACCCGGCGACCGGCGAGCTGGGCGTCGCCGTCCAGTCGCATTGGTTTTCGGTGGGGCCGATCGTGCCCTGGGCGGAAGCGGGGGTCGGCGCGGTAGCCACCCAATCTCTCGTGGATCCCAGCTATGGCCCGTTGGGTCTGGCGCTGATGCGCGCTGGACGCAGCGCGCCGGAGGCTCTGAAGGCGCTGCTGGCGGGCGATGAAGGGCGCGAGGTCCGTCAAGTGGCCATGATCGATGCGCAGGGCCGCGTGGCGGCGCACACGGGGAGCAAAGCCATCCAGGCGGCGGGTCACATCGTCGGCGAGAATTTCTCCGTGCAGGCGAACCTGATGCTCAACGATCGCGTATGGCCGGCGATGGCGAAGGCGTTTGTGGCTGCGTCGGGCGATCTGGCGGACCGCATGCTCGCCGCGCTTGACGCCGCGCAGGAGGTGGGCGGCGACATCCGCGGCAAGCAATCAGCGGCGATCATCGTGGTCTCTGGAAAGCCGACGGGGCGCCCGTGGGCCGACGCCATCTTGGACTTGCGGGTGGATGACAGCCCCGAGCCGCTCAAGGAGCTGCGGCGCCTGGTGAACCTCGAGCGCGCCTACAATCACATGAACGCCGGCGACTTGGCGATGGAAAAGAAGGACAACGAGGGCGCGCTGCGGGAATATGGCACGGCGGAGCGGCTGGTGCCGGACAATGCCGAAATGGTTTTCTGGCACGCCGTGGCGCTGGTCAACATGGGGCGCGTGGAAGAGTCGCTGCCGCTCTTCCGGCGAGTGTTTGCGATGGACCCGAACTGGGCCACGCTGACGCCGCGCTTGGTGCAATCCGAAATGCTGCCCGGGGATGTGAAACTGATGGAGAGAATCCTCTCCGTGGCCAAGAATCGCTAGGGTGAAAGCTCCGCCGCGGAGTGATGGATGGAAGGGTTCCAAGGACGCGCGCGACTCAGCGGTCTTCGCCCGCGTGGGTGCGACCTTGCAGGGCCGGCGGAATTTCAGCACACAACCGCGACCGCGAATAATCCTTGACGTATTCGCATTTTGCGAATCTAATGCAGCCGAGGCTGAGGTTGCACATCATCAGTCGCAAAAAGCTCCTCGAAGCGGCGCGGACGCACAGGGAACTCAGTGAGCCGTTGGACGTTTGGTACCGGATTGCCAAGAAAAGCAAATGGAGGAGTTTGGCAGAGGTCAGGCAGACGTTCCCCGCAGCGGACGCCGTCGAAAGGTTCACCGTGTTTAACATCAAAGGCAACGCCTATCGGTTGATTGCTGAGATCCACTATCGAACTGGAAGGGTTTTCCTGCGCGACGTGCTGACTCATGCCGAATACAGCAAGGGAGGTTGGAAAAGATGAGCTCCGTTCTGGTCAGCCCCGAGTACAGCACGCTCCTCAAGAAGGTTGCCCCGAAAGTCATCCGCACCGAGGAAGAGAATGCGGTGTACACAGAGGTTCTTTACGACCTCGACCGCCGCCCCAAGGCGCTGACTCCGGCCGAGAAGGAACTGGCCGACCTCCTGACGCTGCTCATTGAAGATTTCGAGGAGAAGCGATATCAGTTGCCGCGCGCCACGCCTCTGGACGCACTGCGGTTCCTCATGGATCAGCACGGTCTCAAGCAGAAGGATCTCGTGGGCGTGTTCGGGACGCCGAGCATTGTCTCTGAGGTTTTGAGCGGAAAGCGCGAACTAAACAAAGACCACATCAGGCGGCTGAGCGAACGCTTCCACGTTTCCCCGGAACTTTTTTTCTAGGGTCGACGCGTCAAGGGTGACTCTTTGGGTCCCTCCCTCGGGGCTTGGCCGCGCCTTACCGCTACGCTTCCTGCTCGGTGCGGGCTTCGCGCAGGCGGGCAGCCTTGCCGCGCAGCTTGCGGAGGTAATAGAGCTTGGCGCGGCGCACCCGTCCCGAGCGGACGATCTCGATCTTATCCAGGACCGGCGAGTGCAGCGGGAAGATGCGCTCCACTCCGTGTCCGAAAGACATCTTGCGCACGGTGAACGTGGAGTGGTTGGCGGCGCGGCGCAGGCCGATGCACGTACCCTCGAAGACCTGAATCCGCTCCTTGTCTCCTTCTTTGATCTTGACGTGCACACGCAGCGTGTCGCCGGCGCGAAAAGCCGGGATATCTTTCTTCATCTGCTGCTGTTCGATCTTGTCGAGAACCTTCATGGCACATTTGCCCCCAAGCGTAATTCTTGTAGCGCCCCGATCCATCGGGGCGGCTTATTGAAGGCACGAGTGCCGGGCTCCCGATTTCATCGGGACGAGTTCCGCCCGGCGCTACGTGGGTCTTGCGACTGATTCCAGCGCCGCCTGCCGGATTTCCTCCAAGAGCTGGCGGTCTTCCTCGCTGAGCGATAGGCTGGCAAGCAGGTCCGGGCGCCGCCGCCAGGTTTTCTCGAGCGCCACGCGCCGCCGCCCGCGGCGAATCTCCTCGTGGTTGCCGGAAAGCAAAACTTCCGGAACCCGCCAGCCGCGAAACTCCGCCGGCCGCGTGTAGTGCGGGCAGTCGAGAATACCACGCGCGCTGCCGGAATGGCTTCCCTCGGCACTTCCCGCTCCGGCGAAAGAATCCTGCGCGCTCGACTCCTCGTTGCCCAGAACGCCGGGCAGGAGGCGCGTCACGGCTTCCATGACCACCGCCGCTGCGATTTCGCCGCCCGTCAGCACATAGTCGCCGATGGATAGCTCTTCTGTCGCCAAGTGCTGCGCAACGCGCTCGTCCACACCTTCGTAGCGCCCGCAAAGGAGAACGAGCCTCTCTTGCCGGGCGAACTCATCGGCCACGGCCTGCGTCAGCCAGTGTCCCTGTGGGCTGAGCAGGATGACGGGAAAATCGCGGCCGCCCGCCTCCGCCCTCAGCGCCTCGACGGCGCGGAAGAGCGGTTCCGGCTTGAATACCATTCCCGGGCCGCCCCCGAACGGCCGATCGTCAACGGTGCGGTGGCGATCGTCGGTGAAGTCGCGCAGGTCGTGCAGGCGGATTTCCACTTGGCCGCCCGCCCGCGCCCGCTCGAGCACCCCGTGCTCGAGGATGCTCGCGAAGAAGTCCGGAAAGATGGTGACAACCTCGAAGATCATATTCGGGACTTGGGACTCGGGGTTCGGGGCTCGAGAAAAACGAACCACAAACCCCATCTCCGAATTCCGTAAGCAAGCGCAGCGCTATTCGTTCAGTTCCAACAGATCGTCGGGCGGGTCGATCAGAATGGTTTTGGTTTCAGGGTCAATCTGCTTGCAAATATCCTGCGCAAGCGGGATGAGCACTTCCCTGCCTGGCGCGGCGACGTGCAGCAGATCGACTCCTCCCGTCAGCTCGACGTCGGTGACCGTCCCGATTTCGCGCCGTGGCCCGTCCCGCTCGATGACGACCCGGCAGCCTTCCAGTTCCCAAAGGTAGTACTGATGGGGACCCAGCGGAATTCTCTCCGTCCGCGGGATCAGCACCTGCGCGCCGCGCAGCCTTTCCGCCTGGGCAATTGAGTCCACGCCGAAAAACTTCAAGACGATCCTGCCCTTGTGGGGCCAGGCGTCTTCAACCCGCACGGCTTCCGGCTCGCCGCCCGGGCGTTCCAGAAGCGCCTGCCGCAGAGAACGAAAGCGCTCGGGGAAATCCGTCAGCATCTCCGCCACCACCTCCCCCCGCCGGCCCTGTGGCCGCACAATCAAGGCCACGGCCAGGAATTGCGCGCTCCTCGGCGAGCCTTCCGAGGTTTTGCGACTCTCGCCGCGCGGAGGTTGGGCGGATATGCGGACTCTTCCTATTCCAGAATCTCCAGCGTGAAGCGTTTTTTCAGCTTCATGCCCGCGGCCCCCAGGATCGTGCGGATGGACCGCGCAGTTCGTCCTTGTTTGCCAATGACCTTCCCCAGATCCGAAGGGTGAACGCGCAGTTCCAGCACCGTGACCTGTTCACCCTCGACCGGCCGGACTTGAACCTGATCGGGATTATCCACGAGCGCCTTGGCGATGGCTTCGATGAGCTCCTTCATCTGGCCCTCCTGTGCAACCGAGTTGTCCGGTATCACCGCATGGAAAAAGTGCAATCTCGGTCGTTATTAAGTGAAACCCGGTCCCGCCTTCCGGCCGTGCGGCCGACCTGCTCTAACTGCTCGCTGCCGCAGGCTTGGTCTTGAGAAAGCTGCGGACCGTCTCGGAGGGTTGGGCACCGCGCCCGATCCAGTAATCCAATCGCTCGCGCTTGAGCACAAGCTCGGGGGGATTCCGGCGGGCGTTGTAGTGGCCCAGGATTTCCACGAAGCGGCCGTCACGAGCCATCCCACTCTCGATGACCACAATGCGATAAGAACTCTGCTTCCTGGCCCCTGTACGAGCCAAACGTATTTTCAGCAATCCGACCCCCTTTCCGTTCGATGTCGCAACGACCTGCCAGGTCGCCTCGGCCGTAGCGCCGGGCTTCGGTTCGACTTCGCTCACGCTTCGACTTCGCTCAGCGTCCCTGAGCAACGCCGAAGGGGCCGCCCCGAGCCCGTCGAGGGGCAGCCCGGCATGCCCCGAAGAATCGGGGCGCTACAGAACTAAGCGGGGCTTCCTGGGCCCACGGGCAGCTTCAAGCCCGCCGGCAATCGCCCAAAGAGACCCTTGCCCAGCGTCCTCATCATCTTTTTCGTCTGCACGAACTGCCGTAGGACTTGATTCACGAGCTGCACATTGGTCCCGCTGCCTCGCGCGATGCGCTTGCGCCGCTTGCCGTTGATAATCTCGTGGTTGTCGCGTTCGCGCTGCGTCATGGAATCCACGATGGCCTCAATGTGGACCAGTTCCTTCTCATCGACGCGCATTTTGGCGGCATCCTTGAAGATGCCGACCTTGGGGAGCATGCCCATCATCTGATCCACCGGCCCCAGCTTGCGCATCTGGCGGAGCTGGTCGCGGAAATCCTCGAGCGTGAACGTATCGGTTACGATCTTGCGCTGGACTTCCAGCGCTTTCTGCTTGTCGATGGCCTGCTCGGCCTTCTCGATGAGCGAGAGCATGTCGCCCATGCCCAGGATGCGCGAGACAATGCGGTCGGGGTAAAAGACGTCGATCGCGTCGTATTTTTCGCCCGTGCCGATGAATTTGATGGGCTGGCCGGTGACGTAATGAATCGAGAG
Source organism: Terriglobia bacterium (assembly GCA_020072655.1). GTDB lineage: Bacteria > Acidobacteriota > Terriglobia > UBA7540 > UBA7540 > JAIQGB01. The sequence goes on along the minus strand of JAIQGH010000092.1, from coordinate 4,926 downwards.
CGCCGCGCCGCCGCGCGCGTCGCCATCGAGCTTGGTGAGGATGACGCCGGTTGTCCCCAGCCGCTCGTGGAATTCCTGGGCGCTGCGCACGGCGTCCTGGCCGATCATGGCGTCGGCCACCAGCAGCACCTCGCTCGGCCGCAGGCGCGTGCGCAGCTCGCTGACCTCCTGCATCATCTCCTCGTCGATATGCAAGCGACCGGCGGTATCCACGATCAGCACGTCGTGACCGCGGTCGGCGGCGTCCTTGCGCGCTGCGTTCGCCAGCTCGATGGGCGAAGCGATGCCTTCGCCGGCGAAACAGGGGATGCCAACCGCCTTGGCGATGATCGCCAGTTGCTCGCGCGCCGCGGGCCGGTAAACGTCCGTCGAAACCAGGATCGGGCGCTTCTTCTTGGCCGCCAGCCAGCGCGCCAGTTTTCCCGCGGTCGTGGTCTTGCCCGAGCCTTGCAGACCGACGAGGAGGAAAACCGTCGGATAATCCTTCGAGAACGTCAGCAGCGCGGCGTCGCCGCCGAGAATCTGAATCAGCTCGTCGCGCACGATGCGGACGACTTCCTGTGCGGGAGTGAAACTCGCCTGGACCTCTTCTCCCAGCGCCCGGACGCGCACCCGCTCGAGCAGCGCTTTGACTACCTTGACGTTGACATCCGCTTCGAGCAGGGCCAGGCGCACGTCGCGCAGCGTCTCGTCCACCAGGGGCTCGTTCAGGGCACCTTGGCCGCGCAGCGTCTTGAAGACGCGCTGAAACTTGTCCTGTAAGGTGTCAAACATACCAAATCCCCGAAGTGGGACAATTTCTCCCACCCAGGCTGTCCAATCGGCCTGATCTCGCCCAGCCCGACTGATGAAGACCTTATTTTACACGGCTTTCTGAGAAAAGGGAACGAAGGGTGTTGCCAAGGGCCGAAACCGCCCCGACAGGTTGCGGTCCCACGGGTTAAGTCGGCTTCTTTTTCAGAGGCACCTGGACCAGCACGTAAGCCATCAACAGGAAGATGGCGAGCGAGATCCATCCGCCCCAGTGAGCGAGGAAGGGCAATTCGTCGAGGCCGGTAATGACTTTGGTAAGGGAGGAGACGCCGGCGAGGAACAGCGCTGCAAGCAGAATTCCGGTGATCGCCTCTCCCGCGATGAAACCCGAAGCGAGCAGCGTTCCGCGCTCTTCGAACTTCGCCTTCTCCTCCGTGGAGAGATGCCGGCGGCTAGCCCACTGGTCGGCGGCCCACTTCATCACGCCGCCCACGAAAATCGCCCCCGTCGTCTCCAGCGGCAGGTACATCCCGACGGCGACGAGCATGGGCGCCGGCGCCTGGATCATGATGAGGATGATGCCCAGCACGCAGCCCATAAGCACCAGCCCCCACGCCATCTGGCCTCCGACAATGCCTTGCGCGAGGGAGGCCATCAGGCCCGCCTGCGGCGCGGGGAGCAGGCGTCCGCCGATGCCGCCCGTCGCTAGGTTCGCTTCGTGGAGCACGATGATGGGGAAGAAAAGGAAAAAGGACAGGACCATGACGCTCAGAATCTCGACAACCTCCATTTTCCACGGCGTGCCGCCCAGCAGATAACCGGCTTTCAAATCCTGGATCAGGCTGCCGGAAACGCTGCACGCGACGCACACGATCGAGGCCACGCCGAGCACCGCCGCCACTCCGCCCAGGCCTCTCACACCGATGCCCACCATCACCAGTGCCGCCAGCACCAGCGCGGCCAGCGTCAGACCGGAGACGGGTTGGTTCGAAGTCCCCATCAGGCCGACGAGATACCCGCCTACGGCTCCAAGAAGAAAGCCGCTGAGGGTCATCACCACCGCCGCCATGATGGCCGCTCCCCAGGTGCCTGCAAAGTGATAGTAGATGAGCGTAATGGGAACCAGGAGTCCAGCACTGGAGACGATGATCCACTTAATGGGAATGTCGATATCAAGCCGCGTGCGCGCGCCCTTCAGATGCGCCGCGGCCGCCGTGGATTCGAAGGCGCCTTTTAGCGAGCGCACGATCGGCCCGCGCATGCTGTAAAGCGTATAGACCGCCGCCACCAGCATCGCGCCGACCGCGATGGGCCGCACGACGTTGTACCAAACCGTATAGCTGAGCAAATCCCAAGAAGCCGTGCCGCCGGTCGTGGCACCCAGACGATGGGGCAGGTCGGGATCGATAAAGAGCACGAGCGGAATCAGGATGAGCCAGGCGAGCACGCCGCCGGAAAAATTGATGGCCGCCAGCCCCGGCCCGATAATGTATCCAATCCCGACGAGCGCCGGCGAAGCCGAAGGCGTCGAATAGGCGATGCCGCCCGTATAGGCGACATTGCCGATGGGCTCCTTCTGATAGCCGAAATAACCGATCACCGACTTCGGGAAATGAACGAAGCCGCTTACCGAGTCTCGAAAGACCTGAACACCCTTGTCGTCCTTCAACACCTGGAGGAAGGCCGCCAAGCCAAGCGCGCCGAAGACATATTTCGGCGCGTCGGTCGCCCCCGCCTGCCCGGCCTTGACCACCTCCGCGCTGGCCGTGCTTTCCGGGAATGGCAGGTCGGATTCCACGCAAAGCGGCCGGCGCAAAATGATGATGAAGAAGATTCCCAGCAGGCCGCCGGCGAGAAGAATTATCGTGGCTGCCCAATAGTGGCCCCGCAGGCCCGTCCATAGCCGCTCGCCGCTGACGTTCACCATCATGAAGGCGGGAATGGTGAAGATCGCGCCGGCTACCAGCGCTTCGCCGACCGAGGCCGCCGTGCGCGTCAGGTTCTGCTCGAGTACTCCGCCCCGAAAAAACGGCATGCGGAAGAGGGCGATGGCGATCACCGCGGCGGGAATCGTGGCGGCGACGGTCTGCCCGGCTTTCATGCCCAGGTAGGCGTTGGCGGCGCCGAAGACGGCCGCGAGCAGGATGCCCGCGAGCACCGCTTTCAGCGTGAACTCGGGCTCCTGCGAATCGTGCGGGACGTAGGGTTTGAACTCGGCCACAGGCCTCCTCCGAAAATCGCTGGGTCTCGCGATCCTTCAGCGCGCTGGAAGCGTCTCAGAACACGGCAGACTTAAAGACGGGCGATTGTACCTTATTTCCCCAGTGAGGAGGCAGTCCAGGGGGGCGGAGCAATGGCCTAACTACTCGCCCAAGATCAACTTAGCGATGGTCTGGAGCTGCATAAAGGAGGTACCTTCGTAAATCTTGCCGATCTTGGCGTCGCGAAGGTATTTCTCGACGGGATAATCCTTCGTGTAGCCGTAACCGCCGAAAATTTCGATAGTCTCGGAGGCGACGCGCTCGGCCACCTGCGAGCAGAAGTACTTGGTCATGGCCGCTTCCTTGACGAAAGGCTTCCCGGCCTCTTTGAGCCGCGCGGCGTTGTAAGTCATCAGGCGCGCCGCTTCGACCTCCGTCGCCAGGCGTGCGAGCTGGAATTGGATGGCCTGGAAATCCGCGATCGGCCGCCCGAATTGCTTCCGTTCTTTCGCGTAGCGCACCGCGACTTCGAGCGCGCCGCACGCCACGCCCACCATCTGCGCGCCGATGCCGATGCGCCCCTGGTTAAGGGTCTCGATGGCCACTCTGTAACCTTTGCCCACTTCGCCCAACACGTTACTCTTCGGCACGCGGCAATCGTCCAAGATCAGCTCGCACGTCGAAGAGGCGCGGACGCCCAGCTTGTCTTCTTTCTTCCCCACGCTGAAGCCCGGCGTGTCCCGCTCAACAAGGAACGCGGTGATGCCCTTGTAGCCCAGCTCGCGGTTGACGGTGGCGAAGACGACAAAGAGCCCGGCTTCCTTGGCGTTGGTGATCCAGAGCTTGCGGCCGTTAAGAACGAAGTAGTCGCCCTCGTCCCGGGCGCGCGTTTCGAGTCCAAAAGCATCGCTGCCGGCGTTGGGTTCGGAGAGCGCGTAGGCGCCCACAGTGTCGCGCGCGAGGCGCGGAAGGTGCGTGCGTTTCTGCTGCTCCGTGCCCCAGCGCAGCAGCGCGTAGTTCACCAGCGTGTTGTGAACGTCGATGATGACCGACGCGGAGGTGTCCACACGCGCGAACTCTTCGATGGCGAGGACCGACAGGAAGAACGATCCGCCGCTTCCGCCATAGGTCTCCGGCACCTCGATGCCCATGTATCCTTGAGCGAAAAACTTCTCGATCAACTCTTGCTGGAAAACACCCTCGCGGTCCATCGCCTCGACGTGCGGGCCGATTTCCTTCTCGGCAAACTCGCGCGCCACGGACCGGAAAAGGCTTTCTTCCTCGCTCAATTGGGTCAAGGGCTGAGGAGCAATCGATCGCCCGGCAATGGACTCGGGCACAGCAACCTCCCTAGCATTCCCCGGCTCTGCGAGATCCCGCTGCGGCCGAGACGTCTTTCAATGCGCCCGCGGACGAGTCAATTTCTGCGGCGAATTTCGATCTCCACATCCTCGCCCTCCGTGAGAGGGAGCTGGCGATGGGGCCGCAGGACCCCCTGCCGGTAGGTGGCCAGAGCCCGAAGGGCCCCGGCAGTCTCGGCCGGCGCGGCAGGAGCGGACCCGCCGCCTGCGGCATCGAGAGCCTCGTTGACCAGGCGGTCCGCCTCGCGGTTGGCTTCGCGGCGGACGTGCTCGAGCGTGACCGCCCCGAGGCCAGCGACCAAGCGGCGCGCCTCCTCGTGCAGAGGCTTGAGGTCCGCGCTCTTGACCTTGTAGCGCCCCTGCATCTGGCGCACCAGCAGCTCGGAGTCGGAAATGATTTTCAGCCGGCGGTGGTGGTGCTCCAACGCATATTCGAGCGCCGCCACGAGCCCACGGTACTCCGCGACATTGTTCGTCGTCTCGCCAAGGTATTTTGAAAAGGAGGCGAGCGGCACGCCGTCGGCGGCCGCGACGACCACCGCACATGCGCCGGGGCCGGGATTGCGCCGGCTGGCGGGGCTTTACGTGGCCCGCTCGGGGCGCTCGCCGGA
>JAIQGH010000091.1 GCA_020072655.1 Terriglobia bacterium | reverse complement strand
CCCAATGGGCTCTTCATGGCATTTCACTGGCGGGTTACCGAGACGGGAACCTACGATGTCTACATCATGGAGATCGCCACCGGCCGGATCGTACAGCTCACGCACGACGCGGCCCGCAATGAACATCCGTACTGGTCTCCGGACGGCCGTCATCTGGTTTTCGAATCGACCCGTTCGGGAACGCGTCAAGTCTGGTTGATGCTCGCGGACGGCAAGGATCCCAAGCAGCTCACGGAGGCGGGCCGAAACTGGGGCCCGGCCTGGTCGAATTGATGCGCGAAGGTATCGCGCCGACGAACGGGGGCACGAATGAACAAAGAGACCTTCGAGCCTTATCCACGAATCTAGAACCTGTTGAGTTTTCTTTTGATTTGATGTTAGTATGGCAGGCTTTAGCAGTGATTTCCCCTCCCCTTGGAGTGCGGGCAGGTTGGCAAGTTGGCCCGTTAGCGGGAGAGAACGGCCCGAGTAACTCGTCCACGGGATCACGAGAATTCTCTTGTTGACTAAGGAGGATCAAGCATGCGACAGAACAAGCGCTGGATTGTGGTTCTCGTCGGAGTCCTGGGAGTTCTGCTTTTGGCAGGCGCCTGCAAGAAGAAGGTGGTTCCGCCACCTCCTCCCCCGCCACCGCCGCCCCCACCCCCCGCTCCGACGGTCACGCTGACTGCGGAACCGAGCACCGTTGAGAAGGGCCAATCTGTTACCTTGAGTTGGAGCTCGGAGAACGCGACGGATTTGGATCTCCAACCCGACGTCGGGAAGGTGCAAGCGAAGGGTTCGACGTCGGTAACGCCGAGTGACTCGACCACCTACACCTTGACGGCGACGGGACCAGGGGGAAGCAACACGGCGACGGCACGCGTCACGGTGACTGTTCCTCCTCCGCCTCCTCCACCGCCTCCACCGCCCAAGCCCGTCGAAGTGAGCGAGGAGGACCTCTTCGGGCAGAATGTTAAGGATGCCTTCTTCGATTACGACAAGGCGAACATCCGGCCCGATGCCGAGCAGGCCCTGACGGCGGACGCGGATTTCCTTAAGGCTCATGCGAGCGTCGGCTTCACGATCGAGGGACACTGCGACGAGCGGGGCAGTGAGGAATACAACCTCGGCTTGGGTGATCGGCGCGCCAATGCCGCCAAGAACTTCCTCGTTAACCTTGGTGTTTCTGCGGACCGGATTTCGACGATCTCCTACGGCAAGGACCGTCCGTACTGCACCGAGCATAATGAGGACTGCTGGCAGCAGAATCGTCGCGCCCACTTCAAGTTCGGCAAATAGGTTAGGGGATGTCATCCTGCCGCCCCAATGAATGTCATCGGGGACATCGGGGCGGCAGACCTCCCTGGATGGCGCGGCGAACCGTGGTTCCCGGGAAAGGGAGTCGCCTTGCGCGTGCCCGCTCCCTTCGCGACGAGCGGCACGATGACTTCCTTCCTGCAGCGATACTCCCTTGTCAGTTGACGCGGTCCTCGATGGCCCCCTGACACGGGTTCTTATTTCCAAGTACGAGGATGGGTGGATTTTGAGAAAGCTGGCGACAATCCTGTTGCTTTCGGTTTCGCTCTGGCCCTGGCCGTCCGGCCTGCCAAGGCCCAAAAGAAGGATACGCTGCTGCTGATGCGTCAGCTCGATACTATGCAGCAGATGATCATGAACACTCAGAAGACTCTGGACTCGCAGACGGCCGTCCTGAAAACTCTCGTCGAGCAGGCCAACAACAACGTCAATTCCATGAAGTCCCAGGTGGAAGACCCGCGGAAGGCGACGCAGGAGAATCTGGCGTCGTCGAACGCGCGCGCCGACTCCCTGACGAGGGACGTCCAGGCGCTCAGCGAGAGTTTGGAGGAGGCCAAGGCCCGCCTGGCCAAGCTGAGTGATCAGGTGGCCCAGACGCAGAACATCATCCAGACACTGAACACGGCTTCCGCGGCCGGCACCGCGGGCGCGCCCGGGCCGGGCGGCCAGGCGGCGGGAGTCAATCCTCCTCCCGTTCCCGACGCGGATACGCTGTACAAATCCGGTCTAAGCTCCTTCAACGGCGGTCAGTACCAGTTGGCGGTTCAGTCGTTTCAGGAATACTTGAAATACTACGGCGACACCGATCTGGCCTCGAACGCCCAGTTCTACATCGGCGAGTGCTACTACAGTCAGGGAGACTACAAGCAGGCGGTTGATGAGTACAACAAATGCATCGAGCAGTACCCCAAGGGCAACAAGATCGCCTCGGCCCAGCTCAAGAAGGGATATGCTCTACTGGCCCTTGACCAGCAGCGCGCGGGCATCCGCGAGTTGCGCTCGCTAATTCAGCGTTTCCCGAACTCGCGAGAGGCGGACCTGGCACGCCAGCGACTCAGGAAGCTCGGCGTCACCGTCTCGGGCAGTCGCGGTCAATAGACTGCCCTTCTCCTCTCCCTGGCGGTAAACTCCAACGCGGGCCCTGCAGGGCCCTACACCCCATCGTCCGAGCGAGGTTCCCATGGCAGGCTCCGTTAACAAGGTGATTCTGATTGGACGGCTCGGCAGAGACCCGGAATTGAAATACACGCCGAGCGGGGCGCCGGTCTGCAAATTTTCTCTGGCGACGGACGCCGTCTGGAAAGATAAGACCGGCGAGCCACAGAAGCAGACCGAATGGCACAACATTGTCACCTGGGGCAAGCTGGCGGAAATCTGCGGCGAGTACCTTACCAAGGGCAAGCAGGTTTACATCGAAGGGAGCATCCGCAGCCGCGAGTATGAGGACAAGAGCGGCAACAAGCGAACCGTGCACGAGATCATAGCCCGCCAGATGACCATGCTCGGCTCACGGGCAGACACCGAGCGGGCCGTCTCAGAACGCCCCGCCACGGAACCAGCTCCGAGCGAGCGGACGGCCCCCCCGGATGGAGCTCCGCCCGAGCCCGAAATCACGGACGAAGATATCCCCTTTTGAATTTGGAAACTAGAAATTAGAAACTCGAAATGCGAACCTACAAGCCCGTAGTCGGCGGGTGCTCCGCATGCATTGGCACTGAGGCGGGAAGCCGTCGCTGGAGACCTCGACGGCGAGTTTCGATTTTCTAGTTTCCAGTTTCCGGCCGCGCGGGCGGATTCGCTGACTCGTTAGTGGGGCGGCGGACCGCCTCTATGCCGACGCACCTCGAAGCGCCGCGCCATGTCGTTGAACTTGGCGAGTTGCTCCGGCGTCAGGATCTGGCGGACGCGGTCCTGGCTCTCTTTGCGCGCGGCGTCGAATTGCGAGTTCATCTGGCCGCGCAGCTCCTCGAGCTTCTTTGACGTATCATCCATGATCTGGTTGAGTTGCTGCACCTGCGTGTTCGTGAGATTCAAATCGCGCGTCAGGCGACGGACCAGGCGCTGCCGGTCGAAATGGTGAGGCCCCCAGTGCCCGCTCGACCAGGCGAAATAGAACACTCCCGCCCCGCCCACGATAACTCCCAGGACGAAGGTCAGAATGAAATAGAGATAGGCGCGTCGTGTCATTGCTTCCCTTCTGTGCTATTGACTACCGGCGCCAGCCGGTTCGAATCGCGGGCTTCCCCAGTCTCGTCCGGGAAAATGGGGTTGCTTGCGACCAACGTCGCATCAGGCTGAGCCCAGTAAAGCTGCGCGGTCGTAGGGCCACGCAGCGGTCCGGAGGCGGGTAGAACCAGAGCCAGAATGAGCAGCAAGGTCAGCACCCCCGCCGCATAGACCACCCGACGACCTACCAGCTCGAGGAAATTCGCCCGGCGACCCCGCTCTTCCAGTTCGTCCAGCCGGCGCAGCACCCGGGCCGCGAATCCCCACGAGGGCTCCGGAACCGCCTCGCGAGCGAACGCCCGGAAACCGCCGCGCAACCCCTCGGCGTCACGGGCGTAAGCTTGACAGGACGGGCACGCTGCCACGTGCTCGAGGAGAGCCGCAGAGGCTTTGTCAGCCTCGTTCCCGATCAATATCGCGCGTGCATCTTTACAGCGCATCGTTTATTTCTCCTGCCGAAGATTTCTCCAATCTTCCAGCATTCGCTTTCGGGCGCGAAAGAGCCGGACTTTCACGGCTCCCGGCTTCAGTTCCAGAATCTCGCCAATCTCTTCCACCGACAGGCCCTCGATTTCCTTCAGGACGAGAACGACCCGATCGTCCGCCGGCGCGCGCGCCAGGAGCTTCCCCACGAGGTCGCGGAGCACCGCCTGTCGCTCCGGATCCTGTTCCGAAGATTCCAGCCTATCGACCACGTCAAGGGGCTGGTCGCTCTGGCCGCCTGCTGAGACTGCGTAGGCCGGCGGTCGGGAGCGTTCGCGCCGCAGGAAATCGTAGCAGTGGTTGACCGCCACGCGTGAGAGCCAGGTGGCGAAGGACGACCGGAAGTTGTAGCCGCGGATCGCCCGGAAGGCTTTGACGAAAACCTCTTGCGCCAGGTCTTCAACGTCTTCCCGGCGTCGAACCAGCCGGAAAACCTGGGCAAAGACCCGCTGCTGGTAGCGCTCCACGAGCCGCCCAAACGCCTCGCGGTCGCCCCGCTGGGCGGCCTGGATCCACGCCAACTCCTGCGCATCCAGCTCTGCCCGATATGGTTCCATCCGGGTCTCATGGGCGCGGACTGTTCCCGTTTGAGGGGACGAAGAACGCGCCAGAAAGGTTACATACCCCGACCGCCAAAGATTCCTTGGACCCCGTCCAGATTCTCGTTGACCAAATCAATATGACTATGGAAGAATACCGCCATGATCATCGGAACTAGACTCCGTTCATTAAGGGAAGACCGTAAGCTGTCACAAGGTGATATTGAAAAGCGGACTGGTCTATTGCGCTGTTACATCTCCCGGGTGGAGAACGGACATACTGTCCCCTCCATCGAAACCCTGGAGAAGCTCGCCGCCGCGCTCGAAATTCCCCTCTACCAGCTCTTCTACGAGGGTGAGGAGCCTCCGCCGTTGCCGAACCTGAGCAAGCGGGCGACGACCGAGGAACTGGCCATGGATCCGGAAGCGGAGAAAGAGAACCGCTTCTTCGAAAAGGTCAGGCGCCTCATTGCGCGCATTGACGAGAAAGATCGCCAGCTCTTGCTGTACATGGCGCAGAAACTGGCTAGCCGCTAGACTTTCAACACCTCGTTAGGCCGGGTGGTGGGGCACCGCGACAGGCTTCGCCACCGGCAGGGTGAACTATTCCCATTCGATGGTCCCCGGGGGCTTCGAAGTGACGTCGAAGACTACCCGGTTGACGCCTTTGACCTCGTTGACAATCCTGGTCGCCAGGCGTTAAAGAAGCGCCGCCGGCAGTTTCGCCCAATCGGCCGTCATGCCATCCTCCGACTCCACCGCGCGCACCGCGATGGTTGAAGCGTAGGTGCGCGCGTCCCCCATCACCCCCACACTCGAAACCGGCAGCAGAACCGCGAAAGATTGCCACAGGCGCGTGTAGAAGCCCGCCGCGCGAACTTCCTCGATCACAATGGCGTCGGCCTCGCGCACCATGCGCAGCCGTTCCTCGGTGACTTCACCCACAATCCGCACCGCCAGGCCCGGGCCCGGGAAGGGCTGGCGGCTGACGATGTCTTCGTCCAGGCCCAGTTCCCTGCCCACCGCGCGCACTTCATCCTTGAAGAGTTCGCGCAGCGGCTCAAGCAATTTGAATTGCAGGTCGGCGGGAAGGCCGCCGACGTTGTGGTGGCTTTTGATCGTTGCCGCGGGGCCTCTCACGGAAACCGACTCGATCACGTCTGGATACAGTGTGCCCTGGACGAGATAATCAATCTTTCCCAGGCCGCGTGCCTCTTCTTCGAATACCCGAATAAACTCCTCGCCGATGATTTTGCGCTTCCGCTCGGGGTCACTGATGCCACGCAGGCGGTCCAGGAAGCGCGCCGAACGGTCCACGGCCCGCACGTTCAAGTGTGCTTGCCCGCGCAGCTTGGCGGTGACTTGCTCGAATTCGTTCTTTCGCAGCAGGCCGTTGTCCACGAACACGCAGGTCAGCCGGTCGCCCAGCGCCCGGCCGACGAGCGTCGCCGCGACGGCGGAATCCACGCCGCCTGAGAGCGCGCACAGGGCGCGACCGTCGCCCACCTGCTCGCGGACCCGCTCGACGGTTTCCTCGATGAAGGAGCGCGGGAACCAGTTGGGCTTCGCGCCGCAAATGCCCACGACGAAGTTCCCCAGGATTTCCCCGCCGCGATCCGTGTGGCGAACTTCCGGGTGGAACTCGACGGCGTACAGCTTGGCTTGCTGGTTTTCGATGACGGAAACCGCGTTCTCCGTTCGGCCGGTGACGCGGAAGCCCGGCGGCACTTCGGCCACGTGGTCGCCGTGGCTGTTCCAGACGCGCAGCGGCGATGGAACGCCCGCCAACAACTCCGAGGGCGGCGTGATGTCAAGCTGCGCGAAGCCGTATTCCCGCCGCCGCGCAGCTTCCACCTTGCCACCTAGCTTGTGCGACATCCACTGTAGGCCATAACAGATGCCCAGTACGGGCAGGTTGAGCTTTAGAACGCGCTCGTCGCAAACCGGAGCATTGGGGTCGTACACCGACGACGGGCCGCCGGAAAGGATAAGCGCCTGCGGCGACATCTTCACAAGGTGGTCGAAGGCAATGTGGCACGGGACGATGACCGAGTAGACCTGCATTTCGCGGATGCGCCGCGCAATGAGCTGCGTGTATTGCGAGCCGAAATCGAGAACGACGATGGGACGAGGTTGGTCCATGACTTGTAACGCCGGCTCTCAGGCCGGCATTGGAGCCTTTGTCGGGCTAAAGCCCGGCGCTACTTCACGACGATGTTCACCAGCTTCTGCGGCACGATGATGATCTTGACGACCTGGCGCCCGTTGAGGTGCTGGGCCACTTTTTCCTCCGCCTGGGCGCGCGAACGGATTTCCTCTTCCCCGGCTCCAACGGCCACGCGAATCCGCCCGCGCAGCTTGCCATTCACTTGGACCGGCAATTCCAGCTCGTCTTCCGCGGAGAGCACAGGATCGTACTCCGGCCAAGCCACCTGCTGAGTCGTCTCGGAGTGGCCCAGGGCTTCCCGGAGTTCATCGGCGATGTGCGGGGAGAAGAGCGAGAGAATCAGAATCAGATCCTCGATGGCGCTCTTGTGGACCTCCGGCCGAATCTTCCCCGCCTCGGCTGCCGAGTCCAGATCGCTCAGCTCGTTGACCAGCTCCATGGCCATGGCAATGTCGGTATTGAAGTGCCAGCGGCCCTCCATGTCGGAGGTCACGTGGTGCAGTGTCTGATGGGTCTTGCGCAGCAGCCGGCGCTCTTCCGCGCTGAGTTCTGCTGTGCCCGCATCCCCGGAGTTTTTCCAAACTCCCACCGGGCAGAGCTTGTCCGCATGTTTCGCCACCAGGCGATACACCTTGTTCAAGAATCGCGACGCGCCCTCGATGCCCGCATCGCTCCAGTCAAGATCCTTCTCGGGCGGCGCGGCAAAGAGCATGTAGAGTCGCACCGTGTCGGCCCCGTACTTCGCGCACATCTCTGTGGGATCCACGACGTTCCCCTTAGACTTGGACATCTTCACGTTGTCCTTGATGACCATGCCTTGGGTGAAGAGGCGCGCCACGGGCTCGGGAAAATCCACTAAGCCGATATCCTGCATCACCTTGCTGAAGAAGCGCATGTAAATCAGGTGCAGAATGGCGTGCTCGATGCCGCCAATGTATTGGTCCACGGGGAACCAGTAGCCAACCGCCTGGCGATTCACGGGCGCAGTCGATATCTTCGGATCTGTGTACCGGTAGAAATACCACGAGGAATCGACAAAGGTATCCATGGTGTCGGTTTCACGCCGCGCGGGACCCCCACAAGTCGGACATATTGTCGCCACGAATTCCGGCACATTGGCCAGCGGCGATTCCCCCTGCCCGGTCAGCTTTACGTCCCGGGGCAGAATGACGGGCAAATCTTTTTCCGGCACGGGCACAATCCCGCAAGTCTCGCAGTAGATGATGGGGATCGGCGTGCCCCAGTAGCGCTGGCGGGAGACGCCCCAGTCCTTGATGCGGTACTGCACGCTTCCCTTCCCGAAGCCCTGCGCCTCCGCGTCGCGGGTCATACGCTCGATGGCTTGCTCGGAGGACAGGCCGGCGTAAGGGCCGCTGTTGATAAGTCGCCCGTATTCGATGAATGCTTCCTTCGGGGCGCCGCCTCCCGCGCCTTCTGAGGGCGGGGTAAGTTCTGCCCCCCCCGAGTTGCTGGGGACAATTACCGTGCGGATAGGCAAGCCGTAGGTGGTGCAGAACTCAAAATCGCGCTGGTCATGCGCGGGAACCGCCATGACGGCGCCCGTGCCATACTCCATGAGCACAAAGTTCGCCAGCCACACCGGGACTGCTTCGCCATTGTAAGGATTCACAGCCTTGAAGCCGGTATCCACGCCGAGCTTTTCCAGGTCAACCCCCACTCGCGCCCGCACTGCCGAGGCTTTGATACGTTCGGCCTCCGCGCGTAGTTTCGCGGGGTTCGGCGATGCCGCAATCAGCCTTTCGACGATCGGGTGCTCTGGCGCCACGAAGACCGCGGTGCAGCCGAAGATCGTGTCTACGCGCGTGGTGAAGATCCGCAGCTTCTCGCCCAGCCCGAGGAGTTCATAGTCCACGAGCGTCCCGAAGGATTTGCCGATCCAATTCTGCTGCATGGTGAGCACGCGCTCGGGCCACCGCACCAGGTACTGCGAATCCTCGAGCAGGCGGTCGGTGTAAGCCGTAATCTTCAGGAACCACTGCTCGAGCTCGCGCTGAATGACGGGCGTGTCCTCGTGCCGCCAGCAGCAGCCGTCCACAACCTGCTCGTTGGCGAGCACCGTCTGGCAGAGGCTGCACCAGTTGACGCGGCTCTTCTTGCGATAAGCGAGGCCGCGCTCGTACATCTTCAGGAAGAACCACTGGTTCCAGCGATAGTACTCCGGCACGCAGGTGGCGATTTCCCGCCGCCAATCGTAGCTGAATCCCAGGCGCTTCAACTGGCCGCGCATGCGCTCGATGTAACTGAACGTGAACTCGGCGGGGTGGCGCTGGTTCTTGATCGCCGCGTTTTCCGCGGGCAGCCCGAAGGCGTCCCAGCCGATGGGATGGAGCACGTTGTAGCCCTTCATCCACATGTAGCGAGCCAGCGCGTCGCCGATGGAATAGTTGCGCACGTGGCCCATGTGGATGTCGCCGGAAGGATAGGGCAGCATCTCCAGGACGTAGTACTTCTTCCTCGCCGGGTCGATGTCCGCCTCGAAGAGCTTCATTTGCTCCCAGCGAGCTTGCCATTTGGCTTCGATTTTCTGCGGGTCGTAGTTTGGGTCCATGGTCTAAATTATGAATTCTGAATTATGAATGGTACACCGTGTTATGAATCGACTCGTGCTTAGCATTCCTAGTTCGGAATTCATAATTCAGAATTCATAATTCAAGATTTCTCCCTTCCTCGACACGCAACCGGGCCCTTGAAAGAGACTCGCCCGCAAGTCGGCGCATCATGCGCAGATTGCGCTTGTCGTCCCCCGGGCGGTCGATAGGCGTCTCGCAGATGAAGGGAATCCGCCGCAATTTCGGGTGGCGAACGATGCGTCGGAAGCCTTCCTTGCCAATAAAACCCTTGCCGATGTGCTCGTGGCGATCGGCATGGGAACTAAACGCCGTCTTCGAGTCGTTGGCGTGAATGACGCGGACCTTCGCGAGCCCCACCGTCTGGTCCAGTTGTTTGACCGTGTCCCGCAAACCCTCAGCGGTGTGGATGGCGTAACCCGCCTCAAAACAGTGCGCCGTGTCGATGCAAACTCCGACCGGCAGGTCTTGCCCCGCGCCCGCGACAATCTCCGCAACCTCTTCGAACGTCCGCCCGATCACCGAGCCCTGCCCTGCCGTGTTCTCGATCAGGATCATGAGGCCGTCAAGCCTCAGGCCAGCCGCGGCGCGGCGAAGCGATTCGATGCAAGTCCTGATGCCTTCCGTGGCTGTTGCGCCCTTCGCGCTGCCAGGATGCGTCACCAGGTAGTCGGCGCCCAGCGGCACCGCGCGCTCGATTTCCTTGCGAAAAGCCGCAATCGACCTCTCCCGGATGAGGGAATCGGCCGCTGCGAGGTTAATCAAGTAGTTGTCATGGATGACAACAGGACGCAAGCCGTATTTGGCGCGGGCGGCGCGGAAGCGCCCGCAGTCTTCGACGGTTGGCTCAAGGGTTTTCCAGCCGCGCGGGTTGGCAGAGAACATCTGGAACGTGTCGCAGCCAATCTTCTTCGCATGGTGCGCCGCATTCTCCAGCCCGCCGGCAATGGACGTATGCACACCCACTCTCAAGGGAATTTCTCCCGAAACTAGTCTTTCATGCTAACAGAGCGCTTCAAGAAGCGTCAACTCGCGCGCTCACAACAGCAGGCCGGCTTGGTGATTCAGCCGAGGATCAATCTCATTTTGGGAAATCCCTGGGTTGACGGTGGGACGGAGGGCGGTAATAATCCAGCCTCATCATCCTCCTCAGGAGGTGCGTTCATGGATGCGAAGGCGGCCTTCTTGGCCCTGTATCGAAACCTGCTTTGGATCGGGCCCTTGCTGTTCTGCATCTCAGGGCTGACGCTGGCACTCTGCATCCGGGGCGTCATCCGGTCAGTGCGAGAGGCGGTGCTCTTTAGCGTCCCCCTCGTCGAGCGACAGACCATCGAGTTCCTGGAGGCCGGCAGGGTGATGCTCTGCGTGGAAGGGCCGCGATTCACGACCCGCTTCGCGCGCCTCAAGTACGAGCTCAGCGCGGATTCCGGCGCGCCCGTCGAGGGGCGGGTGGTCTTATTCCGCTTCCAGAAGAGCAGCTTTTCGCGGGTGCGATTGGAGGTGCGGACTTACGAAATCCCGCGGCCAGGCTCTTATGTCTTGCGGATTCAGGGGCTGGGGCCGCCGCAGGCGCGCGACACTGAACACCAGCTCGTGTTTACCAGGCCGCACACCGCCAGATCGGTCAGCTACATCCTCGGCATCGTTTTTTCAGGTTTGGTCCTCATCCTCAGCCTGATCTTCTTCCTCATGCGCCTTGTGGGAGTCGGCTCGGAGCCATGAGGGCCAGCGGTGGGGCGTGGCCGGGACGGCCATGCCACGTGCCGCTCGCCAGAATCGCTGCTATACTGTCCAGCCCTTTGGCAGTCGTGAGATAGGTATTCCGCTCAATGGGAGGTTTTTATGTCGCGCTTACTGCGCGTGCTTTCAGTCGCGATATGCCTGGCCATACCGCTCGCCGTCGTTGCCCAGGAAAGCCCGTTCTTTCCTGCCGAAACCTACGACAAGCTGGTCAACGAAATCTCCGGCGACATCGCCTATGACAAGTACCACGCGCCGACCGCCGGCGCGGAGGACTTCATGAAAGAAGCCGACTGGGTGGCGGCGCGGGCGAAGAGCTATGGCCTGGAAGAGGTCAAGTTTATCCCCCTTCCCGCCTGGCGTCCCGACCCCAAGGCGGTGGATCAGAACTGGACGCTCAAGTCCGGCGAGTTGTGGCTGGTCGCCCCCAAGACCATCAAGCTGGGCGATGTGCGTGAGACACCGGTCTCGGTGGCCGACAACAGCCCCTCGGCGGACATCACGGCGGAACTCGTGGACGTAGGCGAAGGCATCGCGGAGAGCGACTACGCGGGCAAAGACGTGGCCGGGAAAATCGTCCTCTCCTACGGCAGGGTCAGCAAGGTCAAGGAAAAAGCCTGCTGGAATCATGGCGCGGTGGGCATTGTTTCCTACTACTCGACACGGGTGAGCCCCTGGACGGACTACCCGGACCAGATCGCGTGGTCACAGGTTGGCCACCCGAAAGAAGGCGAGAAGCCTGTGCCACCGGTCTTCGTAGTCTCACCGCGCACCGGCCTGATGCTCAGCCGCTGGATGGCTGGCCGAGCGCCAACGCACATTTTCGCCGAGGAGGCCGAAGCCGCGTCGGCCCGCCCCACCTTAAAGGTTCACTTGAAGATTCAGTCGGAACTCACTCAGCCGGCAAGGTCTGGAATGGTTGAGGGGTTGATTCGCGGCACCACGTACCACGACCAAGCTATCGTCCTCACGGCGCATCTGCAGGAAGAGAAAACCTCGGCCAACGATGACCGCAGTGGCTGCGCGAGCCTGCTGGAGATCGCTCGCGCGCTCGAAGCCATGATCGCCGACGGCCGGCTGCCCTGCCCCAAGCGCGACATCCGCTTCTGGTGGACGGACGAGATGCTCGCCGAATACGTCTATTTCTCGGAACATCCCGAGGAGCGCGAGCACATCCTCGCCGACGTCAACCAGGACATGGTGGGAGCACGGCAGTCGCTGGGCGGGCGCGTCCAGCACGTCACCAGGACTCCCTGGTCGCGCTGGTGTTTCCTGAACGACGTGGTCGAGAGCATCGTCACCAGCTTGGTGCTCGGCAACAACGCTTACCTCTCCTCCTGGCAGAACCACAACCCCGCCCCGTTCTCGCGCCCCATTCTGGCGCATTTGGGCAGCCGGGAGCCCTACCACGCCGTTGTGGTTCCCTTCTTCGATTCCTCCGACCACGCCGTCTTCGACGACTCGGCGGTTGGCATTCCCGGCGTGACTTTCACCAACTGGCCGGACGAGTACATTCACTCTTCCGACGATGACCTGTGGCAAATCGACCGCACGCAGCTCCAGCGCAACGCCGTGGCCGTGGCCGCGACGGCGCTCTATCTGGCCAATCTCAGCGAGGCGGACGTGCCCACGCTCACCGCTGTCATGGCTGGCGAAGCGCGCGAGCGGATCTCGCACGACCTCGCCACCGGACTCTCGCGCCTGGCCCAGGCGCCGGCCGCCGACCGCCGCGCTGCTTATGACGACGCGCTGAATCTGCTCGAACAAGCCGTCGCGCGGGAGACGGCGGGCCTCGAGTCGCTGCGCAGGTTTGCTGACCCCGGCACACTCAAGCTGCTCGAAAGCCTCATCGCCGACCTGAAGCTCACGGAACTGAACCACCGCAAGCGGGTTGAAGAATGGTACCAGTCGCTGGGCGGCACGAAAGCACCCGCCGCGCTGAGCGAACGTGAAACTCCCCTCGCGGCCAAAGTACCGCGCAATGTCGGGACAACGGGCGAATACCTCCGCGCCAAGGTCCGCGTCGAGGGCCCCAAGACTCTTCACGAGCTGATGCAGTGGGAAGCGCTCAACTACGTGGACGGCAAGCGCTCGTTGCTGGATATCTACCGTATCGTCCGCGCCGAGAGCCTGTCGACGGGCGAGTGGTATTACGGCCGCGTGACCCCGGAGGATATCCAGGCGCTGTTCACCGCCGCGGAGAAAGAAAAAGCGGTTGAGATTACCACCCGTACGCCATAGTGGAGGGGAGGCGTGTACCCGCGGTTGACAAATCGGCGCAGGGCTGGAGGGCGGGCGAGCATCAGTATTGCGCTGGCGTTCGCGGCAATTCTCGCGACCTCGCAGCCCCTGCTCGCCGCCGAAATCCCTAGACTTCGATTCAAAATCTCCTTCCCTGCCTCGGTTCATGCGCAGCCAATTACCGGCCGGGTCTTCGTGGCGATCACGCGGGACGCCAGCAAAGAGCCGCGCCTCCAGGCCGGTTACTGGGGCGATGCCGCGCCGCTCTTCGGCGTGGATGTGGACAAGCTCCAACCCGGGCAGGTGGCGGTGATCGGTTCAACGGTGATTGGTTATCCGGTTGAACGCCTCAGCAAAATTCCCGCCGGCGACTACCACGTCCAGGCGCTCCTCAACGTCTACACGGAGTTTCACCGCTCCGACGGCCACGTCATCTGGGCGCACATGGACCAGTGGGAGGGCCAGCAATTCAACCGGTCCCCGGGAAATCTCTACAGTGAGCCGCTGGACGTCCACCTTGACCCGAAGGCCGGCTACAACGTGCGGCTCAGCCTGACGAAAGTGATCCCGCCGGTTGAGGTCCCGGCTGACACGCAGTGGGTGAAGCACGTCAAGATTCAAAGCAAGTTGCTCAGCGCGTTCTGGGGGCGCCCGATATACCTCGGCGCCGTGATTCTGCTTCCCAAAGGTTACGATACGCATCCGGACGTTCGCTACCCGGCGCTTTACGTTCAGGATCATTTCGGGCTGGGCCCGCCGCTTCCTTTCGAGTCCGGCGAGCCAGGCGCAACAGTTGAGCCAAGCCATTGGGGCAAAGAAGGGCTCGAGCTCTATCGCGCCTGGACCTCCGACGATTTCCCCCGCCTGATTGCGGTGAGCTTCCTCCATCCCACTCCCTATTTCGACGATTCCTATGCCGTGAACTCGGCCAACAACGGCCCTTACGGCGATGCTTTGCTCACCGAGCTCGTGCCGTATCTCGAAGAGCATTTTCGGATCATTCGCAAGCCTTACGCGCGGCTGCTGATGGGCGGATCGACGGGAGGTTGGGAGTCGCTGGCGCTGCAGGTCTATCATCCGGATTTCTTCGGCGGGACGTGGACCTTCTTCCCCGACCCAATTGACTTCCGACGCTATCAGTTGACGAATATATACAACGATGAGAATGCCTTCTTAGAGCCTGGCCACGAGTGGACTAAGGTCGAGCGCTTCATGATGCGCGCCTCCTATGGCCAGCCGGAAGTAACGCAGCGGCAGTTCAGCCGCCTGCACCTCGTTCTGGGCAGCAAGAGACGGTCGGGACAGCAGCTCGACGCTTGGGAAGCGGCTTACGGGCCGGTCGGCGAGGACGGCTATCCGAAACCGCTTTGGGACAAGAGTACCGGCAAGATCGATCACGCCGTGGCCGAGTACATGCGTGACCACGGCTACGACTTGCGTTACTACGTGGAGAAGAATTGGCCGACTCTCGGCCCGCAGCTAGCGGGAAAGCTTCATCTCTACTGCGGCGATATGGATAACTATTACTTGAACCTCGCCGTGTATCTGTTCGAGGATTCCTTGAAGAAACTGAACAATCCCACCTCCGATGCCACCTTCGAATACGGCCGGCCCATGAAGGGCCACGGCTGGATTCCCATGACCTTCCCCGAATTGCTGCGCACGATGGCGGATCACATCACCCGCCACGCTGCCGCGGGCGAAGATACCAGCGCCTGGAAATATCAGTGATTGCGCTGTTGGCTGGCGCCCCCATGACGTGCATCGGGGCGATCCCGAATTGCTTGCGCCTTCGGCGGGCAGACCCGAGTTGCCCGGCTTTTGGCATGGTCTTGTTGTAGCGGCGAACTGCGTTCGCCGTGCTTTGCTTATTGTGCCGGCCAACTATATTCGCCGATGCGGCGATCGCAGATCGCCGCTACAGCTACCAGATGGCGCAGCGCTCGTTGGCGGGGCGGACCTCCGCGTCGCCGGGCTTACAAGAGAATGCTTCTGCGAACGCCGGCAGATTCGAGAGCGGCGCCTCGACGCGGAAGCGTGCGAGCGCGTGGGGATCGGTATTGGTGAGCAGCCGCGCGAATTCCGGGCGCATATTGTCCGCCCAGACCTGCGCCCAGCCGAGGAAAAAGCGCTGCTGCGGCGTGAAGCCCTCGATCACCGGCGGGCGCGGCTTGCCTTCGAGCGATTTCTCGTAAGCCCGATAGGCGATATTCAAGCCGCCCAGGTCCGCGATGCTTTCGCCCTCCACCAGCTTGCCGTTCTGGTGCAAGCCCGGCTCGACCTCAAAGCCGTCGAATTGCTTGACGATGCACGCGGCGCGCGCCTCAAAGTTCTTGCGATCCTCGGGCGTCCACCAGTTGCGCAGGTTGCCCTGCGCGTCGAACTGACTGCCCTCGTCGTCGAATCCGTGCGTCAGCTCGTGGCCGATCACCGCGCCGATGCCGCCGTAATTGATGGCATCGTCGGCGTCAGGGCTATAGAACGGCGGCTGGAGGATGCCGGCCGGGAAGACAATCTCGTTGAGCTGGGGGTTGTAATAGGCGTTGACGGTCGGCGGCGACATGCCCCACTCCGTGCGGTCCACCGGCTTGCCCACTTTCGCCAGATCGCGGTTGAACTCGAAATGCTCGGCGTGGAAGGCGTTCAGCACATAAGGCCCGCGGTCGATCTCCAGTTTCGAGTAGTCGCGCCACTTGTCCGGATAGCCGATTTTGTTGACGATGGCGTCGAGCTTCGTCAGGGCCTGCTTCTTGGTTTCCGGCCCCATCCAGGGCAAATTCTGGATATCTTCGCGCAAGGCCGCCTCCAGGTTGTGCACCATCTCGAGCGCGCGCGCCTTGGCCTGCGGTGGGAAGTGCTTGGCAACGTAAGCCTGGCCGAGGGCCTCGCCCAAGGCGTGGTCGGTAGCGCGCACGCAGCGCTTCCAGCGCGGCAGGATTTCCTGGGTGCCGGTCAGAGTCTTGCCATTGAAATTGAAATCCTCATCCACGAACTTCGTGGAGAGCCTCGGCGCCGCGGCGCTGATGAGGTGCCAGCGCAGATAGGTTTTCCAGTCCGCCAGCGAGACGGCGGAAAGCAGGCGGTTGACTTCCTTGAAGAAGTCGGGCGTAGCCACGTTGAGGTCGCCCTTGCCGGCAAGATTGGCGTGAGTCAAGTAATCGTCCCAGGAAAAAGCCGGCGCGAGAGCCTTGATCTGGGCCACGCCCATGCGGTGGTAAAGGGCGTGAGGATCTCGCCGCTCGACGTTGGTGAGCGAAGCTTTGGCAAGTTGCGTTTCGATCTCCATGACCGTCTTCGCCTCGGCCTCCGCCTTCGCGGCGTCATCCCCCATGAGTCCAAACATGCGCGCGACGTGTTTCACGTATTCGTCCCGAAGCTGCTGGGACTTCGCGTCCTCGCGCGTATAGTAATCGCGGTCCGGCAGGCCCAGGCCGGCTTGGTCCACCTCACCAATCACTTGCGTGCTGTCCTGGAAGTCCTGGGTCGAATCGAGCCTGAACGGCGCGTCCACCCCATAGCCCTGCAGGCGCAGAACCTCCTCACGCAGGCCGGCGGTGTCCGGGATGGCGGCGATGCGGTCGAGCTCGTCGGCGAGAGGCTTTAGTCCTGCCGCCTCGATCGCCGGCTCGTCCATGCAGCTTGCATAGTAGTCGCCGATCTTCTGCTCGTTTGAGCCCTTGGGCGCCGCAGCTTTGGCGGCGTCTTCAAGGATCGCTTTAAGTTGGGCGCGGTTGTTCTCTGCCAGGACGTTGAAGCTGCCCCAGCTCGGATAGGCGGCGGGAATCGGGTTGCGCGCCATCCAGCCGCCGCTGGCAAACCGGTTGAAGTTGTCGCAGGGCTTGCAGGTGCGGTCGAGATTCGCTGGATCGAATCCGGCTTCCGCCAGCGAGCCCGCGGGGGTGGCAAGGGCGAGCGAACAGGCAAGCAGCCCAGCAACGCAGAGCCAATATCTCAACGGATACATGGACTGTTATCCTCCTGACCTGTGTAAAGTGTGACGCCAGCATGGTCAAAACCACAGCATGAGGCAAAAACGCTGCGAACGCAATCCACAAAGGTCGAGGTGGAGGCTTCCCTTGCAAGCCCTTCGAGGGGAGCCGCTCTGGCTCTGGTCGATTCGGGGCGAATGCGCTCCAACCAGTCCAAGCAAGACTATAATGAATCCGCTTGGGCGGAATTGGGGGAGGAAACCATGGAGCCATTTCGATACCACGTGTTCATCTGTGACCAGGAAAAGCCGGAAGGAGTGCCCTGCTGTGCCGCGCGGGGGTCGGGCAAGACCCTCGAGGCGCTGCGCAGGGAAATCGCCGCCCGGGGGCTGATGGACTCAGTGCAAGTCACGGTATGTGGCTCGCTGGGGCTATGCGAGCGCGGTCCGAACCTGGTCGTCTATCCGGAGGGAATCTGGTACTCGAATGTGGCGCCGCAGGATGTGCCGGAAATCGTCGAGAGCCATTTCCAGCAGGGACGCCCAGTCGCGCGGCTGGCCAACCCGGACGCGGCGGCGCTCTTCTCCGAGATTCTTACGAACCGCGACCGAATGCTGGCGGCACAGCGGGCCAAGGGCGCCTCGGGAGCGCTCCCGGACGATCTCCTGCAGAAGATGCGAGCCTTCCAGGAAAGCCGCGTCATCCTGACGGCTCTTGAGCTCGACCTGTTCACGGCCGTGGGCGAAGGAGCAACGGCTGCCCAAGTGGCGGGCCAGATCGGCACCAATCCCCGGGCCACGGAAATGCTGATGAACGCCTTGACTGCGCTCGGGCTGCTCCGCAAGCAGGACGGCGCCTTCCGGAACGCGCCGGTGAGCGCCCGATATTTTGCGGAGGGCTCCCAGGACAACGCGCGGCTGGCCATGATGCACACGGCTCATCTGTGGCGCCGGTGGTCAACGCTCACCGAATGCGTCCGCGCGGGTACGTCGGTGACCCACCAGGAAGCGGCTCAGCGCGGCGAAGATTGGACGCAAGCCTTCATCGCTGCCATGCACCGCAACGCGTCCGAGCGAGCGCCGCTGGTCGTCGCGGCTGTGGGAACAGAAGGAATCGCGCGGATGCTGGACGTGGGAGGCGGTTCCGGCGCCTACTCCATCGCTTTCGCCCAAGCCAACGAGAAGATACAAGCTGAGGTTTTCGACCTGCCCGCGGTGGTTCCCATCGCGCAGGCTCACATCCGCAAGGCAGGGCTGGCGGAGCGCGTCCGGACGCGCGAGGGAGACTTGCGGCGCGGCCCGTTTGGAAACGGCTACAACCTCGTCTTTGTCTCCGCCATCTGCCACATGCTGAGCGAAGAAGAGAATCGCGATCTATTGCAGAGGTGCTATCGAGCGCTGGCGCCGGCGGGTCGCCTCGTGGTTCAGGACTTTATCCTCGAAGCCGACAAGACCGCGCCCAAAATGGCAGCCCTGTTCGCGCTCAACATGCTGGTGGGGACCGTGGCCGGTTCCAGCTATAGCGAAGACGAATACGCTGCCTGGTTGCGGGAGGCGGGCCTTCGGGACGTCCGCCGCGTCCGCCTTCCCGGGCCCTCCAACCTGATGATCGGCAGCCGAAAATAGCCAGGAAGGCGTTGCCGATTGGCGTCGGAAGATTTACGATTGACCCGACCTTGGCCAATAACCGTCGTCGCTCCTCAGTCCACTCTGCGCACGCTCGAGATGCCCTGCTGACGGCTGCCATTTCCCTCGCCTTCTTTGTCGCGTGCACACGCAAGCCGGCCCCTCCACAGCCTTACCTGGCTTTCGCGCTATCGCGGGAGAGCCATTCCGTCGCCGCCATCGAGCTTCAGGACTTCCACGTCGTGGCCGCGATCCCCGTCTCCACCCGCGCGGAGCGCCTTTTAGCCCGGCCGCTGCACCGCGAGCTTTACGTTGTCGGCGCGGATGGGCGGATCGACGTCATCGCCTTCCCGGCCCTGCGGGTAGTTCATTCCCTTCAGGCAGGCTCAGCGGCACGCGGATTGGCCTTCACGCCCGACGGGCGCCAGGCGTTTACCCTGAACCCCTCGACAGAAGAAACCGTCTCCCTTGACTGCACCACGGGGAAGGTTGCGACGAGCATGCGGCTCGGCGCTCCCCTGGCCAACTTGGCGATAACGCCCGACGGCAAAACCTTGATCGCCGTTTCCGAGGCCGAGAATCGCCTCTTCTTCCTGAGCGTGGAAGGGCAGAAACTTCAAGGAACACTTGAAGTTGGAAGGGCGCCGAGGTCACTTGCCATCCTGCCGGATGGCTCGAAGGTCTTCGTGGCTGATGCAGGAGAAGAAAAGATCACGGCGGTGGACGTGGGCTCACGTCAGATTCTGTCGCACATTGAAATCGGCGTGAAGCCCGGAGCGTTGCTGGCGAAGCCGGACGGTGGCGAACTGTTTGCCTTGGCCCCGCAAGCCTCGTCGCTGGTCATCATCGACGCCTTTCACGACAACGTCTCGCAAACCCTGCCCACGGGCCGCGAGCCGGTCGCGGGCGTCTTTCGGCGGGATTCGACCGTCCTTTACATCGCTAACGCCGGCGACGGGTCGGTTACCACATTCGATGTGCAAAACCGCCAGGTCCTTGCCTCGACCCAGGTAGGCCGGGAGCCGGACGCGCTGGCGCTCACGCCCGACGAGCGGTTTCTGGTCGTGGCCGACCGCGCCACCGGGAGCCTGGCTGTGCTCGTGGCCGAACCCGCGCGCCTCGCCAAGCTCAAGTCGGCGCTCGTGACGACCGTCCCCGTCGGCGCCGACCCTGTGGAGGTGGTCGTCCCGGACTGGCAATGGAAGGAGTGACGGGCGCAGGAATTGAGCGATTTAGTGATCGGGTGATTTAGCGATTGAGTGATTGAGCCATTGAGTGATCGGGTCATCGGGTGATTGAGTGATTGAACTACAGGGCCTGGCGGAGCGGGCTCCGCGTTCTCCTTGCTGCCGACTTCTGGTTTCCCACTTTTGCTCGCCACTCGTCACTTGTCACTCGTCACCGCTCTTCACGTCGGCGCGTCGACCAAAGCTCAAGTAAAACTTCGCCCGCGCAGTGATATGTGACGCGGAGAATTGAGAATCTGGAAATCAGGAATCAGAAGCAACAGCGGATCCGAACGGTCTCTGCCAAGCTTGGCAGGATGCTGAAAAACCCCTCCGACCTGTCATTCCGAGGAGTCCCGATGCACTTTATCGGGACGACGAGGAATCTCGCCAGGCTGTTATTTTCAGAGCGAGATTCCTCCCCTTCGCTTCGCTCAGGGTCGGAATGACAGCGTCGAAGGTCGTGTTTCAGCAGCCTGTTAGGAGTTAGATCGCTCAATCACCAAATCGCTCAAACTCTCAGTCTCACCAGCCCGTCAGATCCTCCGTGAGCTCCAGCGTGAGCCAACCTTCCGGCGGGATGACCTGAAGGGGAAGGTCCTCGGCCCATAATGAGACCTGGAAGTGGGCCGTCTGCCCCGGCGCATGCCCAGCCAGGGCATAATCCAGGCGAAGCTCGAAAATGCGGTTGAACGCCACCTGAAGCTGGTTTCCGGTCCCGAGCGGGACCAGCATCTGCTCATCCCGCCTCCAGAATTGCACGGTGCCGAGCTTGCCCTGCTCGACCCAGGCCTGAATACGCGCGCGGTTCTCGCCATCCACGTTCACCCGTACTTCAAACTGTGGATAGTCCTCGCGAAACTTCTCGACCAAGTCCAGACGCACGTAAAGCGCCCGATCGTTGTTCCCAAAATAGAGGGCGTCCACGCATTGCGCCCCGCCGTGCATCGAGCTGGAGCGGTAATCCGGCGAATAGACACCGGCGCCCAGCCATTCGAAGTAGCTCGTGACCTGCCCGTCCACCCGGGGCGCGATGCGGCCCGTCGGCGGCGACACCTTCGCCTTCACCGCCGGTCGCTTGATGGGGACGGCCAGTTGATCGGGCGGCGAGCCCCCCAGCAGGCGATAAATGTTACTCAGGTGCGTGCGAAACAGCCGGTCGAATTCCTCATCGTGCCCGCTCGAATGTTCGGGGCCATACCACCAGCACCAGTCGCTGCCCTCGGCGATCCAAAGCTCCTGCTCGGCCAGGCGGACTTTCGCGGGATCGAGTCGCGGGTCGCCGGACTTGGCGGCAAAGAAATCGCGCGCCTCGGAGAGCAGGTCCCAGGCGCGATTGTCCTCGTCGGCCCCGATCCAAATATCGAAGTTGGCGCTGATCCAGGAGCCCGGGACGACGTGCGTAAGCTTCCCCGGCTCGGTCACGCCAAGGGCCTCGCTGGCCGTCACGGCGCGCAGGCTGGAATCCGAGGCCAGGCGGCCGTAGAAGGCGCGCAGAAACTCGCGGCCATTGCCGGGAAAGAACTCCCAGGCGTTTTCGCCGTCGAGGATAATCGAGATGAGCGCCGGGCGGTTTCCCATGCTCCGGCCCGCGGCGCGGATGCGCTGGTGTAAATCCGCCGCGGCGGCCTGGGCATCGATGCGCGAATACACAAACCCGATCAGGTCGGAGAGCTGGTGGTCACGGAAGAAGATGCTGATGCCCTTGTCGCCGGCGACGAAGCGATGTGGGCGATAGAGCTCCTGCCCGCTGGCCATGGTGCCATCGGCCTGGCGATAGAAGCCCACTTGCAGCGATCTCCCCAGGACGCCTTCGTCGGTTGCCGTCCACTCGAATCCTTCCTGCATGGCCAGGGCGAGCACCTCATCAGAAACGCTGCCCTCGCTCGGCCAGAGCCCGCGCGGCCGCGTTCCGAAGAAGCGCTCATGCAGCTCGACGGCGGCGCGCAACTGGGCCCGCGCGTCTTCCGGGTGCTGGAAGCGCCGGCGGGGCAGCTTGACACCCGGATGCGACTCGACCGCCACATTCGTGTCGCAAAGGAGAGGCAGGATGGGGTGGTAAAAGGGCGAGGTCGAAATCTCCACTTGGCCGCGGCGGGAAGCTTCCGCGTATTCTTCAAGTGTTACTTTAAATATTTCAATCCCCTTCTTTCGCAGCACGACCTTGTCAGCTTCGGAGTAGCCCCGCCCCTTCTTGGTCAAGGCCCTGATCGCAGGATCCTGGGCCAGATAGATTTCGTCGAACCAAGCCAGTTGAGATAACACCTGGAGGTCCAGCAAGTCCTGAAGCGTGAAGAGGCGCGCGGCGCCCTCTTGGTTGCGAGTAGCTCGGGCCCTCTCAAAGAGTTCACGGAAACGCGGGTAGCGGTAGAGGAGGTTGTCGCGATTGAGGCGAAAGGCGAAGTCGAGCAGGCGTTCGCGCGCCTCGCGGGTCAGCGCTTCGACGGGTCGAAAGGCGATCTCGTAATCCTCCTCGCGGGCGGTCTCCTGGGCGTAGTCGTTGAGCTGGGCCAGGAGCGACGGCACGAGGTTGAAGGTGACGTGCACATTCGGAAATTCCTTCAGGACGGCCACCATCCCGTAATAGTCCTTGAGCGCGTGCAGGCGCACCCAGGGCATGGCATAGAGGTCCTCGGCCAGGTCCTTGTAGAAGGGCTGGTGCATGTGCCAGAGGAGCATGACGTAGGTGGGAGGCATGTTCGGTTGCTGTTGTCGCTTGGCGGCTTTAGCAGCGGTATGCTAGCATGACGGAGCGCTTACGGGGCGCCGATTCGCGAAGTGCTCGCCATGAGAATTCTCACCCGCTATATCCTCAAGGAAATTTGCGCGCACTCCCTGCTGGGGCTGCTCGTTTTCACCTTCGTGATCTTCCTCCAGCACGTCAGCCACCTGCTGGAGCTGGCGGTGCGGCACAGCCTGCCGCCTGCGAGCACCATCACCCTTTTCCTTCTTCCTGTCCCGGGCATCCTGGTGCTGACGGTCCCCATGGCCGTGTTGGTCGGGACGCTCATCGGCCTGAGTCGCATGTCAGCGGACGGCGAAGTGATTGCTACCCGCGCGGCCGGCATCGGCATGGGGCAGTTCATCCGCCCCGTCATGGTGTTGGCGCTGGCGGGATGGGGACTGGCGACGTGGATGAGCCTTGTCCTCGCGCCCCAATCCCTGCAGAGACTGCACCGCATGGAGCAGGAAATCTCGACCAGCGAAGTTCCCTATGAGATCCAGCCGCGGGTTTTCGTGGAGCAGTTTCCGAACCTGTTACTCTACCTGCAGGATGTAACCGGTTCCCGGTCACGCTGGCTTGGAGTTTTTATCGCCGACACGACCTCGCGCAACGCGCCGAAGGTTACGTTAGCGGAAAGGGGTATGCTTGTCAACGACCGCGCCACGCGCCGGCTGACGCTTCACCTCGAGCACGGGGCCACGCACGAAATCGATCCGGAGCATCCCGAGCGCTACTCGGTCGCCACCTTCACCGACACCGACCTTCCCATCCCGCTGGAGCGAGGCGAGGGAACGATTGCCGAATGGCGTAAGCCTCCGGCCTTGGGACTTAAAGAATTACTTAAAGATTCCAGGAATCCCGCCTTGCGCCAGGCATCGCTGGTCGAACTCAATTACCGCTTTGCCCTGCCGTTTGCTTCGCTGGTCCTGACGCTCGTTGGCATCCCACTTGGGCTCTCGAGCCGCAAAGGCGGCTGGGCTGTGGGGGGTGTGCTGACGATCCTCATTGTCTTTGTCTACTACATCCTCATGGCCTTTGGACTGGGTTTCGCCAAACAAGGGCGGCTGAACCCGTTCGTCGGATTGTGGCTTGCCAACGGGCTCTTCGGCGCAGCCGGCGTGCTCATGCTCTCTCACCTCCGCCGGGTTCGCCTGCGCATCCAATTCCTCCAGGATTGGATCGAAGAAATCTGGCGGAAGTGGCGCCGGCGCCTCCGTACAGCTCCGCAACGGCCGGCAGCGACGACGGCCCCGATCCGGCCTGAGCCGCACGCCCCCGGCCAGCGTTTCTTCCAGATTCTCGACCTCTATGTGATCCGCGGATGGTTGCTCTACTTCCTCCTCCTGCTCGTAGCTTTCAATTACTATCGCTTTCTTCTCCCTCAAGCGATTTACTATCCTGCTCTGCCCCTGAGCGTCCTCGTCGCCACGCTCGTGAACTTCGGCTTGCTGGCCAAGACCAATCAGATCACGGCGATCAAATCGGCGGGGGTAAGTGTCTATCGGCTCTCCGTCCCCATCCTGCTGGCGGCCGCGGCGCTCAGTGCGGGGATGTATCTGCTGGGGGATTATTACCTGCCGGAGACCAACCAACGCCAGGATGCCCTGCGCAACCAGATCAAAGGCAAGCCCCCGCAGACTTACTACCGGCCCGACCGCCAGTGGATTTTCGGCCAGGGCTCGCGGCTCTACAACTACCGGTTCTTTGATCCCGACCACAACGTTTTCGCCGACCTCTCCGCCTTCGAGTTCGATCCTCAGACCTTCCGCCTGACGCGGCGCATCTACGCCGCGCGGGCTTTCTGGGAGGCGGCCGTGCGCGGCTGGGTGCTCGAAAACGGCTGGGTGCGGGACTTGAGCGGAGATCGTGTGACCGCCTACATGCCATTCTCCGTGGCCAAGTTCGACGAGCTGAACGAAGAGCCGCAGTACTTCAAGAAAGAAGTGAAGCCTTCGGCACAGATGAGCGCCTGGGAGTTGCGCAGCTATATCAATGAGCTCGCGCAGAGCGGGTTTGACGTGGTGCGGCTCTCGGTGCAGCTCTACCGCAAGTTCTCCTTTCCCCTCATCGCCTTCGTTGTGGCACTGATTGGGATCCCCTTCTCCCTGACCACCGGCGCTAAAGGGGCGCTCTCCGGTATCGCCCTGAGCATCGCCATCGCCATCGTCTATTGGTCGGTCTCCAGCCTCTTCGAGGCCATGGGGAACCTCAGCCAGCTTCCCCCCGTCGTCGCCGCGTGGTCACCGGACGTACTCTTCGGCCTGGGTGGTGTCTATTTCCTCCTGCGCGTGAAAACGTAAGACAGTCAAAAGCTCCGAACGACCTATCCCGGAATTGGGCGGTGGCGTGATTTGGAGATTGAGTAATTGAATTGCTAGGGTTGGCGAGGCCGTTTTCGCTTCGCTGTGGCTTCTCCCTGCTGAGTTCTGCCTTCCGAATTCTCTTCCCACTTGCCACGGTCCTTGACGTCGACGCGTCGACATCAAAGGCAGTGAAAGGTGAGCATTGACAAGTGACGAGTCCAAGGCACGCTTAGAAGGCCGAGGCCTCACCAAAAGAAAAAGCCGCAAGCCGTTGCCAGCTTGCGGCCAATCGCCAAACTTAAAGTAACACTTTAATTCAGGTCAATCACGCGCACCAACCTCGCGCTGTGCCCTGGCTCGCTCCTCACTATTCACGAGTCACTAGTGTCGCGTTACCGAAATAGGTGAAACATGAATTCGCTTTCGCGGGTTGCGGTAGGTCCAGCGAAAGGGCTGGGCGTTGCGGTTGTAGAGCCGCACGTAGCTCAGGATCTTGCTCACCAGGTCGAGGACGGAGC
>JAIQGH010000090.1 GCA_020072655.1 Terriglobia bacterium | reverse complement strand
ACTTTCTTCAGGATTTTGTGGCTGAAATTCCGGTAGATACTGATCTGAACGAGCGGATATTGCTGCTTAAATTTGGCGAACGTCTTGGGCAGAACGTACAGGCAGGTTGCTTCGTTGGCGCCGATGTAAAGCTTGCCGCGCGGCGTCTGGTTGAGGTCGGCGATGGCCTGCAAGGCCTCCTTCTGCAGGTTGAGCATCCGCGTCGCGTAGCCGTGGAGAATCTCGCCCGCCGGTGTGAGCTGCACCTTCTTGCCGCTGCGGTCAAACAGCTTCTCGCCGCATTCCTGCTCGAGCAACCGCACCTGCGCGCTGATCGCCGGCTGCGTGCGGAATATTTTCTCCGCCGCCAGCGAGAAACTCTGCAGCTTCGCAACCTCCAGAAAGCTGGCTAATTGATCGTAGTCCATGGTGGTGCACTGCGCTTGGGGTCACATTGTACCAAAACTATCGGCTGGTTCGCGCAAATACTCGCACGCAGTCCTAACTGCTCATCTTTGGTCGGACGGCGGCGGCCGGAGGCCCGAACCGTGATGTGCTGAGGGCTACGTCTCCAGGAAATCCTCCACACTGATCCCCGCTTCACGCAAGATCGCGCGCAGCGTTCCCTCGGCCAGGTCGCGTGCATGATGGGGGATGGTGACCTTGCGTCCTGTCCGGGCGTGACGCCAGACCTCGTGGCTGCCGGGCCCATGCCGGTCGAACGCAAAGCCGAAGCCTCGTAGTCGTCGGGCGACGTCACGATACTTGAATCCCGAAAGACGACCCATTAGCGGATGCTGACTGGCACGAGCAGATCGAACGCGGGCCGGTTCAGTTTGGCCAAAGCGGTCGGGAGGGGGTCGCCGTGGTCCAGGCAACTCTCTACAATCTTGCGCGTTAGACCCTGGGCGATTTCGACAGCCTCCATCACGCTGCGTCCCTCCGCCACCAGGCCAGGCACGTCGGGACTCGTGGCAAGATATCCGCCCTCCTCGAGGCCCTGGACATGAAGGTGGATGGTAACCTCATCAACCTGCGCAAGCCGCCGTTGTCCTCGCGGGGACCGCTTTCGCTTTGGAGTCATGCCGGGTCGGCTCCGTGTCGACTTTGGTCTATTGTAGCATGAGACCGTAAGCGCAGGTCTTGACCTTCCTGGGCGCTCGGCAAGCCACGCCTCTACAATGCCCGCGGGGAGTGCAGCGAATAGGAGCTGAGCACCTTCATGTAGTTAGCGCGCAGGAAGGCGGCCGGTTCGGCCACCGAACGCTGGCTCATGCTGCCCTGCATCTCGCGGATGGACTCGTACTCATGCTCTTCCATCCAATGCACGAGCTCAGCGCGAACCTTCGAGACGTGCTCGACGCCGTGGCGCAGCAGTGCCGAAGTCATCATGGCCACGCGCGCTCCGGCCATCATGGCCTTCAGGACGTCGAGCGCCGTGTGGACACCGCCCGTGATGGCCAAGTCCGCGCGCACGCGGCCATAAAGGATCGCCACCCAGTGCAGGCGGATGAGCAGGTCGTAAGAACTGGAAAGGATCAGCGCGGGAACGACTTCCAAGCTTTCGAGGTCGAAATCTGGCTGATAGAAGCGATTGAAGAGGACCAGACCGTCAATCCCCGTCTGGTCGAACCGCCGCGCCATGTTGGACATGGAGCTGAAGTAGAGACTCAGCTTGACGGCGACGGGAATCTTCACGCTCGCCTTGACGTTGCGGGCGAGTTCGCAGTGCAATTCTTCGACCTCGGCGCCGGTCATCTCCGGGTCGGTGGGGATAAAAAAGATGTTCAGTTCAAGCGCGTCCGCGCCCGCCTCCTCGATCTTCTTGGCGTATTCAATCCAGCCGCCCGTGGAGACGCCATTCAGGCTGCCGATGACAGGAATGCTCACCGCCGCTTTCGCCTTGCGCAGGTGCTCGAGGTAGCCTTCCGGCCCCAGGTTATACCGTGTCATGTCGGGAAAGTAGGTGAGTGATTCCGCGAAGCTTTCCGTGCCTTGCCAGAGGTTCTGATCGAGTTCCTGGCTTTCCAGCGTGATCTGCTCCTCGAAGAGCGAATGCATCACCACGGCCGCCACGCCGGCGTCTTCCATGCGCCGGATCTTATCCAGATCCTCCGAGAGCGGCGAGGCCGAAGCGACCAGCGGATTCTTTAGCTTCAGTCCCAGATAGGTCGTGGAAAGGTCAACCATTATTTCGCCTCCTTTTCCGCCGGGGTGAGCTGCATGGCGGCCCAGTTCTCATAAAGACGCCAGCGTTGGTTGACATCGTCCTGCGCGAGTTCGAGCAGCCTCTTCGCCGCCTCCGGATCGCTGCGCGTCAGCATCGTATAGCGCGTCTCGTTGTAGACGTATTTTTCGAGGGGCAGGCTGGGCGGGCGCGAGTCGAGCTGCAGCGGGTTTTTGCCTTGCGCCGCGAGCGCCGGATTGAAGCGGAAGAGCGGCCAGTACGCCGACTGCACCGCCGCCTTCTGCTGGTCGAGTCCGTGCACCAAGTCGTACCCGTGGGCGATGCAGTGGCTGTAAGCGATGATGAGCGACGGGCCGTCGAAAGCCTCCGCTTCCAGGAAAGCCTTGAGCGTCTGCATGTCGTTGGCGCCGAAGGCCACGTGCGCTACGTAAACATTCCCGTAAGCCATGGCCATCATCGCCAGGTCTTTCTTGGGTGCGGGCTTGCCTCCGGCGGCGAATTTGGCCACGGCGCCACGCGGCGTGGCTTTGGACATCTGCCCGCCGGTGTTTGAATAGACCTCCGTGTCGAGCACCAGGATGTTGACGTTGTGGCCGGAGGCGAGCACGTGGTCCAGGCCTCCGTAGCCGATGTCGTAGGCCCAGCCGTCGCCGCCCACGATCCAGACACTCTTCTTCACCAGGGTGTCGGCCAAGGCCAGCAGGTCGCGCGCTTCCGCCGTGCTCGCGCCCGCCAGCTTCTCCTTGAGCTGCCGCACGCGCTCGCGCTGTTCCTTGATGCCGACCTCATCGGACTGGACGGCGTTGATGAGTCCCTGCGCCAGCTCTTCGCCGATCGTCAGCGCAAGTCGCCCGACCAGCTCCCGCGCGTACTTGGATTGCTTGTCGAGCGCCAGCCGCATCCCCAGGCCAAATTCCGCGTTGTCCTCGAAAAGCGAATTCGACCAGGTCGGCCCACGGCCTTCCTCGTTGATGGCATAAGGCGTGGTGGGCAAGTTGCCGCCATAAATCGAAGAGCAGCCGGTGGCGTTGCCGATCAAGGCGCGGTCGCCGAACAACTGGCTCATCAACTTGAGATAAGGCGTCTCGCCACAGCCCGCGCACGCGCCGGAGAATTCGAACAAGGGCCGCAGCAGTTGCACGTCTTTGACCTGCCCGAGGTTGAGAACGCGCCGATCCATTTCGGGCAGCGAGAGGAAGAAACTCCAGTTCGTCGCCTCCTGCTCGCGGATGGGCGGCTGGGGCTCCATGTTGATCGCTTTGTGCTTCACTTCCGTCTTGCTCTTCGCCGGGCAGACCTGCACGCACAGCCCGCAGCCGGTGCAATCCTCCGGGGAAACCTGCAGGGTGTATTTCAGGTCTTTGAATTCCTTCCAGCGCGCCGCCGAGGATTTGAATGTGGCCGGAGCGCCCGCGAGCAGTGCCGGTTCAAAGACTTTGGCGCGGATGGTAGCGTGTGGGCAGACGAGCACGCATTTCCCGCACTGGATGCAGAGCACCTCGTCCCAGACAGGAATCTCCAGCGCGATATTGCGCCGCTCCCACTGCGCGGTGGCGCTCGGGAACGAGCCGTCCACCGGGAAGGCGCTGACCGGAAGCAGGTCGCCATCGCCCGCGATGATCTTGGCCGTCACCTTCTGCACAAATTCCGGCGCTTCCGCGGGCACGGCGCGGCGGATGTCGAAGCTGCTCGTGGCCTGCTCGGGGACTTTTACCTCGTGGAGATGGTCGAGCGCCGCGTCCACGGCGGCAAAATTCTTCTTCACGACCAGCTCGCCGCGTTTACCGTAAGTCTTCTCGATAGCGTGCTTGATGGCGGCGATGGCCTCCGCGCGCGGCAGCACGCCGCTGATCGCGAAGAAGCACGTCTGCATGATGGTGTTGATGCGCACGCCCATGCCGGTATCCTTCGCCACCTGGTAGGCGTCGATCACGAAAAAGCGCAGCTTCTTGCGGATAATCTGCTCCTGGACACTGCGCGGGAGTTGGTCCCAGACCTCCTCCGACCCATAGGGGCTGTTGAGCAGGAAGACGGCGCCAGGCGCAGCCGACCTCAGCATATCGAAGCGTTCGAGAAAGGAGAACTGGTGGCAGGCCACGAAGCTCGCGCGGCTGATCAGATAGCTCGAGCGTATGGGGCGCGGCCCGAAGCGCAGGTGGGAGACGGTGATCGCCCCCGCCTTCTTCGAGTCATAGACGAAATAGCCTTGCGCGTGGCTTTCCGTCTCCTCGCCGATAATCTTGATGGAATTCTTGTTGGCGCTCACCGTGCCATCGGAGCCGAGGCCGTAGAAGAGCGCCCGCACGGTCTGCGGATCTTCGGTCGAATACTCCGGATCGAACGGCAGGCTGGTGTTCGTGACGTCATCCTCGATGCCCGCCGTGAAGTGATTCTTGGGACGCGCGGAAGCCGCATTGTCGAACACGGCCTTGACCATGGCCGGCGTGAACTCCTTCGAGGAGAGGCCGTAGCGGCCGCCCAAAATCCGCGGCAGCGCCTGGAAGGGAGCTTGGCCCGCGGTCATTGCCTCACTCACCGCCGTCACCACGTCCACATACAGGGGCTCGCCCGCGGCGCCGGGCTCTTTCGTCCGGTCGAGGACGCTCAGCGTCTTGACTGTCGCCGGCAGCGCCCGAACGAAGTGCTCGACGGAGAACGGCCTGTACAATCGAACCTTCAGCACGCCCACTTTCTCTCCGCGCGCCGTCAGGTAATCGACGGTCTCGTGCGCCGCCTCCGCGCCCGAACCCATCATCACGAGCACGCGCTCGGCGTCCGGCGCGCCGACGTAGTCGAACAGGTGATACGCGCGCCCCACAACCCGCGCGAACTTGTCCATGACGTTCGCTACGATTTCCGGCGCCGCCAGATAGTAGGGATTGACCGCCTCACGCGCCTGGAAGAAAACGTCGGGGTTCTGCGCCGTGCCGCGGATAAACGGCCGGTCGGGGGAGAGCGCGCGGGCGCGGTGCGCGTGGACCAATTCTTCAGCGATGAGGGCGCGCATGTCGTCCTCGGAAAGCTGCTCGACCTTGCCCACCTCGTGCGAGGTGCGAAAGCCATCAAAGAAGTGCAGGAAGGGCACGCGCGTCTCCAGTGTTGCCGCCTGCGCGATGAGCGCGAAGTCCATCGCCTCCTGAACGGAGTTTGAGGCGAGCAGCGCGAAACCCGTCTGGCGAGTCGCCATCACGTCCGAGTGATCGCCGAAGATCGAGAGCGCGTGCGTGGCGAGAGTCCGCGCCGACACGTGGATCACCGCCGAGGTGAGCTCGCCGGCAATCTTGTACATATTGGGGATCATCAGCAGCAATCCCTGCGAGGCGGTGAACGTCGTGGCCAGCGACCCGGCCTGCAACGCGCCGTGCAGCGCGCCGGAGGCTCCTCCTTCGCTCTGCATCTCGATCACGGTGGGAATCGTGCCCCACAGGTTGGGAACCTTCTCCGCCGCCCACTGGTCCGCCCACTCGCCCATCGGCGAGGACGGCGTGATGGGATAAATCGCCACCACCTCGTTGATCCGATAGGCCGTGTAGGCCGTCGCTTCGTTGCCGTCAATCGTGACTTTTTCTCGCGCCATTCCTTGACTCCATTCCTCTGATTGTGGCGGCGGTATCTCCGAATGCCGGAGTCTCCGATCCTGGGAGTCCGATGGTCCGACGCCCTTCGTCGGACCAGATACCGGACCGATGTTCCGACGCCTTCCGTCGGACCAGAAATCGAACCTCACCGCCGGGCTTTGGTCTGCAATCGCTTCGGCGATCAGGGATCGCCGCTACGGATGTCCGTGGCACGGCCATCTTGGCCGTCTGCGGTGCGTGAGTTATGAGGCAGCCTTGGGCAAGCCCTGACCTTGCGCAATAGGCACCATCTTGTCTGAGCCTATCCATCCACCGGTAGTGTACAGCATTCCGGCTACCAGCGACTGCCACTGATGAATTTCTGAACAGCTTTGATGGGGCAGGGGTTACGGTCTACGGAAAGTTGGCTAGCTGGTTGTAACCAAACCACTTGCGCGAAATCGCGGACACTTTTGCGGAAAATGGCCCAGGGGCGGCGCTACATCTGTAAACCTGTTTGAGATGCAGTACACTGGGAACCTTCTGCTACATCTTTGTGCTCTCTCCGCCCTGGGCCTTATGGGCCGCCTGGATCTGCTGCAGCTCCGACAGGAATCGTCTGCGATCTTCGGCCGACGCACTCGCCCGCCGCGTCTTTTCGGTTACGTAGCGCTGCCCCTTCAGGCCGGAATTCTGGAGGGATTGAATCCAGGCACCCAGTTGTTTTGAAACGCTCTCCGCTCTCGCCATCAAATCCCGGATTTCAGATTCCAGATCGCAGAAGGCCGGCATCCGGCCTAGCAAATGCAGCATGGATCGCACTTCGCCCGCCGAGCCTCGCGCGATATAGAGGAAACTCAGAAGCTCATTGTTTGTTCCGCGCTCGAATCCCTCGGCAATGTTGTTGGAGACTGAGACGGCGGCCCTCTCGACCTGATCCCGCAAACTACGGTGCCGTCTGAAGACGGGCTTGGCCGTCAGGGCATAGATTTCGACCGCAAACTCGATGGCAGCTTGCCAAACTGGCAATTGTTCGAATCGCTCGTACTTCATCGCACTACTCACCTTCCCTTCGCTTCGCCATCTTGAATCCGCAATCTGCCATTTCGAATCCGCATTCTGCCATCTTGAACCCGGAATTTGTCATCTTGAATCCCAATCTGTCATCTTGAATCCGGAATTTGTCATCTTGAATCCAAAGCCCACCACCTGCAACCTTCTTGAATCCGGAATTTGTCATCTTGAATCCCAAGTCCGCCACCTGCAACCTTCTTGAATCCGGAATTTGTCATCTTGAATCCCAAGTCCGCCACCTGCAATCTTCTTGAATCCGGAATTTGTCATCTTGAATCCCAAGTCCGCCACCCGCAACCTTCCGTCTTCCCTCCGCAACGTGGGGCGGTTCGCCAACCGCGCCGGCGTCCAAGCGTACGCGTGGCCTTGCACCCTGGCGTCCTTCTTGGTAGCCCCCATTAATCCGCGTTTTGGATTAACCGTGGGCTCTTAAACACGGAGAAAGCCCACGGTTGGAAATGGCTCCAACCGGGGCTAGCCGCTACCTGCTACCCAGTTCCTTCGAAAGCAACACATGGATTCGTTTCAGAACCATAAGCAGCGTGAGAAAGAATAGCGTTGTTAGGTAGCAAGTAAGGAATCCAAAAACTCGTTGAGCCCAGCAACCCCAGATGGTGAGGAAAGACAGAAGTACGGCTACCAGGGTAAGAACGCAAATGAGAATGCTAAACGAAATGTTGCTGTACAAGTGCTCTAGGAACAACCTTGTGAGACCACCGGTCTCTTGGGACGGCCTAGGACGGATTACGATGTCGTAAAGCAGGAGTAGCAGGTTAAACAGGAGGGCACCGAACACCGACAGCCCCGTGACGAGTAGCGTTCCAACGCTGTCCCTTAGGCCGCTGCCTAGGAGTGCCCCACCCACGCCAGCCAGAAACGGAACCCCGAAGAACAAAACCAGATCGCCAGGGCTGTATTTGTCCGTCCCATAATCCTTCAGGGTTGAAATGTGGTCCCGAACTATCCGCCAAACGTTGATTTTTTCGATCATTTCGTTTTGTTCCAGCCCAAGGCTTCCGAGAGTTGTGTTGTCAGGCCCTCAGCTAGCTGGTTCAAACTCTCAAGGGTCGGGTGTCCCCCGGTCCCGAGCACAACCTCCTCAGTAATGTCGTAGTATGCGCGGACTCTATGGAGGTGAGCTAGGTCGATTGTCCTGTGAACCTGACCGTATCTGACCTCCAGCTTGACGCGGTCGTACGGGAACTCATGCAGCTCTATTAACTTATTGAGGTCTCTCTTCCCGGTGAGGACCTGACTGACCCGTTTCCCAAGCGGGAGGGCGCTATTCCGCCTGGCCGCGACAACGAGTTCCATGTGGCCTTCTTCCTCTGTGTGCTTCCTTGTGTCAAAGACATTCGCGATGTCAGAGGATATTCCGAACCGAATGAATCTGATCTTTGTTATCCTGCCATTCTTGAGATACTCAGTCACGAGCTCTTCTGGGATGAGTGGATTCATCAGGATCTTCAAACCTGGCAGCCTCGGGAGAAAATACCTCTCAAGGTCGGCCAGGAGGACGCGTCTTATCCCGAACTGCTTAAACCGCTGCAGAATGACCAAGCCCTCGTCCGCCCCTATGGGCACGACTACTGCAAAATAGAATGGGAGCATTTCCGCTTCGTGGATCTTGCGTCTGTAGGAAACCGATTTCCTTTTGATGTCGTAGATATCGCTTTCGAACCCGTAGTCACCTGTTTCAATGATCCCCCTTGAAGTCCGGTTCTTGGCTTCGTACTGCATTACCCCGAGCAGCCTTTGGTTCTCGACATCGTTCGACAGGGTTTGGGCTGCTTGTCTAAGGTATTCGGAGAACATTTCCATGAAATCCGATTCTCCCAACACCTTATCGAGCTGCACGTTCTCGCGCTTCTCGATGTTCCTCAACCTAAGGGCATATGTGGAGAGAGAGAATTTCGCCATTTGCACCCCCCGAGGGACATAAGTCTTACCATGCCTCTCATCTGGTCACAGAGAGTGTATAAGTACATAGTGCACTTGCGCCGCCCGGACTCCAAGCCAGCACCCACGCCGAATTGGACGAAGCACGAACGCGGAGTGACAAGTCTCCGTCACTCCGCCGTAGCTATTTGATCGCGGGCCACATGTCCTCTATGGCGTGGCACGCAGCTTCGATGTCGCGTTCGATGCCGACGCCTACGTTCGCGCCCGTATACCGTGTGCCATGTTCAACATCTAAGATAATGACGTCCTGTCGTCTGACTGCGTGGCCCGACATTCTCGCCGCCTGGAACATGACGTGGAGAACTATGTCCACAGCTCTCTCGTCTGGAATCCGAGTCCCAAGTTCCAGTTTTATAAGCTTGGGGGACCTGCCTTCCTGCGCACAAAGGTCAGGGATGGCACTAATTGTGACGTCCCCTTGAGTTATGTGGATTCTAGGAGTCGGAAGGATTCTGAATCTTGTATCCCCAAAATTCCTGTAGTAGCTGCGTATCGCACGAATGTTGTTGGCCAGGCGACCTATGCCTCGCCCGCTGGCTTGTCCCGCCTTAGTCTCCAAATGGTGTATCGCCGTCTCTAGGACACCGCGGTCGTTGTTTTTGAGGTGGTACTGACGGACAGCTCCACGAGCTTCGGCGTAATACTTGACCCGAATCGCTCCCTCAGCCGCCTTGAGCTTGAAGTTTCTGAGCGTTCGTGTTTGTGCGGCCGGGCTCTGGGTCATGAACTCAGCTAGCCCCTTAGCTGAGAGCTTGATCATCGCTCCTCCGACGCGGGCGCGTAAACGGCGGCTGACGTATACATCGCGCTCTTTGCGATGCGTGCGGCTGAGCCCGTTTTACCGCCGCGTTACCATTCCGATATACATCTACTCGGAGGGCGTTGCAAGGGGCAAAAATGCAGTGACAAGTGACGAGTGACAAGTGACAAGCAGAATTCAGGAGTCAGGAGTCAGGAGGCGGAAAGGACCGGAGTGGAAAATAGGAAGTAGGGAGTAAGGGGGAAGACAGGTGCCAGGTATCGGGGGCCGGAGCATCGGGCCATTGAACCATTGAGTGATCGGGTCATTGAACCAAGGGAACAATGAATCAATCCCCCCGATTCTTCCCGAGTCCCGAGTCACGAACCCGGAAAGGCAGGTGCTAGGCGTTGGGACTGGCGACTGAGGGCTGGGGAGCTGGCCCGCGGCACGGACAAAATGTCCGCAACGGGGCGAGGCTCATTCTGAATCCTGAGGGGCATTCCGGCTAGAACGACCTATCACGGAATTCCCGTCCCCGATGACCTTCATCAGGGCGAGCACCACGGCCTTGCTTCTGGGGACATCTCGCGGTCAATGGACGGGCTCGGGGAGAGCGGAGGCGTGGTCGGCTGCCCGCGGATTCTGCTGCATGCGGTAGAGGTGGTTGAGGGGCATGCGGCCTGGGCCGACGGCATAAGCTTTGCGGATCGCCTCCGATACATAGGCTTTGGAGAGGACGACGGCATCGCGAAGCTGGCGGCCGAGCGCCAAGTTGGCAGCGATGGCCGAAGCGAAGGTGCAGCCGGTGCCGTGGGTGTTGTCGGGCTTGATGCGGTCGCCGACGAAGGTCTCGAATTCCGCGCCGTCGAACAGCACGTCGATCGGCTTATCCAGATGGCCGCCGGTGACGACCGCCGCCTTGGCGCCCATCTCGACCAGCTTACGCGCGGCGGCCTTCATGCCTTCGACGTTCTCGACCTTTAACCCGGTCAGCTCCGCTGCTTCGATCAGGTTGGGTGTGACCAGGCGTACCCGGCCCAGCAGGTGTTCCTTGAGAAACGCCAGGCCGTCGGCATCGAGCAGTGCCATCCCGCTCGTCGCTCTCAAGACCGGGTCGAGCACGGCGGGCAGCGAGGAATTCGCTTCCAAAACCTCGCGCACCACGGCGGACACGGCTTGGTTCCCGAGCATGCCGACCTTGATGGCTTTGATCCGCTCGTCAGCGAGAAGGCTTTCGATCGATTGCTTGAGGAGCCCAGGCTCGACGCAATGCCAGGCGCTCACGCCCTGCGTGTTCTGGACAGTCAGCGCGCTGATGGCGGCCACGCCGTAGCAGTTGTGGGCGGCGAAGGTCTTCAAATCAGCGGTGATGCCCGCGCCACTGGAGGGGTCGAAGCCGCCAATCGTCAGCACTACGGGGAAAGAAGGATTCGAGTGCTGGTTCATTGATGTCGCTGGGTCGCCGCCTTTAAGTGGAATCTCGCCCGATTATAGGATGCACAGTCCGCATGTCAATATGCATTTGAGCCGACACGGCATTTTTCGACGCTCAGTGTCCCGGTTGCCCCTCTCCCTCCAGCTCCAGCCGGGTCTGGGAATCGACGTCCACGGTCAGGGGACCCGCCACCGGTAGATGAACGCCGGCGGCGGTGTTCAGCCTGGCGCTCAGCGTCTGGCGGATGGTAGCGTGGTTCTGCAGGACGCGCCCGTCGTCGAGCGCCACCAACATCCGTCCTTGTCCCTGGCCGTCAATCTTGATGTCCAGGGCCATGCCGCGCGATGCCAGTTGGGCAAGCGGCCCCGCTTCGCGCAGGCTCGGCATCGAGGGGCGGAGAATGTTCGTGAAGTTGAAGTCGATAACCGCCGCCTTCACGCCCCGGTATCGCGCTTTGCCGATAAATCGCATCGTGCTTTCACCCTCCACTTGAAACGGAAAGCCCTCGGCGGGAGAGGCATCGAGCTTTTGCTTCCACTCTTCCCCTTTCTTGACGCGATAGCCCGGGTAAAGCGAGTGGCCGCCCATCTGCTCGAGGAAGAGTCGAAGCATTTGCTGCGCCGCTTGCCGCAAGGGAGGGTCCAGATCTCCGAGGACCGCCTCCGTGCCTTCAAACCCCAACAGCTTGCCGCTGCGGTCGTAGCGAACCGTCAGGGTTTGTCCTCTTACCAGCTTTCCCAAATCCTCTTGCGCCGCCCGCGTGGAATCTCGGTTTTCTTCCGACACCAGGTCAGGAAGGTTCGACTCAAGCTCGAATTCGTCGAAGCGGTTCTCCACCTCGGCGACGCCCTCCGGGGAGACCGACCGTACCGTTACGGTGTTCTGCTGGCGCGTGCTGAGGCGGGTCGGGAGAGGTGGCAGGAACGCCTTCAATCCTTCCGGATTAGATCGGATCTTCGCCTCGGTCTCGATCGAGGTGCGGTAAACCATGCGCTGGCCGGGCCTGTACCGTCGCACCAGGTTGGTTCCGCGTCCCCAAGCCTGCGCGGTCCCTGCGCTTGCCACGAGCACAAGGACGACCAGGACAAGTCTCTCTCGCACCTGACGACCGTATCTCGTCCCGCGCGGATGAATGCGCTCCGGCGAACAACTGGGGTATTGCTCACGATTTGGTGGCATGGGTTTGGAATCGCTCGAGACACTCGCGGGAGCAGAAATGCAGGGTCTCTCCGCCTTGCCGCAGCCGGTGGGATAGCTCGGTGGAGACAAACATTCCGCAAACCGGATCGCGCGCGGTTTCTCCGGCGATGGCGGACCGCGAAGCCCCACCTGGCGCGCTCGGCCGTCGTCCTTGCGGCCCCAGCCGTGGGTTGCCAAACAGGCGCTGGACGACGCGCGAGAGAATCCACGCGACAATCGTCGCCATGACCAGGTCAAACACGTAGAGGAGCAATCGCACCATAATCGTGAGACGGTAACGCCAGCCGGGGAGATGTCCGCGAGATTAGCGCCGGGCCGGAGAAGTTGAGACGGCGCCAGCAGCAGCCTCCAAGCGGCCCTTCAGCCGGTCGAGCCCAGGGTAATTGGGATTCAGTTTGTGCAAGCGCTCCCATGCCCGATTGGCGGCGGCAAGGTCGTGCAAGCCATCCAGGTTGACCACAATCGAGTTGAAAAGCGTCGGCTGATGCGTGGGATCATATTCGAGCGACTTGCCATACTCACGGAGGGCATCATCCGGCCGGCCCGCATTGAAGTAGGCCGTTCCCAGATCGGTGCGGGCACTGACGTTCTTCGGATCGAGTGCTAGCACCTTCTGATACCAATCAATCGCTCGCTGCCACTGCTGATGGTCGTAAAGATAATTGGCGAGTTTCAAGCGCGGCTCGGGGTCGCTGGGGCTCTGTGCGGCCTGCTCCTCGAGGGTCTTCATTACGGCGGCCATGTCAATGGGCGGATGGCCCTCAGGAAGGGCCTGTCCCATCGCACCGCCCGCTCCACCGGCCGGGGCCGCGTCCGCCGGCGCACCCTCCCGGACGCGCGGTGAGACAGCCGCCGTCCGTGGCGCGTTCCAGTTTCGCTGCGCGTCGTAGATGTAGCCCGCAAGAAATACGACAAAAAAAAACACAAC
>JAIQGH010000089.1 GCA_020072655.1 Terriglobia bacterium | reverse complement strand
TGACGCCCTACACCTCCTTCCTCGCTGCTCCGCGGGCCCTGTTGCGGCCGCGGGTCATCCGGCCGGGCGACCCGGTGATCCGCGTGAAGACGGATCCTGCGATCGTTTCTGTTGTCGCGCTATTCCCGTTCGGACTGATCAAAAAGCTCCGTTACCTTCAGGACGAGGACATCTGGCAGACGCGATTCCTCGCGCCCGCCGAGATGACCGATGGAACGTACCTGGTGCGCTTGATTCTCCGCGACCGGGTCGGCCACGTTTTCCGCGAGTCGAAGAGTTTTGTAATCGTGACGCAGCCGCCCGTCGTGCGCGTGCGCCTGGACCGCAAGCGGGTTCGGCGCGGCGAAGTTATGGGACTGTCTGCGCGCGCCTCGGCGAGGACGCGGACCGTCGTCGCGCGCATGTACGGCGTGCCGCCGGTGTATTTGAAGTGGAACCAGCGGGCGGGATCGAACGTCGGCGAGCTGCCCATCCCTTCCGACCTGCCCGCGGGCCAATACCGGCTCACCGTGACCGCCGAAGACGTCGCCCACAACATCGGGAGCGAGGAGGTGTCCATTGAAGTGGTTCCCTAGACGACGCCTCCGCCGCCGGTACCTTTTCACCGTCCTCCCCCTGTTGTGCGTGTTCACGGCGGGGATGGTGGCGCGGGGTGAACTCTCGGAATGGATTCAGGACATCGAGGGCGCGGGCCGCTTGGAAGCGGTCTTCTTCAAGTCGGAGACCTTACCCGGCGGACCACTCACCATCCGCCGCCCGCCGGCGGAAGCGCGGACTGCCCTGAACGAACTCATGGCCAAAGCGCCCAGCGATGCGGAATTGCTGCTCACGCGGGCGGGGGTGGAGGAAGAACAACTGGATTTCGCCACCGCAGAGGCCGACTGGAAAGCGCGTGCCGAGGCCCTGGCCGACAAAGGCGCCGGCCAACTCGAGCTGGCGGACTTCTACCATCGGCGCTTGCGCCCGCTGGAGGAGGTGAAAGCCCTCGCGCTCGCGGCGCGATCGCCCTCGACGCCCGCGGACAAGCTCTTACCCTCGACCGAGCAGCGCTCCTGGCGCGCCTTCGAACGGATCATGGCGGTCATCGACGCCCAGGCGCTTCCCACCACGGTCGCGAGCGAACAATACCGCGCCTGGATCGCCCGCTATCCCAAGGAGGCTCGAG
Organism: Terriglobia bacterium; assembly: GCA_020072655.1. Classification (GTDB taxonomy): domain Bacteria; phylum Acidobacteriota; class Terriglobia; order UBA7540; family UBA7540; genus JAIQGB01. The sequence goes on along the minus strand of JAIQGH010000089.1, from coordinate 29,183 downwards.
TTTATTCTCAGTTTTTCGATTTCCTCCTTGCTCACAAGCAGTTTGTGAGCGCGGCCACGCTCATCCAGACCTATGAGAAAGCCTTTCCTAATGACAAGGTCTTCCCCGTGGAAGCACGTGCCTGGCTGGAATACCGGCGCGGCTCCGCCGAGCGAGCCGTGGCGCTCTACGACCAGTCCTTCCGGCCGCTCTGGCCGCCGGAGCTGGTGCAAGCCTACTTTTCACTGCTGAAGCAAACCCACCGCCTGCGCGATTTTCTGGAGCGGGCCCGAGCGCAAGTCGCCGCCCATCCTGAAGATGTGAGCGCGGCAGCGCGGGTCTTTTACTACTACCAGCAGCAGGGCAACATCCCGGAGGCTCAGCGCGCGCTGCTCGAATACCGGATGCGCCAGGAAAGGGCCAACGCCACCTGGACGGCGGAACAACTCTGGACCCTGGGGCAGCTCTTCGAAGGCATTCAGAATTATGACGAAGCCGCGCGGTACTACTACGCGCTCTACAGCCTGCCCGGGACGTATTCGGCCTCGACCGAAAAAGCGCTAGGAGGCATCATTAACCTCCTGCTGACCGCGCCCGAGCAACCCATCCGCTTCGGCAGCGAGGATGTTTCGCTGCTCCGGGACATCGGAACGCTCGACCCCTATCCAGGATTCCTAAACGGCATCCTCTCGCTGCTCCTTAACTCACAGCAGCCGGCGTCTCACTACGCGCAGGCGGAAGGCGCTTCGGTAGCGTATTTCCACCGGGCACGCGCGGCGGAGTTGCTGCCGCTATTTGACTCGCGCTTCCCGCAATCGTCCGCGCGTGGGGGCTTCCACGCGAAGCTGCTCGAGGTGTACGCCAATTACGGCGCGAACGATGCGGTGATCCGCGACGCCCGCCAATTCCTGGCGTCGTTCCCCAAGGCGCCGCAACGTGTCCACATTGCCCTGCTCCTCGCCGACGCTCTGGCCAGGAAGAATCTGGTTAAGGAAGAGTTGGCCGTCTACGACACGCTGCTGGCGGAACTGGCGACGCGCGCTGACCATGTTCCCCTGGGAGAGCAAGCCAGGGCGGCGAACGCGTATCAACCCTCGCGCGCAGGCTATCTGCCACCTCGAGGCGAAATGCCGCCCTCCGGAGAGGATGAGCCGTCCGAGGGAGAAGAGATGGCCCCTGCGCCTTTGTCGGCGCCTGTCCCGAGGCCCTCGGTGCGGCCGACGCAGGCCTTCGGCGCCCGCTCCCCGGAGTACGCGAGCGTGCTCGAAAGATATATCTCCCGGCTAGTAGCTTTGAAGCGGCCCTTTCAGGTGCTCTCGGTCTTCAACCGGGAGCTCGCTCAAAACCCCAACGATCCCGGCCTCTATGAGCGTCTGGCGACGTTTCTGGACCAGAACCGCCTCGGGCAAGGGATCGAAGGCGTCTATCGTCAGGCGATCAAACAGTTCCCGGACCGGACGTGGTATCAGAAGCTGGCGCGCTGGTATTTGCGCCAGCGTCGCGCCCGGGACTTCGAAAAGTTGAGCCGGGAGGTAATCAACTCCTTCGCGGGATCCGATCTCCAGGCGTATTTCCGGAACGTCGTAGCCCCAGGGGGAATCGATGCCCAGCTTTACCTGCAACTAAATCTCTACGCGCACACACGCTTTCCGCACAACTTGGCGTTTGTGAACAACCTGCTGAACGCCTTCACGCGGCCAGAAACGGCAAATGACGCAGCGTGGGTAGCGTTGATTCGTCAGCATTGGTACTACGACGACAACCTGCGGGCGAGATTTTTCGCTTATCTTTCATCCCACCATCGTCTGGAGGCGGAGCTCCAAGCCATCCGGCAGGCTCACCCCGAAGCTGTTGCGGGCCGCTGGCAGGAATTTGCCAACAACAACCCTGCGGCGGCGCAATTCGTGTCCGAAGCGGAGCTGTGGCGCTCGCACTTCGAGGCCGCCGCGCCCGCCGTGCGGGCGGTGGCCGCCGTCTATCCCACGGACGAAGCGCTCGCCTCGCGGAGCGCGTCGGTGTTCCGCTCGCTGGCGGCGTTTGATCCGAACGACACGGAAATCGCCGCGGCGATCGAAGAGAATCTCTCGAAATACGCTCCCGGAGAGAGCGGCCCGCTGACGCGCCTCGGGGAAATCTACGCCGACCGGGAGATGTTCGAGAAATCGCGGCCATACTGGAACCGCATTGCGGAATTGCAGCCTGGCAACGCGGCCGGCTATCTGGAAGCCGCCACCATCTTCTGGGACTACTTTCTTTTCGACGACACGCTGCGGCTGATCAATACGGGCCGAAAGAAGTTAGGCCAGCCGGCGCTCTTTGCCTACGAAGCGGGCGCGGTCTATGAAAACGAGCGCGATTATGCGAAGGCCATCCAGGAATACCTGAAGGGCGCGGTGGCGGCCGAGGGAGATTCCCCCGCCCGCGCGCGATTGCTGCAACTGGCCAGGCGGCCCAAGGTCGGCGCGCGGGTCGAGGAGGCCACGGCGAAGCTTGTGGCAGGACCCAATCCCGACTGGAACGCCGTCTCGCTGCGCATTGCCGTGCTTGAAACCCTGGCCCGGCGGGACGACCTGGAGAAGTTTCTGCTCAGCCTTGCGGAAGGCGCCACCTCGCTGGAGCTGCTCGAACGCCTCGATCCCATAGCGGAACGGGAGGGGCTCGACACTGTCCACAGCCGCACGCTCGAGCGGCGCGCCTCGCTGACCGCGGACCCCGTGGAACGCCTCCGCCTGCGGCTGGAACTCGCGCGCTTCCAGGAAAGTAAGGGGAACGTGGAGGAGGCGCGGCGGCTGACGGAATCCGTTTACCGCGAAAATCCCAATGTCCTCGGCGTGGTGCGTGCCGCGGTGGATTTCTACTGGCGCAACAAACTGTGGGACCCCGCGATCGACGTTCTGCTGCAATCGGCGAAGGCCGCGTATCCAGCTCTGGGCAAGCAGTTCACCTTTGAAGCGAGCCGCAAGGCCACCGAGGCGAAAGAATATTCTCGCGCTCGAGATCTTCTCGGGCCTTTGCTCGAAGGCGATCCTTCGAACGCCGAGTACATCGCGGCGATGGCGGATACGTTTGCGCGAGAAGGCCATGATCAGGCGCTGCGGGATTTCTACCTGGCAAAGATTCAGACCTACCGCGAAGCGCCGCTTTCGACGGATGAGCGGAACCAGCGCATCGCGGAACTGCGCCGAGGCCTTATCCCCGCGCTCACACGGCTGAAGGATTACGCCGGAGCTGTGGCCCAGTACATCGAAATCATCAACCGCTTCCCTGAGGATGAAGGCCTGGCGCAGGAAGCCGCGGCCTACGCGGAACGCTATGACCGGCGCCAGCAGCTTCTCGACTACTACGCAAAAGCGACGTCCGATTCTCCCCAGGACTACCGCTGGCCGATGGTGCTCGCTCGCCTGCAAACCTACTTCGAGGATTATCCCGCGGCGATTGCTGCCTACACGAAGGCGCGGAAGGTGCGCCCCGACCGTAGCGACCTCCTGATCGCCCGCGCGGCCCTGGAAGAGCGGTTGATGCGTTTCAACGAGGCCATCCAAAGCTATACGCAAATTTACGATTTGACCTATCAAAACCCGCAATGGATGGAAAAGGTTGCGGAACTTCAAGCACGCCAAGGGCAGACCGACGCCGCACTTCAGGCCTTGAGAAAAGCGAAGATCGAAGGGCGTCCAGAGAAGCCGGAAATCTTTTTCGACGCGGCGGCCAGTCTTGAAGCGTGGAACATGCTCCCGCAGGCTCGGGAATTTGCCCAGCGAGGTGCTGCCCTGGCAGGGCAGGAGTTCCTGACCGATGCGAGTAACATCGAAGGATCCAGAACCTATGCGACGATCCTGACACGCCTGCGTCAATACGAAGAAGCCTTTGGCGAGCTCGAGCAGGCCGCGCAAATTGCGAAGAGCGCGCAATTCACTCCCAACCTGCAGGCACCGCTGCTGGCGATGGGCCAGGCGGTAAAGACGTACTTCACTCCGGAAGAAAAGCTTGCCTTTGCCGGCTTCCTCGAAAAACAGAAGGCGAGCATGTCCAGCGAGGACGTTGCTCGGGACCTCCTACCGCTCGTCGCGGCCGCGGGTCTGGTCGATCTCGAGGCCCGCTGGCGCCACGAATTGATGATGGCGAGACCGGGTTCGCCGGAAGCGCAAACCCAGGAAGCGCGACTCCAGGAATTACAGACGCAGCGCATGAAGTTTGACGAACTGGGAGCGCAGTTGGAGGCGTATTGGAGCGTTCACCCGCCGGTCTTGGGAAAGGATACCATTCTGGAACGCGCCGCCGCCAGCTATCAGGCCGGGGGGAACACCGAAGGCGAATTGCGGGCGCTCTCGACGGCCTTCGGGCATCAAGGACTGAGTGGCGCCAGCTTGGCGAGGTACCTGGATCTCTTATTGGCCCACGATCCCCAGCGGCTGGTGGCCATCGCTGGCCGTGGCACCCTGGCGGCCAGGGATGGCGCAGGGAATGTCGCTATTGCGAGTGGCGACCGGGCGCTGGCGCTCGAAGTGATCGCCGCCCGAGGGCGAGGTTTGCCGCCCGTGTGGTCACGCGCGTACACCGGACTGGTCGGCCTCTACTACACTGATCCCTCGCCACAAATCCTCGCGGCATACCAGGCAGGCCTGGGGAAGGGCACGATTGGCGAGCGCGTCGGGAAACCCGTGGATCGCTCTCAGCAACTCGCAGGCAACATCTGGTTCTACTACGGCTCGCGGTACGGCGAATACCTCGCGGTCACCAAGCAGGGGAATCCCGAGGAGTATCTCCCCGCCATGCTCGAGGGTACTCCCGCCAGCCCGGATGCTTACACCACGCTCGCGGATTATTACCAGGACGTGGGCGAATTCGATCGCGCGCTGGCGGACTATGCGCACACCCTGGAACTGGCACCAAAGCGAGGCGAAGTGCAGGACCGCAGGGCGGTCATCTTGTGGCAGCAGGGAAAGCGCGACGACGCCCGGCAGGATTGGAGCGCGGCGTTCCAGGCGTTCCTTCGCGAAGAGGACGACGGGCGGCCGCGCCCCAGTTACGGGGAAAACGTGCGGACCGCATTGGAGCACATCGGTGAACGGAAATTACTGCCGCAGGTCCGCGAGGATGCCGACAAGGTGCTGCGGACCTACATTCACCGCAATGGCGTCTACGAGGTTGACGATTTGCTGCGGGGAGCGATGGCCGCGGCGGCCGATCCCGCGGCGGGAGTGGGGTGGATCATCGACCTCGCGCGATCGGCCCCCGATTCCCTGTCCTTCCTGGCGCAAACCGTTGAGGCCCGATGGCTGGCGAAGCCGCAGCGGGAGCCGTTCTTGCGACGGATCCTCGCGCTGGCCGAAGAAGAGGCCAATCAGGCGCGGGGCGTGGCCCGAGGCGTGGCGCTCGAAACCCTGCGCACCTGGCAGATCCGCTGGATGAGTTATCTTCTGGACGCGCATCGAACGGAGGAAGCTCAGGCGGCGTTTAATGCCCTGCCGGAAGAAGTGCGCAAACAGCATTCGGCGGAGGTGACTTCGCTCGAAATCCGCCTCGCGGCGCAGTCCTCAGCGCTCGACGCGACCCTGGCGCGTTACCGGGCGGAGCCTGAGCGCGCACCATCGCTCGAGGCGCTCCAATCGGCTGCCGCGGCGCTGAAAGCGGATAAGGATGAGTCCGCGGCGCGCCGCCTGCGGGAGTTCATTTAGACCCGCGAAATCGAGCGACACAATCTGGCTCCTGCGAACTTCCTCGGTCTGGCGGAGATTCGACTGCAATCCGGTGATTTGCCGCAGGCCCTGACCTTGCTGCGCAGAATGGTTCTGGTCGCCGGGGAAGCCTTTGAAAATCTGCGCACCGCTGCGGACCTGCTCGTGAAAAACGGTCATCCGGGAGAAGCGTTGGAATTCCTCTCGGCGCGCGTCAAGGCCGTTCCTTGGGACGCGCAGGGCCGCCTGGAACTTGCCAGGGCTCAACTCGCGAGCAACCGCGACCGGGGAGCCGCGCAGACGGGGCTTTCCTCCCTCGCGGCGGCGCCTGAGGCCCCGTACGCCACGCGCGCCGCAGCGGCACAGGCCTTTGCGGCGTTCCAGGCGTCGGGAATTAACTTCGGCAGCGGCGAACTTGACCTGCTGGCGAAGGGCGTCCAGTCGGATCCGAGCAGCGTGGAACAACCCGGATATTTCTATGCGCGCATGCAGGCGGCAGAGCGCGTAGCTGACGCCGCCACGCGTGTGCGGTTGCTGCTCGGCGCGGTGGAGATCCAGCCCCAAGACGACTCCCCGCGTGTCCCGCTCTTCCGCGCAGCCGCGGCGATCGAAAAGCATGCGCTGGCCTATTCGGCGGTCGAGCCCCTGCTCGATCAGGGAGCCAGCGGCTATTACCAGAATCCGGACCAAGCCGAGAATGCCGAAGCCTCGGAGGATGCGGAAGCAGAGGCTTACATGGGTCCTTCCGACGCGGTGACTCTGCTTCCCCGCATCGAACTCCGCGCTGAGGAGAAAGTGGCTTTGGCGGCGCAAGTCGCCCAAGTCCTCGAAAAGCTCCAGCGCTTGCGAGAAGCCGCCGGGTATTGGGCAATTGCCGCGGCGCTTGCGCCTCCCGGCCCGTCGCGAGAGGGGTTCCAGGGCAAGCTCAACGCGGCCAGGGCGAAGCTGAAGCTCGAGCGGCAAGACGCGTTGCGCAGGCCCGTCGTATCGGAACACCTCGAACAGAAAGGGCAGGTGCGGCCGCGGCTGAAGGCGAAATCGCAAGGAGTCGGAGGAAGCTCCACGGAAGGAGGTGGCGGCGGATGAAGCGGCACACCGTGTGGGTCCTCGGGTTGCTGAGCGTGGCGCTGGCCGTGACGCCTCAGGGACCTGCGCCCCAACCCGCCTGCTCGACGCTGGCCAAGCTGATGCCCGGTGGCCCGCTGCTCTACGTCGAGTCTCCGGACTTCGCCGGGCTCGTCCGCGATTGGCACAACTCTCCCGAGAAAAAAGCCTGGCTGGCCAGCGACAATTATCAAGCCTTCTCCCGGTCGCGCTTGTTCTTGCGATTGGGGGAAGCCCGGGAGGAGTTTGCCGGGGCCGCGGGCGTGCCGCCGGACATTGCCCTCCTCGAGTCGGTCGCGGGAAGCGAGTCCGCGCTGGGCATTTACGATATCGGAAAGCTGGAATTTCTCTATATCACGCGCCTGCCGTCAGCCCGGGTGATCGATAACGCCTTGTGGCGCGGCAAAGAAAAGTTCGAGCCGCGGAGGGTGGCAGACATCACCTACTACGTCCACACCGAGCCATCCAAGGGCCGTCTGGCGGCTCTCGCGACGTACAACGATTATCTGCTGTTGGCCACGCGCGAAGACCTGATCGCCGGAGCGCTGGCCGTCCTCTCAGGCAAGGCCATGCACACCCTGGCCGACGAGCCGTGGTTTGCTGCCGCCACGGCGGCCGCGGGGCAGCGCGGAGACTTGCGCCTGGCCTTGAACCTGACCAGCCTGGTCAAGGCGCCGCATTTCCGCTCCTATTGGATTCAGCGAAATGTTCCGGAGCTTCGGCAGTACACCGCGGAGGTGACGGACATCCGCCGCTCGGCTGAGGAAATCCGCGAGGAACGGGTGCTGCTACGAAGTGCGACGGCGAGCGCTCTCACAGGGCAGGCAAGCGCGGAAGACGCGACGTTGGCGAATCTGCTGCGGCTGGTCCCGGCGAGCGGCGGTGTTTACCGCGCCTGGAGGGCGCCTTCGGTTGACCAGGCGCTCGAGCTTCTCGCGGGAAAGGTCTTGTCACCGCGGGTCGGACGCGGCGTGGTGCCGACCCGCGCTCCGAGCGTCACGCTCTCGGAAGGCGAGACGGGAGGCGAAGGCGATCTCGAAACCCGCATCGACGTGCCGCCACTCGCCAGCGTCGGGGGAACCTTTGAGCCCGAGGCTTTGAGGAAGTTGTTGACCGCGGCCAAACTGGAAGGCGCGCTGCAGCTCGAGTCCACACGAGGCCTGCCCGGAGACGTGTTTGTCGGCACCCAATCGGCCATCGTGCTCCAGGGCGCTGGCGACTGGGAAGGCGAGGCGGTGCGGTCCGCGCTGCTCTCTGCCGTGGGTGGGCTCTGGACGACCTCGCATTTGGGAGCGAAATGGGTGGAGCGAGGAGCCGGCGAAACCGGCTATTCCGAGTTCGATGGGCTGACGCATCTCGCGATGGCGGCGCGCGGCCGCATCCTGATCGTAGGGAATGGCGGTGAGCCGGTGGTGGCCGTGCTCAAACAGATGTCCGGTGCGGTCGGAAAAGAGGGCGGCGTCTACGCCGCGGGATTCCGGCATGCCGCCGAGCGCAGCGATATCGTAAGAATGACGCGCCTCATCGAGGCTCCGTTCGCTCAGCAGTTTGGCGGAGGAGGCGGGCTCGGCGGCCACGAGCCCTGGTTCTTTTCCGAGAATCTCGCCAGCCTCAGCTTGTCGCTGGCGCGCGTGGAGTCAGAGTCCATCCTGGTTCGCGACCGCGGCCCGCTCGTGTCGCAAACCGTGATTTACCGGTTGAGCAAATGAAGAAACTGGCTTTGCTGGTGCTGTTCCTGACGGCAGGCGTGGGGTGGATGTGGTCGGCCACTCTCTACGATCAGTCCATCGCTGAGGTCCTGCAAAGGCAATTCACCTCGCCCGCGCTTTCTTACCTTGTGATCGATGTGCCGAGGGGGACGCTGGTGGCCGCGCGTTGGGAGAACCTCGACTGGCCGGTGCCCACCGGATCGATGGTGAAGCCCTTTACGGCGCTTGCTTATGGACAATCGCACGGTTACCAGTACCCAGTGTTGATCTGTCGAGGGACCGTGGATGGCTGCTGGCTGCCGCGCGGACATGGCCGAATCGGCATGGCCAAGGCCGTCGGGTATTCTTGCAACGCCTACTTCCGCAAACTCGCCGCGGAGGTCTCGCACGAGGAGGTCGAGCAAGTTACTGTCCGGTATGGACTCAGCAGCCGCTTCATGTCGCTGTCCCCGCCAGCGCTCGTAGGTCTGGGCGGAGGCCTGGAAATCCCTCCCGAACGGATCGCGCGGGCGTATATCGAACTGAGTAAACACTCGGGCGAGCCCGGCGTTGCGGAGCTATTGCAGGGCATGGCCCTCTCAGCACAAGCGGGCACTGCCAGCGCAATCCAGCAATCTCTGCCGGGCGCCCCCGCGCTGGCCAAGACGGGCACGGCCCCTTGTGTGCACAACCCGCGAGCGCCGGGCGACGGATATACGATCATCCTTTACCCCGCGGACTCCCCACGTATTGCGCTGCTCGTCCGCGTGCACGGGGTTCCGGGCGCCCGCGCGGCGATGGTAGGCGGAGAAATACTTCGGACGATTGTAACCGGAAAATAGGAGACCCCTATTCCTTCTCGACGCGCCGTCTATTTCCTGCTTTCGCTTATCTTCTTCGCGACCCCGTCGTTTGCCGAAACCCTGCGCATCGGGGTGCTGGGATTGTTTCATCCCACGGAACTCACAGTCCGGCCGGCCCCGCAAACCGCCCTTCTGCTCGAAGGCGACGGCGGTCGGATGACGATCGAGGACGGGAAAGAGGCGCACCTGCGAGTGGTGGGTGGGCGAGTCGAATACGCAAGCGGGGATTTTGCGTTTACGGCTTCGGTCGTCCGCGGCGCGGGCCGCCAGGGGGGGTCCGCCGCGTTCGTCCTGAGTGTGCCCGGCAGAATCGCGCGCGAGTACCGCGGCGCCTTTGAGGTGAGCGTTCGCAGCGGCACGCTCGTTCCGGTGGTGTTCATGGATCTGGAAGTCGCCGTTGCCTCCGCCGTGGCCGCTGAAAGCCCCCCCGGCGCGCCTCTGGAGGCGCTCAAGGCGCAGGCTATTGTCACGCGGTCCTATTACCTGGCCGCTCGCCGGCACGTCAACTTCGGTTTCTGCGACACCACGCATTGCCAGTTTCTACGCGAGCCGCCGGCCGCGGATTCCCCCGCGCTGGTCGCTGCCGCGAGCACTCGCGGGCTGGTCTTGACCTACCGCGGGGAAATCATCCCGGCGCTTTTTTCCGCGAGTTGCGGCGGGCGGACCCGCTCGCTACGCGAGGCCGGCATGGCTCCGCAGGACTATCCGTACTACTCCGTCATCTGTGAATACTGCCTCCGCCACGCTCCCCGTTGGAAGTCGGTGCTTGATCTTGAGAACAACGTGGATCTGCTCAACGGGTCACCCACGGAAGCGCAACGCCTGCGAATCGATCGGGGGCTGGGCTGGAGCACGATCCCCGGCAACAATTACGAGCTCGAAGTCGCGGGTGGAGCCCTCATCATCCAGGGAAGTGGCCAAGGACACGGAATCGGCTTATGCCAACTGGGGGCAGCGGGCATGGCAGCACAAGGCAAGTCATTTCAAGAAATCCTTGATTACTACTATCTGAACACTTCGCTTGACGGCGTAGGCGAGCCGCTGGTAGGACTCCGGCCCACCCGATAACGGGCGAGTGTTCTGGCACAGTTGCCGGCGCAACTATGTGGGACCTTCGAGTTCCGGAAGGGATCCGGCTCGGCGCCGGATCTGAGACCGACATCGCCAGACTTTTCGTGTACGCGAACCTCGAGGAGTTAAGCGACTTCGCTCTACCCTACGGCGTTACTCGGGACCTATCTGGCTGGTGGTGCATGGCGGGCCAGCAGTCTTCGTGATTACGCCAGTCACGACGGAAGGCCGACTAGCTCGAATCACTCTCGTCTTATCCCCCGATTCCAACGGCATCAGGCGCGATCTCCGCTTTCGGCTCGGGTTGAGCCAGTCGGGGTGAAGGTTCCTTTGGCATGAAGGCACGCGTGGCGCAAAAATGCAGGAGGCCTGCAATCCAGCCGTGCCTCTCTGCGGTTTGCCGGCAAGGTTCGTCCGGCCGCGTGCTGCACTTCCACCACATTTCTGCCAGCCCCGGCCACGTTCGCGGTTCAAACGACTTCTGGGTGATCCAGTAGCACGAATAGGTGCAGCCGCTGCAATTCCGCCGGTGGCTGAAATCAGCCTCCCGGTACTTTTGCTCGAAGTCGTCATCGAGGATGTTGAGCGGCGTCTTGGCAGGATGGTCCTGACAGATCCAGAAGTCGCCGTTGGGCTTGATGTCGAAGAAAAACTCGCCCGCGAGGCACCCCCAGTTGTACGTCTCGTCGCAGTAGTAATCCGCGCAGCCTTGCTTATAGAATCCCGGCGTGAGCAGCGTCGGAGATTGCACGCGCTGCATGAATTCAGGATTCACCTTCGCCTGCCTCGGAACGCGAAGCTTCCCTTGGCCGACGACGACAGGGTTCAGCCATACGCGTGCGTTCGGGAAGCGGCGGGCACAGGTGGCGACGATGTCCTCCACCTGATCGCGATTGGTCTCGGAGATGGTGACGTTCAGGGTCAGCAGCTTGCCGGGGGGCAGGTGATCGTTGAGGAAGGCAACGGATTCGAGCAGCTTCGGCCCCACGTGACTGTAAGGCAGATCGTCGCCTCGAACGCCATCGAGCGAAATGGCGATCTCAGAAACGCGCGAGGCCAGCAACGCCGCGTATTTCGCTCGTGACATGGTGCCGTTCGACGTGATCTTCACGTAGAGGCCTCTGCCGGCGGCGTAATTCAATATCGTCGCGAAATCCGGGCGCAGCAGGGGTTCGCCGCCCCCCGAAATGCTGAGCACCGCGATGCCCATGCGGTCGAGCCGGTCAATGATGCGCTGCATGCCCTCGGTATCCACCTCTTTGATGCGCTCCTCCGGGATGTGGCAAAAGCGGCAGCGCAGGTTGCAGACGTGCGTCAGCGCCAGATGCGCAAAGTAAGGGCGGTGGCGCAAGAACAAATTCCTAATTGTTCGAAACCAAAACTTCGGTGTCATGTTCCGCCTCCTCAGGTGTGGCAGACGATGCTGTTGATCTCTGCCCTTCTTTTGCTGAGTTGTTCCGATGGCGAGCCGTTTCTTCGTGGGATACGAAGACGACCCGGTCGGAAAGAAAGAGGTTGGCGAGCGAGCCAACCGCGATGGTCACCAGGTTGGCAACGACCGGGTCGATCCTCCAAAGCCCGGTCAAGGTAGGCAGAAAGCAGATTTCCACTGATCGATACCAGGCCGTTCGTCAGATTGAAGCGGGCGAGGGCAGCGGCGGCACCATCAGATGCGCCACGTCTGTCGGCCCAGGTCCATCTTCGGTGCCAGAGGAAGTTGTGAAGGATCGCTGCCTCCACGGACAAGGCCGTGGCCCACAGGTAGTGCATCCCGACGACGTGGACGAGCAAGGCCAGCAGAGCGAGCTGCAAGGCCGCTCCCATGGCTCCCACCGCATTGAATCTCAGCCAGCGCACTGAAGTCTCTCCATTCGGTAAAGCGCGATGGTGTTGCGCGCGACAGAAACCGCCAGCACGGCGCCCATCGAGAGGATCGCAACCGCGCCCGCGACATCGAAGAACCGCTGCTGCGTCGTGAAGAGGTGAACCGTTGGGTGGAGTAAGGCGACGGCGTTGCCTACCGCCAGCAGAATCCGAATCTCGGTGGGGCTGAACTTCCAGTAAGAGAGGTGGAAGGTCCCCAGCGTGTAAGTGGCGAGGTAGGCGTTGATGGAGAGCAGATAAAAGCTAAGGAGCAGCCCCGTAGCCACCCACCAAGTCATGTAGCCCGACAGTGCCAGCCCGCCCGCCAGAAACAGCGCGCCGAAGGAATCGATGATGTGGTCGACATAAAAACCGTAGCGGGGCCTCTGGCACTGGCGTTCTCTGGCCAGGGTTCCGTCCAGGCTGTCGCCGAACCAGTTGAGGGCCAGCCACACGTTCACCACGAGGAGCGACGGCGGCCACCAGCGGGCCAGCGCATAGGAGGCGCCGGCCAGGATCATCGCGGCAAAACCAAGCGCGGTCAGATGATCCGGTTTGACCCAGGCGGGCATCCGACGCGCCAGCCAGACGAGGCACGGCTTTTCGACGGTGGCCAGAAGGCTCTGCTGGACGCGGACGGCGTTCCGGAATCCCTGCCGGGATGTTGAGCTCGAGAAAGTATTGACGTTACTCATGGAGTTTGGCCTCCTCGTGGGGTTGCGTGCTCTGGGTCTGCCACTGATAGTCGAAGTAACTGATCTCTAGAACGGCGCGGCCGAGCAGCAGCAGGTCGCTCTCGCTGCGGTGGTGGACGGGAAACCAGAAGTCGCCGAACTTGGCGAACTCATGGACAAAGATCGTCCTGCGCACGAGGAACGAGGGCTTCTTCGCCGGTTCGCCCTCGATGCGCTGGATGCCGTAATCCTCAGCATTGACCCAGATTTTTCCGCGAAGCAGGTAGGGGTTCGCGGTGCGTGGCTCCGCGTCAAAGACGTAGGCGTCGGCCGCTGGGTCGAACGCCTCGAAGCGAAAGCTGTAATTCCGCCGGGACAGGTCCACAGCTTGGCGCGCGGGCTCTCGTGCGCTCTCCTGTTCGACCTCCAGCAACCGCGAGAAGACGCTCTTCTGTACTTTCCCCGACCCGCTGCGTTCCAGCACCTCAAAGCGCTTCTCCTCGGGAGCCAGGAAGCTTTCTTCGACGAGCAGGTAAGTCGGCTTGCGTAGCAGGGGGTGGGTTACGGAATAGCGGCGGCGGTCTTGATAGGACTCCAGCGCCTGAAGCTGGCGCTCGTAGCGATGCTCCATTCGCGACAGAATCTCTTCGGGGTCGAGCGCGGGCGGAGCCGCGACCGACCTCGGGGCCGCCACGCTGACGAGCAGCAGGACGGCGTAGGAAAGCGCATTCAGTCCCGGAGTCTTCGGGCCACAAGTCTTGTTTTTCGTTGAACGGCCGACAAACCAGTAAATCGTGGGCATTGAAATATCACCTCCATCGGACTGCGAGCCGGAATCGCGGCGCGTTACCCCCAGCCGCAGCGCCAGCATTTCCAGGGCTGGGGCCACGCGCACTTGACCAGAATCGCTTTGCACCACGGACAAGTTCTGGTGATCACCATGTGCGCCCCCTTCTGCTCCCCTTGGAGCGGGACCAGACCAACCATGGTCGCGAGCCATCGTGCGGCGGGTCAGAAACGGCATCAATGCACGGCGGGTAATTTCAGTCTGAACAATGTCTGGATTATTTCTGAACCGGTAAGTTGCAGAAGGAACTGGCGGTTAGGAGACATCTGATTGGTTCTGAACCGCTGGGTTCAGATGGCGGGATGGAACACAGCGGGTTCGTCGCCACGGCGGGGAGGTTGCGAAACGGGACAAGGGGGTGGAGCCGCGATGGTATACTATGCGCAAAGTTTGGCTTGCCGAGGGTTTAGGGACGCATGCCTCCACACGAGCACCAAGCGTGGATCCGATTCGAGTCCTTTGAGCTGAACCTTCAGACGCGAGAGCTTCGCAAGGACGGGCGTCCCATAAGACTTCAGGACCAGCCGGGGAAGCTTCTGGTCCTGCTGGCCTGCCGGGCCGGGGAGCTGGTGACGCGGGCCGAAATCGAGAAGGCCCTGTGGCGCGAGGACGAGTTCGTGGAGTTCGAGCATGCGGTCAATACGGCCATGCGGAAAGTCCGCGAGGCTCTCGGAGATGACCTGGAACGACCGCGGTTCATTGAGACTCTGCCGCGCAAGGGCTACCGGTTCATCGCTGCCGTGGAAACTTCTGCCGCAACGGGGACGCAAAGCCGTTCGAACATGGATGCCAGTCAGCCTGTGCAGGGCCTTCGAAGCAAGATTCCGGTCCGGAGCGGTTCGGCGGGCCAGACGCCTGCGGATGATGCCGCGCGGGCCGGAGAAGCTTTGGAAGTCGCCCCCTCTCAGGCGGCGACCTTGGCGGGGACGACCCCGGCGGCGGCAGAAACCGAATTCAGCCTGCCGCGCTCCCTTGCACGTTTGCTGTTCCTGACGGTGCAAGGCGGGTACCTGGCAATGTATTGCGCCGCTCTCTATAAGGCGGAGGCTGTAGAGGAAGTGCTGGCGCGCGTGCTCGCAGGCGCGGCGGCGATTGTTGCGCCGCTTGTTCTTGTTGTTGCCATGTGCGGCATTGCCGTCCGCCTCTATCTGCTTTCCTCGGTCGGGCTCAATCACCCGGCGGCGGGTGAGAAGTTCCAGCGGCTGTTCCCGGCTCTGTTCATTCTCGATACGCTGTGGGCAGTGTCACCGCTCCTGCTGGTCCGCAAGATCGGGTACGGATTGGCCCTGGGCGCGATTGCGGCGCTTGCGTATCTGCCGTTCTCCCAGCGCACCCTTGTCCTAAGCATCTATCGCCGCTCGAAGCCCCCCAACAGCAACCCATCGCGGGAATCCACTTGATCATGTCTTGGTGATTTCGAAGAAAGGCGAGCCACCGCTAGGCGGGATCAGGGGCCCTGAGGGCAGCGAGGCGGTTTCAGCGTCTCCCGGGCCTGGAAGAATCAGAAGTGGCCGCCATTGGGGGGACTGGCGGTATGGATAATTGAAAATGCGGGTGCACCGAAAACAAGCGGGAGTATAATGCCCGCGACGAGGAGTTCAAGAAGGAATTTCCTATTAAACTGTCCTTTGGCATCGGTGCCTTGAGGAACGTGGTTGTGCCCCTCAAACGTTATCCGACCATCGCGGTTTGTGGCCTGGACTGTGGCCTGTGTCCTCGATATTACACAGTAGGGAAGTCGAGATGCCCCGGATGTTGCGGTCCGGATTTTGCTCAGAAGCGCCCTACCTGCTCCTTCATCACCTGTTGCGTGAAGAGGAAGGGTCTGGAAGTCTGCGGGGAATGCCCGGAGTTTCCGTGCTCCAAGTTCAGGAGCACCGAGGAATATCGGGCGGCAGAAGTCTCCTCCTATCCACCGAGCAGGAAGATGCTCCCTAACCTCCACTTCATCCGAAAACACGGAGTTGCGCGCTTTGTCGAGCAGCAGAGGCGGCGAATCAGGCTGCTGGAATCGCTGGTATGTGGTTTTGATGATGGGCGGTCGCGGAGCTTCTACTGCCGCGCCGCTGCCCTGCTGGGACCGAGAGGCATAGAAGGCGCATTACGCAAGGCCAAGCGGGAGATTAGCGCCAGGGGCTTCCCGTCACAGGACGCCAAGGCTAGAGCGAGACTCCTCAGGGCTCTTCTGAACGAGCGCGCCGACAGGGAAGGTATCGAGCTGACCTAGAGACAACTCCCCAGCGCAGGCCCTATGGCTTGACCTTGCGGGTCTCCCCGTGCTGAGATTCGGTTACAGGAGAACGGCGTCCGGTGCGAGCACGGCTCGACGATGCTATCATTGACCGACTCCTCAGCGGAAAGCCCCCCAAGGACCGAGGATTGGGGGGGTGCACGAACTCCCTTATCTTGATTCCTACGGGAAAGGCAACTTCCCCCACCTGTTAGCTTTGCTTGGGTCAGCCTAGTCTGAGGTTAGAGTATGACCTCACAAAAAGGCATCACTGAAAAGAAAAGTCGGCTTACCTCGCCTCCGGCCGCATTCGGTGAACCGCCACACTTCTCCATTTAAGGCGTTATATGCCCCGATGCATTGTTTCCGAGTGCATCGTCATGCGTCCGCTTGAGGTCTGAAGGTGGCGTGCGAAGGCATACCGAGGATATAATGCCGCGGTTCAGTCGTTAGGACATGGCGCAGCTCCGCAGGCGCACGAACACAGAACAGATACGGTCCGCGGGCGGTCACGCCAAAACGGGCGCTAGAGCGCCCTATCCTTCGCACTTCTGAGAGACTCCCATGAAACTTGTCGACCGCGTCAGCACCCTCACTTTGCTCGCGACGGTGCTGGGCGCCTGCATGTTCGTCGGACCGTCCGCGGCCCAGACGGTCCCGTCGCCGTCCCCTTCCTCCGCCTTACCGAGCGAGATGCCGGCCAAGTTCGAGCCCGTCACCGACAGCTTCGACTACACCAAGCGGGACGTGATGATCCCCATGCGCGACGGCGTGAAGCTGCGCACGGTCATCATCGTACCCAAGGGGGCCAAGAGCGCTCCGATCCTCCTTACCCGCACGCCCTACGACGCCGCGAAGCAAACGAGCCACGCCGCGAGCGCGCACCTGGGGCCGATCCTCGACGGCTACGATAACGCCACCGAGGTGATCGTCGAAGACGGTTACATCCGCGTGGTCCAGGACGTGCGCGGCAAATACGGTTCCGAGGGCGACTACGTGATGAACCGCCCCCTGCACGGGCCGCTGAACCCGACGCCGGTCGACCATAGCACCGACACCTACGACACCATCGACTGGCTGGTAAAAAACGTCCCGGAAACCAACGGCAAGGTCGGAATTCTCGGCATTTCCTACGACGGTTTTCTGCCCTTGATGGCGCTCGTCAACCCCCACCCCGCGCTCAAAGTGGCCGTGCCGATGAATCCCATGGTGGACGGTTGGATAGGCGACGACTGGTTCCACAACGGCGCCTGTCGCCAGCAGATGGTGGACTATGTCTACGAACAGGAGGCGACGCGCAAGTCGGAGGAGAAGTGGTGGAC
The DNA here is from genome assembly GCA_020072655.1 of Terriglobia bacterium. GTDB lineage: Bacteria > Acidobacteriota > Terriglobia > UBA7540 > UBA7540 > JAIQGB01. Next base: position 11,864 of record JAIQGH010000089.1, on the reverse strand, counting down.
CAGCCACTTTGACGACTACGACACGTTTATGGAGGCGGGATCGGCGGGCGAGCTCGGGCGCCGCCACGGTCTCGAACAACTGGGATTCTGGCAGAAGATTCTGGCCCACCCGAGCTACGACGCCTTCTGGCGCGATCAGGCGGTGGACAAACTCTTGGCCACCCAACCCCTGAAAGTGCCGGTGATGCTGGTCCACAGCCTTTGGGACCAGGAGGACATCTATGGCGCGATCGCCGTCTACAAGGCCGTCAAGCCGAAGGACACCGATAACGACAAGGTCTTTCTGGTGATGGGCCCCTGGCATCACGGACAGGAGATCGAGGACGGCAGCACTCTCGGCGCGTTGAGATTCAACAGCGATACCGCCCTTTACTTCCGCCAGGAGATTCTGCGGCCCTTTCTGGCCCAATACCTGAAGGATGGCGCGCCCCAGGCTGACATCGCACCGGTCACCGCGTTCGAAACCGGGGCCAACGCGTGGCGGCGTCTGCCCGCCTGGCCGGCGGGCTGCGCGAGCGGTTGCACAATCCGACCGACCCCGCTCTACCTCGCGGCCGGCCTAAAGCTGAGCTTCGCCGCCCCGGCTCCCGGTGACACTGCATTCGACGAATATGTCTCTGACCCCGCCAAGCCCGTGCCCTTCCGCGCCCGGCCCATTCAGCCGATTGGCTACGAGGATGGTCAGACTTGGTCCCAATGGCTCGTGGACGACCAGCGGGAAGCGTCCGGTCGCCCGGACGTGGTGGTATTCGTCTCCGACGTCTTGAAGGCGCCAGTGAAGATCAGCGGACAACCGATTGCCAATCTGGTTGCCTCCACCAGCGGCACGGACTCCGACTGGGTGGTCAAGCTGATCGACGTTTATCCCGACGAAGTGGCCGGCCAACCGGTCATGGGCGGCTATCAGTTGATGGTGTCGGCCGACATCTTCCGCGGCCGCTACCGGGAGAGCCTGGAGACGGCCAAACCTCTCGCGCCCGACAAGCCTTTGCTTTACCGCTTCGACCTGCCTTCCGCCAACCACGTTTTCCTGCCCGGCCATCGCCTCATGGTGCAGATCCAGTCGAGCTGGTTTCCGCTGTACGACCGCAATCCCCAGACTTTTGTCCCCAGCATCTTCTGGGCAACGCCGAACGACTACCGCAAGGCCGTGCAACGGGTCTACCACACGCCCGGCCAGGCGAGCTTCATCTTACTGCCTCTCGTCGCGACGCCTTGAGGCAGAGCGGCTGCCGCCTGGTGATTTTCAGCGGAGGGAACTCATGCGGCGATGGGGCGCGGGCCTCTGGTCGTATTACCTTCCATTTAAGCCGCCGCTTATGGCCGCGAGGAAGTGAATCTCGCTCGACGGAGAGACCCGTTCGAGCAAACCAAGCGGGCTAATTCGCCCGTCCACGGCCGCGCGAATGTTTGGCCGGAGCCGGTCCTGGTCCAACAGCCTGGCACGGATGCCGGGGCAGACCTTTTCCAAGTTGTCGAGGGCCTCGCGCACCGTAGCGCCCTGCACCTCCACTGCAGACTCTCCTCCCGTCAGGCTCTGCAAGAAGGGCGGGATGTAGACGGTCGGCACAGGCTTAACCCTTTTTCTTCCAGATGGCCTCCATCACGGCGGGAGGATTCATGGGTAGGCGCTGAAGGCGAACGCCGACGGCGCGATTGATAGCGTTCGCTACGGCCGCGGGAGGGGCAACTATGGGCGCTTCGCCGACACCGCGGACACCGAAAGGATGGTCCGGGTTAGGCACTTCGACAATCAATGTCTCGATCATTGGCAGGTCGGCGCTCGTCGGCGTGCGGTAATCGAGCAGGCTGGAATTGAGCATGGTACCCTCGGGACCCATGAAGTATTCCTCATTGAGTGCCCAACCGACACCCTGAGCGGCGCCGCCCTGCATCTGGCCCTCGACGCAGCCGGGATGGATGGCCTTGCCCGCATCCTGCACAGAAGTAATCCGGAGAATCGATACCTTCCCCGTCTCGGGGTCGACCTCCACGTCCACGATATTGCCGGCGAAAGAACCGCCCGTGCTGGCCGGCTTCACTGTGGCGCGACCGATGATGGGGCCGCCGGTCTCATCCATGCGTGCGCAAAGCTCTTTGAAGGTCAAGGCGCGCTCGCCGGCACGGAACGCGCCGCCTGCGAATTCGATGGACGTTGGGTCAAGTCCCCACAGGAGCGCCGCCCGCTCCTTCATCTGCCGGATCACGTCCCGGGCAGCCTCGTACGCCGCCCAACCGCTGTCAAAGGTGGTGTGACTCCCGGCTGTCACGCCCGTGTAGCCGATCGAGTCGGTGTCGGCAACCGTGGGGTTTACGTCCCCGGCGCAGATTCCGAGCACTTCGGCAGCCTGCATGGCTATGCTAGTGCGCGTGCCAGAAAGATCCGTAGAGCCTTCGATCAGGCCCACGGTGCCATCGGCGTTGACACTTATCGTGCAGCTAGCAGGGAAGGTAAAGTTGAACCAGAAACCGACGGCCACGCCCCGCCCGCGATTCGGTCCTCCAAGCGGAGCGGTATAGTGCGGGTGCGTCTTCATCGCTTCAAGCACCTCGAGGCACCCGATCCGGGGGTACTTCGGCCCGTCCGCGCGGCGCGTGCCCTCTTTGGCCGCATTCTTCAGCCGAAATTCGATTGGATCGATGCCCAGTCGCTCGGCAAGTTCGTCCACGACGCTTTCCGCGGCAAAAGCGGCCTGGGTGGCCCCTGGAGCACGGTAGGGGGCCGTGCTGGGTTTGTTCACTACCACGTCAAAGCCGTCGATGACCACGTTGGGGATGTCGTAGGGGGCGAAAACGCAGATGGCCCCAAAACCTACCATCGCGCCCGGGTACGCTCCGGCCTCGTAAGCCATGTACGCCTGGGCGGCGGTGATGCGGCCGTCCGTGCGAGCGCCCATCTTCACCGTGGTATAAGACCCCGGCGTGGGGCCCGTGGCCTCGAAGACATCCCTGCGCGGCATGACAATCCTTACCGGTCGCCCGGCCTTTTTCGACAGCAGTGCGGCGACGGGCTCTACATACACTCGGATTTTGCCTCCGAATGCACCGCCGACCTCCATCGGTGTCACTTTCACGCGTGAAGGCGGAAGGCCGAGAATGAGGCTGATGGCATCACGCGCCCAGAATGCACCTTGGATGCTGCACCAGATGTGCACGCGTCCGTCATTGTTCCACAGGGCCGTAGCGGCTTGCGGCTCGAGGTACCCCTGGTGAACGGTCACAGTGTGGAACTCGCGCTCGACGATCACGTCGGCTTCAGCAAAGCCCTGATCAGCGTTGCCCAGAACGTGGCGGAAGTGCTCGGCGACATTACTGACACTGCCGGTCTCTTCGCCAAATTCCACGGTCCGGAGGTCGTCGTGGAGGAGCGGAGCGCCCTCCCGCATGGCCTCGACAACGGTCAGGGTGCACGGCAGGATTTCGTAATCCACCTCAATCAGGCCCGCGGCCTCCTCCGCGACATGACGGCTGGTGGCGGCTACAGCAGCAACCGCGTGACCTTTGTACAGTACCTTATCCCCGGCAAGAATATTCCCCCGAAGGTGGCGCAGTCGCATCGGGCCTTCGCCATAATCAACCAGACGATCGGGACACTGGGGCAGGTCCGCGGCCGTGACGACCGCCTTCACACCCGGGAAGGCGAGAGCTTTGCTTACGTCGATGCGCCGAATGCGCGCGTGCGCATGTGGACTCCGCAAAACGTAGCCATCCAGGAGGCCGGATAGCTGAAGGTCGGCTCCAAACAGCGCGCGGCCGGTGACCTTGTCCGCCCCATCGTGACGAATCGGACGTGTGCCCACAACCACGTAATCGTCCGTTTTCATACCTTCACCTCCTGCATCTCGGCGGCAGCCTGGCGGATCGCATGAATGATCTTGTCGTAGCCTGTACAGCGGCAGAGATTGTTGGCCAGCCACTGGCGAATCTGCTCTTCACTTGGGTTTGCGTCCTGATCCAGCAGTGACTTGACCGCCACGATGAATCCAGGCGTGCAGAAACCGCATTGCACGGCCATATCTTCCAGGAAGGCTCGCTGAAGCGGATGCAGCCGGCCGCCTTGGGCGATGCCTTCTATCGTTATGATCTCCCGGCCCTCGACTTCAACACCCAGCACGAGGCAGGAGTTCACGATGCGGCCGTCCATGATGACTGTGCAAGCCCCGCAGTTTCCGTCGTTGCAGCCCTCCTTGGTTCCCGTCAGCCCGAGAATGTCGCGGAGACACTCGAGCAGGCTCTGCCGCGGCTCACAGAGGAACTCCACGGCCTCGCCGTTGATGGTGGTCCGAACGCGAGTCAGAGTGTGGGTCATGCCCGTGCCTCCTTCGCCCTCCGTACGGCCGCTTCGAGTGCGCGACGCGTGAGCACCGCGCACAGGTGTCGGCGGTATTCGGCGGTACCGCGCATGTCCGTGATGGGCTTGGCAGCCGCCTTGGCTATCTCCGCGGCCGTGTTGATGCTCTCCGCATTCGCCGGCTTACCGGCAAGCCAGTTGCCTGCCTCGCGCACAAACAGCGGCGTGGGAGCAACCGCCGACAGGGCGATGCGGGCCGACCGAAATGTGCCGTTCTCGAGTTCTACGCCTGCCCCTGCTCCCGCAACCGCGATGTCCATTTCATTTCGGGGCGTGAAGCGTAAATAGCACGCGCCGAAATGGCTCGGCGGAGGAGGCAAATGAAATGACACCAGCAGCTCTCCGCTCTGGAGCGCACTCTGCCCCGGACCGGTGCAGAAATCCTCTACTGGGATCTCCCGGGTGCCAACGGGACCCGCGAGCCGACAGGTGGCCCGCAGGACTATCAGAAGAGGTGCCGAATCGGCGCTTGGCGCTGCATTGCACAGGTTGCCTCCGATGGAAGCACGATTCTGGATTTGAGTGCCGCCGAGCAGAGAGGCTACCTCGCCGAGCGCCGGATAGGCCTGCCTTACAGCCTGATCGCTACGAATCCGGCAGCATGGGACCGCAGCCCCAAGCGTAAGGCCACGGGTGGGGGCATAGCTGAGATCATTGAGTTCGGGGACGTATTTCACATCGACCACCAGGCCCGTCACTTTGGCTCCCGAACGTAGCTGCACAAGCAGATCCGTGCCGCCGGCCAGTGGCCGTGCTCGGGGGTGGGTGGACAGGAGATGGGTGGTTTCCGCCAAGGATTGTGGCACTGCATAGTCAAACCACTTCATGGGGTTTGTCTCCTTCGATTGCCGGATGCTGACGCAATCTAGCACACTCCCTCGCAAAGTGGAATTACATCGCTTCTCTCGAGGGCTGCTCCCCGGATATTTTCCAGCCTTGATCCGTGGATGGTGAAACTTGACTTCCAGAAGGGTGCGTGGCAAGGGGAGGGACAGCAATTCTTGACTGCTACTCAGGGGCTAGACGAGATCAAGCTGGAATAACTGCTGGACGGCGCCAGGATTCTAGAACCTGCAAACAAGGCGTAATCCGTAAATGTGAGGCGAGGTTCGACGCAAAGAGCCAAATTATTGAGAAGCGTACTTCCGAACCCCGGCTTAGATCCTACAAGCGTATATCCCAAATATCGAAAACCCTTTGACTTGATCTGCGGAGCGCCCAAACTGGCGAGTGGTACGCCTGGCAGGATTCGAACCTGCGACCTGTTGCTCCGGAGGCAACCGCTCTATCCATCTGAGCTACAGGCGCACAATCAGGAGTCTACCCCGCACCAGAAGCAGCGTCAAGATTGCGCCCGCCAAAGCTGCTCTCGAAATGCGCAGGGGCCTCTTCGAGGGCTTGCGCTCCATCCCGAGGCCGCGGCCGCGACTTTCAGGAAGAGAAGTTGTGGGGCGAGGCTTTCTGGAGGCGCTCCACCAAGCCCGCGCCCGCGGGGGGGACTTTCACTTCGTTTCCGCGGACGATATCCTTGGCCTCAATTTTGCGGTTGTACAGATCCTCGTTGGCATCATTGTCGGGGCGCAGGGTCGAGCCCTCCAATGAGACACCTGCGAACAGGCCCTTGGCGCGCGAATAACTGAGGATTTCGGCGGTCATCCAGGCGTCTGTCGCTGCGCTGGCCGTGCGGCCTTTAGGTCCCGCGGCGGCGGAAGCGTCCGCTCCCAATTTGACTTTGCTGCTCAAGATAGACTCAGCCCCGTTCGGGTTCATGATCAGGAGAACGAAATCGGTCGCTTGTCCGCCGAGCTGCAGCCCGAAGCTGCCGCCCTCCAGCCGCCGCATCATGACCGGCGGGCCCCACGGCCCGGTGTAGTTCGCTCCGCTGCGGCAGACCATCGCCCCGCGCCCGTAACTGCCTCCGAAGCCCATGGCCAACTTCTTGACCGAGGGGATGACGATCACGCACTCGGCCTTGTCGAGGAGTTCCTGAGGAATATCGTCGGGAATGTCGAGAATTTGACTAAGGACGTCGGCGGCGTTGCGCAGCCGTTTCTCCGTCTTGTTCGCGGCCATGAGGCTCGAAGCAAAGCACAAGACAAGAAGTGTTGAAATGAGAATTCGCCGCATCGTTTCCCTCCATTGATGGCATCACGTGCCGCACGCGCCACGTCCTCCCCAGTGTAGCACGCCGGTTCTTCGATATGCAGTGGGTGTCAAGGGGGGACTTGCGGTGGGCAGTTGTTTCACGCGGCAGTCTGAGCAGCCAGGAGGCCGCAGCCGTACTCGTAGCCTTTTTCAAATGCGGCGAGATTGAGCTTCTCGGTTCCTTTGGGAACGGAGTCAGCCACTGACTTCCGGACAGCTTCCGCCGAGGCGAGGTCGGTTACGGCGGTTAGGAAGCCCACCATGACCATATTGAGAACGAGCTTGCGCCCGAGTTCTTCGGCCAAACGCGTGGCGGGGATGCCGAAGGTTTTAACATCGGGGGCGCATTTCTTGCTCAATTGAATCAGGTCCTGTTCGTAGAGGAGCAGGCCGCCGGGCTTGATCTGAGCACAGAAACGTGTGCAGGCTTCCTGCGACATCACGACGAGGATGTCGGGGCGCGTGATGTACGGGTAGAGGACCGGCTCCGGGGAGACGATCAACTGCACGCTGCAGGCGCTGCCGCGGGCTTCCGGTCCGAAGCTCTGGGTCAGCGTGACGAATTTGTTGTCGTAGATCGTTGCGGCGCGGCCAATAACCATCCCGGCGAGGATCACTCCCTGGCCGCCAAAACCCGCAATGCGGACTTCCGTCATCCCCGGCCTCCCAGACCTGCGTAACGGTCTTTCAGCACCTGCCGAAACTGCTGGTCCATCGTCTGGTGCAGCGTGGGCCGCTCGATGTCTACGAACTTGCCGACAATAATTTCGCCGCCGAAGGCGATATCCACGTCGCGCGTGTTCGCCCCGTTCTTGATGACGCTCTTCTGCTTATAAAGCTTCATGGTATCCAGGCCGTCGCCGAGCTTGTTCCGCCGCTGGTAGAGCGTGGGGCAGGGCGAGATGATCTCGATAAAACTGAAGCCCTTCTTGTTGAACGCTTCGACCATCGAGCGCGCGATGTGGCGCACGTGGAAGGCCGTCCAGCGGGCGACGTAGACGGCGCCGGATGATTCCGCCAGGAAAGGCAGGTTGAACGGCCGTTCAAAACATCCGTAGGGCGTCGTGGTCGCCGTGGCGCCCACGGGCGTGGTGGGAGCCACTTGGCCGCCGGTCATTCCGTAGATGAAATTATTGACACAGATGATCTTCAGGTCGATGTTGCGGCGCGCAGCGTGGATGAAGTGGTTTCCCCCGATGGCGATCAAGTCGCCGTCGCCGCTGTAGACCACCACGGTCAGTTCAGGATTTGCGAGCTTCAGGCCGGTGGCAAAAGGAATGGCCCGGCCGTGCGTCGTGTGGAAGGAATCGAGCCGCAGATAGCCGGCCACGCGCCCCGTGCATCCGATCCCGGAGACGATGGCGACCTTATCGAGATCCAGTTTGGAGTCCACCAGCGCCCGCGAAAAGCAATTCACCGTCGTGCCGATGCCGCATCCCGGGCACCAGATGTGCGGCATGCGGTCAGAGCGCAGGAAGGGCTCGACCGGATTGATGGCGGCTTGAACCGCCGGCGCGGTGCTCATCGGGCTGCCTCCCGGATAACCGTGAGAACTTGCTCGGGATCGTGGACCGTCCCGCCGCCATGTTCGACGAGCACGGTTTTTGTCTTGCCGCCTGCGCAACGCTCGACTTCGTACACCATTTGGCCGTAGTTCATCTCTACAACGACGAACGCCTTGACTCTCTCCGCCAGCTCGCGCAAGCGCTTCTCCGGGAATGGCCAGACCACGATAGGCCGCAGCAGCCCGGCGCGAATGTCTTCCGCTCGCGCCATCTGCAGAGCGCGCAGCGCCACCCGGCTGGTGATGCCGTAAGCCAGCACGACCACCTCGGCGTCCTCGAGGTCACACTCCTCCGCGCGGACGATTTTGTCGGCGTTCTTGCGGACCTTCTCCACGAGCCGCCGCACCAGCTTCTCTTGCGCGCGCCAAGTCATGGCCGGATAACCTTGCTCATCGTGCGTCAGCCCCGTGATGTGAAACCGATAACCGTCTCCCGCCTTCACCATCTCCGGCACACCGTCGGGGCTGGGCTTGAAGGGTTTGTATTCGGCGGGCGGCAGGGAAGTGAAGCGTCGCGGATAAATCTCGATCGCGTCAGCGGAAGGTATGACGACCTTTTCCGTCATGTGGCCGACGCACTCGTCCATCATGAAGAGCACCGGCACGCGGTACTGTTCGGCGAGGTTGAAAGCGTCAATCATCAGGTCAAAGCATTCCTGCGGCGAGTTGGGACAAAGGGCAATGATCGCGTAGTCGCCGTGCGAGCCCCAGCGCGCCTGCATCATGTCCGCCTGACCAGGGAGAGTGGGCAGTCCGGTTGACGGTCCGCCGCGCTGCACATCAACGAAGACGCAGGGCGTTTCCGTCATGGCGGCAAGGCCGATGTGTTCCATCATCAGCGAGAAGCCCGGCCCGGAAGTTACCGTGAACACCTTCTTGCCCGCCCACGCAGCGCCCAGAATGGCGATCGAGGAGGCGAGCTCATCCTCCAATTGAATGAAGAGCCCGCCGACGGTTGGCACGCGTGCCGCGAACCGCTCCACGACTTCTGTCGAAGGCGTAATGGGGTAACCGGCCGCGAAGTCTGCGCCCGCGGCGAGCGCGCCCTCGCAGCATGCTTGGTCGCCGTCCAGGAAGTGCGCGCCGGTTAGCACTCCGGCAGGGTTAGCCTTCACGGACCGCCACCTCCGCTTCGGATGTTTCCATCGGCACACGCATGCCAAAGATTGCGAAATCGGGGCAGTAGAGGCCGCAGAGGTCGCAGCCGGTGCACCCCTGCTCATTGGTGAGATAAGGCGGGTGATAGCCGTGGGAGTTGTAACTTTCTGAAAACGCTAGAACTTTAGGGGGGCAGAACTCAATGCAAAACCCACAACCCTTACAGCGATCCCAGTTGATATGCACCATGCCCCGAAACTTGCGGCTCCGCGATGCACTGGCGGGAGAATCGGGCATTGTCACCTCGAAGAGCGGCGATATCGCCCACCAAATTCAGACTTCTTGTCGGAATTTGGCGCTCCGCCCGTTCTAGCGAGCATTTCAGTTACCCATCGTGCGCAAATCTGGGGATAGAAACTTGACGCGTGTCAAAATAGACGGAGACTCCTGCACATCAATGGGGTTAGGTGCGCCCAGAAGTCCATTTCCCCTCAATAAATCCCCGTGGTTAGCGCGATCCCTCGCTCGATTCGCTCCGACTTCGCACAATCTGCGCTGCGCGCCCAATCATGCCGCCCCCCAGTCGTCCGGCTTGATATACTGCGCGGTTGGCGATTGTGCCGGAAGATGTTCTGCAGCGGCCGAGTGGCCGGAGCGATGAATTGAGTCGAAAACAACTACTGGTCATTGTGGTTGTCATTCTCGTCGCGTCCATTTTCAGCGCCTTGCTCGCCTACCGGTACGGGCTGCGGCACGGGAGGCCCACACCATCGGAGCGTGCTGTCGCCAAGGTCCCTGACGAGATTCCCTGTGTCGACATCACGGCGGCCGGCCCGCTGGTCGGCCAGCCGGGTTGCGTCACCGGACGCATCCTGCGCGTATACACATCGCGAAACGGGAATACTTTCTTCGATTTCTGCCCAGACTACCGTAGTTGTCCTTTTGCCAGCGTCGTCTTTGCGGAAGACCGGGCCAAGTTCGGTGATCTGGGTGCGCTAAAGGGACGCAGCGTCGAACTCCGCGGGCTGGTTACCGAATACCAGGGGCGGGCGGAGATCATCATTCGTGATCAGGAACAAATCCGCACGGCGCCCTGAACGTTTGGATGTGGACGGTTCGAACATGTACGTCCGAGCGGCTTTACAGGCTGTGGAAAAACGCTTGAACAATGTCATCCTGAGCGGAGCGAAGGATCTGCAGTTTCCCAAACAGAGGACTTACGAGATTCTTTGTCGCCTGCGGCTCCTCAGAATGACACCCGCGACGAGTTTTTCCGCAGCCTCTTTAGTCTCCTTTCTACTCCTTTGCGCCTCATCGAGCGCCTTGGCTCGCGCCCAGACGGTCGCGGCACCCCCGGCGGCAGATCAGGCGGCAGCGCTGGTGACGCGGGGCTATAGGTTGCTCGAGCAGCGTGACGCCGCAGGCGCAGAGGCGGCGTTTCGCCAAGCCATCGAGATCCAGCCGGAGCTCGCCGAGGCGCATCGCGGCCTGGGCATGGCGCTGTGGCATCGCGGCGAAAAAACGGCCGGCCTGCGCGAGCTGACCGTCGCCTCACGTCTTGCTCCCGACAATGCGGAAGCGCATTTCGAGCTGGGGAAGCTCGCCTGGACGCTGAGCTGGCAGCCGCCGGGGGAAGGGGAGACGAGTCACGGGCTTTCGGCTCTGGACTATCAAGCCACCGCGCTGGCCGAACTGAGCAAGGCTGTGGCTCTCCGGCCAGATGACGCGGACTTGCGCCTGACACTTGCCGACGTGTACCTGGCGACGGGAAACAAATCCGGCGCGCTGGATGAGGCCAGGAAGGCGGGGGAACTCGCCCGAACACCGGCACTCGAAGCGCAGGCGCGGCTGCTATTGGGTCGCGCGTATCACGCTGTCGGCGAGGAGGGCAAAGCGGAAGAGGCTTTCAAGGCGGCGCTCGAAATCGACCCCAGGCTTGCCGAGGCGCATCTTGGTCTGGGCCAGCGTTGCTGGCAGAGCTTTTGGTAAGAACCGGACGGTCGGTCGCGGCCCGAGGGCTGCTCGAGAAGGCGGTCGCGCTCGACCCCGGCGATGTCGAGAGCCGCTATCATCTGGCGGTGGTGCTGGGGGAGATGGGACAGGCGCGCCGTGCCGAGGAATTGCTAGGGAGCGTGGTGAGGCTCCGCCCGGATTATCTTGCGGCGCGCGAGCAACTGGGGTTGAACCACCTCCGCCGGGGCGACCAGGAGGGCGCCGCGCGAGAAGCGAATGCGATTCTTGCCCGCAGCCCCCGCGCCGCGGAAGGGCATCGGCTGATGGCGCTGATCCTCTGGAAGCAGCGTGACATCGAGGGCTCACTGGCCGAGTGCGCCCTGGCGCTCGCCAACGCAAACGTCAGATCGGATTCCTCATCGGTTATTAGCTCGCTTAATCGCTATAGAAAATTGCGAGAACTAATTAATAAAACATTAATAGGCTGAATATGCTTACTGAAATCGTAACTGGTATCAGACAAAGGAAAGGACTCAAACTCGAACTGCCAAAACCCAGTGATTTCATAAGTCCGTGATGACCTCACAGACCCCGTATTTAAATGCGGGGTAGGGTACGAAGGGACTTTTTAACGGAAGGTTTAAAAACCAAAACAACAATACGAACACAAAACAATCTTCAATAAATATAAAGGAGAAATATTATGGCAGAGAAACCACATTTAAATTTAGCAGTTATCGGGCATATCGACCA
>JAIQGH010000088.1 GCA_020072655.1 Terriglobia bacterium | reverse complement strand
ATACCTTATGACATCTTCGGCAACCGCGACAATCAGCACGCGGGGCTCTCCGACCGCGCCGAGCTCATCGCCTCGCCGGCAATCCCGGCTGGCGCGCCGCGCACGCAGACGGGACCACCGGTAAGCGCTTTCGGCTTGGCAGCTTACGACACGGCGCCAAATCTGGGCCGCAATAGCTTTTTCGGCCCGGGAGCCAACAACTGGAACATTTCTCTGCTGAAGGACCAGAGTCTTACTGAGAAGCTGAAGCTGCAACTGCGCTTCGAGTTCTACAATCTCTTTAACCGGGTGTGGTTCATTCAGCCGGCGGATCCGAATTCTCATGGAGCGAATTTCATCCAGAACTCTGGCATCTTCGGCCAGTCGTCCGCCACCGTGACCCAGCCGGATGGGACTACCAGCGCGCGACAGATTCAGTTTGGGATGAAACTCATCTTTTAGTCCCCAGCCGGAAATCCATCCGAACGTAGGGCAAGAGGCGTCCCGATGAATTACATCGGGACGCCTTTGGCTCTTTCGCCATCGTCCCGCGCCGGGGCGGAAACAGGCCAAGCCGTCGAGCCCGTATCTTCCATCGTGCCTCGCAGTTCCATAGCTTCCCGTGTGGGCTTGTGGTAGCATTTGTTGGGAGTTTTGCCCTCATCAACGCAACCTTCGGAAGACCCTATAGCGCCTCCAAGGTTGCCGGTGTGAATTGGATTCAAGGGAAGGGAATTAGTGCTATGTCTGGCCATTCGAAGTGGGCAACCATCAAGCACAAGAAGGGTGCGGCCGACGCTCGCCGGGGAAAAGTCTTCACCAAACTGATCAAGGAAATCACGGTGGCCGCGCGCATCAGCGGAGGTGACGCCGACTCGAATCCCCGCTTGCGAACCGCCATTGGCACGACCTACGAAGAAGTGACGTTCGAGGGCTACGGCCCGGGCGGCGTGGCCATGATGCTCGAGGTCGCCACCGACAACCGCAACCGCACCCTCTCCGAGATTCGCCATATCTTCTCGAAGAACGGCGGCAACCTGGGCGAGCACGGCTGCGTCTCGTGGATGTTTGGCAAAAAGGGATACGTGGTGGTGGGGAAAGAGAACACGGATGAAGAGACCCTCCTGAACCTCATCACCGAGGCGGGCGCCGAGGATATGCGCGACGACGGCAGCCAGTGGGAGATCATCACCTCGCCGGAGGCGTTTCATCAAGTCGTGGAAAAGCTCAAGGCCGCCCACGTGGCGCCTCAAACCGCGGAAATCGCCATGGTCCCCCAGTCGAATGTGAAAGTGAGCGGCAAGGGCGCCCAGCAGATGCTGAGGCTCATGGAAGAGCTCGAGGACCACGACGATGTCCAGCACGTGTACGCCAATTTCGAGATCGAGGAAGCGGAATTGCACGCGCTGGCGCAAGCGAAGTAACCGGCGGCTTCGCCTGCGGGAACGGCCTCCGGAGCTTTGAGAATCTCCCTTCGGTCCGTGGAACGGCCTCAGCCGATTTCCTGGGGGCCGATATTGTGTGGCAAACATTAACCGCGGAAGAGCCATCTAAAGGGGCATGACGGAAAAGGGACGACCCACCCACCTGCGTGCTAGCTGGTTCGCGGGGCCTGTGGCCTATGCGTTCCTGCTGGCCGGCTTTTCACCCGCCTGGGCGCCGGCGGATGGCGCGCGGCTCACTTACACCAAGGTCCTCAAGGGAAGCGTGCCGGAGTACCTCTGGATCAGCGTCGAATCCCAGGGTGAGGCGAGCTACGAAGGTCGCAAGCTCGACGAGCCGCCTTCGCCGAATCACCTGAAGCTCTCCGCCAAGACAACGCAGCGGCTCTTCAACCTCGCGGAGGGATTGGACAACTTCCACGGGGTGGAGCTGGAGAGCCACAAGAAAGTGGCGAATCTCGGCCTCAAGACCTTCGTTTACGAACAGGATGGCCAGCGAAACGAGGTGGAATTCAACTACACCGAGCGCCATGAGGCGCAAGTGCTGGTGGACCTTTTCGAGAAGATCGCCAGTGTCGAGCAGCACATTCTGACCCTCGAACACGCCATGAAGTACGACCACTTGAGCCTCCCGCGGGAACTGCTGCAGATCCAAATTGACCTCGACAAGCGCGCCCTGGCCGATCCCGAACTCATGGTTCCGGCGCTCGAGAAGATCGCCAACAACCCGCGCTTCCTGCACCTGGCCCAGGCCCGCGCCCAGACGATCTTACAGCGCCTGCAAGGCCCAAACTAGCCTACGCGCCGACGCTCTTGAACATGTGGGACGCCATCCCCACAAGAGGTAACCGACGCCTCGCGGCACGCGTCTATGAGGGTGTATGGTGCTTGTCGGGTTTACGCCCATCTGTCCCGACGGGAAGGAGACCTGCCATGAGAGTCCCCAAGCGGCTTGCTCTTATTGGAATTGGTGTCTTCCTTTTTGCGGCATTCACGGGCGTCCGCGGCCAGGCAGAGGATTATTCCCACGCGCGCATCGTCCGTTTGAGCTTCACCGAAGGGACCGTCACGGTCCAGAGACCCGATGTGGACGAATGGGCTGAGGCCCCCGTCAACACCCCCCTCCAGGAAGGCTTCAAGCTCCAAACGGCGGAGAACAGCTTTGCGGAAGTGGAGTTCGAGAATTCCTCCACCGTCCGCCTCGGACAGCTCTCCTTTCTCGAATTCACCCAGTTGGCGCTCGCGGCGAGCGGGGCAAAGGTGAATCGCATCACCCTCGACCAGGGCTATGCCACTTTCAACGCGCTGCCGGAAGGGGGCGATTTCTATGGGGTGACGGCAGGGGACACAACCCTTACCCCGCGCGGCAAGACCCGCTTCCGCGTGGATGTCGAGGAAGGGATGCTGATGGTAAAAGTCTTCAGGGGCTCCGTGGAAGTGATGAGCCCGGAGGGCACCGGTACGCTCGGCGAGAACACCGTGCTCGAAATCGCCCCCGGCCAGGAGGATCCCTTCCAGATCTCGCAGGGCATTACCAAGGACGCCTGGGACGAGTGGGTCGAACAGCGTGAGGACCAAATGGAGACGGTCCAGAGCGCAGGCGTTCCCGTGCCGTATTCAACCAATGTAAACGACTTGATGTACGGCGTCGTGGATCTCGCCTTTTACGGAAACTGGGTGAACCTGCCCGGTTACGGCCCGGGCTGGATACCCGCCGTTGGCCGCGGCTGGTCGCCGTTCACCGCCGGGCGCTGGTGTTGGTATCCCTCGTTCGGGTATACCTGGATCTCCTATGAGCCTTGGGGCTGGCTCCCCTACCACTATGGGGCCTGGATTTATAACCCAACGTGGGGCTGGAGTTGGATTCCGACGGGTGTTGGCATGTGGCAGCCTGCCGTCGTCGACTGGTACAGCGGACCGGGCTGGGTCGGCTGGGCCCCGAAGTCGCCACTCGTGGACGGGACCCAGATTAATTGCCCCGCCGCCCAAGGATGTGTGATGACGGTCGGCGACGACGCGATTCGCAACGGCAGGCCTATCCGGACTGAGGACGTTCAGTGGACTAGCACTTTTCAGGGACGGCGCATTCCGCGCCCAGATCTCGCGCCGGAGCGTCAGGCGATGTTGCCGGGGAACCCCTCCATCTCCAGAGCAGTGTCGCCCATCCAAGTGGGCAGTTCTTTCGGGCGAAGGTTGCCAACCCGCACACCCGGCGCGGACAATCAGCCCACCGTGACAAGCGGGCCTTCGACGGGTCGCGCTCTTACCAACTCCCCGGCGGCGGGCGCGGTCGGCAGCCGGCGACCGGCAGCCAATGAACCAAGCATCGTATTCGACCCGGATCGCCAGAGCTACGTCAACAATCCTGCCAAGCCGCCGCATCCGGTGTCCGCCCCGTCGTCGCCCGCCGCGGCCCGTCCTGGCGCGGCTACGACTTCTTCTTCCTCGGGTTTGTTCGGCAGACAGCCGGGGCCTCGTGAGAACAACCCGACGACCAGCTCCGGGACCGACGTCGGCACGCGGCCCGGTCCGACCCAAGCACCCAGGGCCGTGCCTGGGGCGACCCGCTCTGATGACGGGGAGTCAAGAGACCGCAGTCTGGGTGGTTTTGTTGCCCCACGCGGGGCTGTGACGCGTCCCGGCGACTCCTCGTCCGGCGCCTCTGCGGCTCCGCGCTCGGTCCCGAGCGCCACGCCGCGAACCGACAGTGGCTCCCGCGCCGGTTCCTCAGTCGGCTCATCGTCACGTTCAGAGAGCGTCGGGGGAAGCGGGGGCGGGAATTCTGGGGCTTCCAGCGGCCCTCGCTCGACTGGCAGTTCGGGCAGCAGCTCCAGTGGCGGATCACGCGGTTCGGGAGGCTGGGGCGGAGGATCTTCCGGCGGCGGAGGGCATAGTGGTGGAGCAGGCGGCGCGGGGCGCCCCTCCTCCAACTTCCGGCGCTAGCTCATTCCCAAAGGCACAACGAAGGCCGGAACTGATTCATTCGGTTCCGGTCCTTTTTTCGCTGCATTCGCTCTCGAATCGCAATTGGGGGACCGGATCGGCAGTCAGGAAACGATGATTCCGGCGTACCCGACGACCGCCGAGCGGTCACCGCTCGTGTCGGCGGAGGTGGCGTATTTGACCAGCTCGGCTTGCCGCGCGCCCATTTCCTTGGCAAAGGTGAGCATGGCAATCGCCGGGCCGTACCCGCACATGGAGATGTCTTCGCGCTGCAACACCTCGTAAAGCCCCTCGGGGTCAAGAGCCAGAATCCTCTCAATCGCCTTTCCATCCTTGACGCGCGTAATGCCGTCCGGCTCGTAGTGGTTCATATCACTTGAGGCGATGACCAAAAAAGGCGCGCTCACATGCCGCGCGGCTTGGGCGAGCCCTCGGCCCAGCGCTTCGAGGCCCGCATAGCGCGTGGCGCCAATGGCAATGGGCACAAAGTGGAAATCCTTGACCGTCCGCTGCAGGAACGGCAATTGGACTTCGAGGGAGTGCTCGTCCGCGTGCGCCGCGGCGTCGTCGGTGACCAAGCGGCAGCCCTGATGGATTTGATGGGCGAGATCGCCCTCGATAGCGACCTCGCCAAGCGGCATCAGCCAACGGCCGCTTGACATCATCGCCACCGGCGCCCCACGGCCGGTGTGGTTCGGCCCGAGAATCACGTAGGACGCGCGTGCCGGCAGCCGACGATAGACCGCCCCGGCAACATGGCCCGAGTACATGTAGCCGGCGTGCGGGACCACGCAGCCCAGAGCATTCTCGATCTTTTCCGCAGATTCCGGTGGGGGGGCAAGGTACTTTTCCACGTCCCGATGGAGCGTTTCCGCTCTCGCCGGATAGAAGCGCCCCGCCACCGCTGGCGGGCGCACGGGAGGGTACTGCATGAGGGGAATCGTAGACTCAGGCAGGTTGCGTGTCAAGCGAAGGGCCCGAGGACGGGTGGCACTAGCGGGTGTCGTCCTCGACGCTGATCTTTAACTCGCGGAGGAATTGCGCATCCTGGTTGGTCAACTGGAACGCCGCCTCAGAGTGTTTTTCAGGCATGAGTCTCTGCCGGTGAAGAACGTTGCCGTCCCCCCGCTTGTTGAAGCCGATGGTGACTTCGAGGACCAAAAAGAGGTCGTAACCCGCCGCGCGAATGCGCCCCATAACTCCGGCAATGCGATCCGAATCCGCCAGCGTTTCGTTAATTGCATAGCCGAGTTCTTTTGCCAGCCGCTTGAACTGTTCGTCAAGTTCCACAGGCCACCCCGCATCCTCAGGTTCGACCGTCAGGTTGATTCTATGATTCGCCTCAAAGGTGTGTCAAGGAGCACCCATAAATCACGCTGTTCCTTTGAGTTGAGTGCCAGCCCATCTCCGCTCGCCACCCTCCGTCGCAATCCAGCAGGCCCTCGCGGAAAGGTCGCGTGCCTGCATCGCCTGGGGCCAGGGACGCTGGTATAATCCCTGCTGCGGGACATAGGTCGCAGCGGACGGTCGAGCTTATAGAAACCCGGGTTTGGGGCCACAAGAGCCAATCTAAGTCAAATCTCAGCCGCGGAGGCAGGCGATGCTCAAAGAATTCAAGGAATTCGCAATCTGCCTGACCGCGATCCCTCTAAAGGCAGTTCGCTGCCCTGCCTGCACATCGGAAATCAAGGCCGGATAGGTTTTGCAGGCCTATGCCCCCAGGTATGGGGGGCGAACTTTGACTGACTCGCGATTCCTTTCTAAGATGGACTTTGGATACGATCGTCGGACCGAAGGTCGGGATAAAACTTTGGACAAGCTCGGAGAACTCTTCGGGCGCTGGCTTCGCCACGCAGAGCGCCTTTTCCACATGTTGGTCGGCCTGATTTTCCTGGTGCTGACTGTGGCTGGAGCTAGCGTCTCATTTGCGGAGTGGCAGTACTATCAAAGGTCCCCCTCCGTGGGGTTGGTCCGCTTTGGATTGCTCGCGGGCTTTACGGGCCTACTGTTCATCTTTTGCCTTTATTCCTTTTTGAAAGCGCGCAGCGTACGATAGGATTCCGTGGCGGAGGGCACAGGAAACTGCCCAACGGTCAGTAGTTGTGACACGGTGCCTTGCTCCTCCAGGCTCTCAGCGTCTCCCACTATGGATTCTCGGGACAACGAGAAGGCCGGAAAGAAATTCAGCACCTCGTCGGGCCTCGAACTGAAGGAATCCTATCGGCCCGAGGACTTGGCGGGATGGGCCCCAGAGCAGGATCTGGGCATTCCGGGCGAATACCCTTTCACGCGCGGCATCCACCCCAGTGGCTACCGGGGCCGCCTGTGGACGATGCGCCAGTACGCGGGCTTCGGCACGGCGCAGGAGTCGAACGCGCGCTTCCGTTACCTCCTTTCTCAGGGGCAGACGGGCCTTTCGGTGGCCTTCGACCTTCCCACGCAGATTGGCCTCGATTCCGACCATCCCCTCGCCCGCGGCGAGGTGGGCCGGGTGGGAGTCGCCATTGACTCTCTGGAGGATATGGAGGTCCTATTCGCGGGCATCCCGCTCGAGGGCGTCTCAGCTTCCATGACTATCAACGCCACCGCCGCCATCCTTTTGGCGCTCTATCTGGCGGTGGCGGAAAAACACGGGGCCGACCCGAAGAAGCTCTCGGGAACGATCCAAAACGACGTGCTCAAGGAATACATCGCACGGGGCACGTACATCTATCCGCCAGAAGCCGCGCTGCGGATTGTCACGGACATCTTCGCCTTCTGCCAGGAGCGCGTGCCGGAGTGGAACACCATCTCGATCAGCGGCTATCACATCCGCGAGGCCGGCTCAACCGCCGTCCAGGAGGTGGCGTTCACGTTCGCCAATGCGATCGCCTATGTCGAAGCCGCTCGCGCGCGCGGCCTCGACGTGGATGACTTCGCGCCGCGCCTCTCCTTCTTTTTCGCCGCGCACAATGACTTGTTGGAGGAAGTGGCCAAATTCCGCGCCGCCCGCCGCCTGTGGGCCCGCCTGATGCGCGAGCGTTTTGCGGCAAAGAATCCCCGCTCCTGGATGTTGCGCTTTCACACGCAGACTGCCGGCTCGACGCTCACCGCGCAGCAGCCGGACGTCAACATCGTCCGCGTGACATTGCAGGCGCTGGCGGCCGTACTGGGCGGGACGCAATCCTTACATACGAACGCCCGCGACGAGGCGCTCGCGCTGCCCACCGAAGCCTCCGCCCTCCTGGCCTTGCGGACGCAGCAGATCATCGCGCAGGAAAGCGGCGTGGCGCACAGCGTGGACCCCCTGGCAGGGTCTTACGCGCTCGAGAACCTCACCGATCGCATCGAACGGGCTGCGGAGGAATACCTGAGAAAGATCGGCGGCATGGGGGGAGTCCTGCGCGCCATCGAATCCGGCTATATCCAGCGCGAGATCCAGCAGGCCGCCTACGAGCACCAGAAGAGCGTGGAAGGGGGTGAGCGTGTGGTGGTGGGAGTCAACCGCTACGTGTCGGATGCTCCCACGCCGCCGACGCTGCATATTGATCCGGAAATCGAGCGCGGACAGATCGCTCGCCTGCGCGACCTGCGCGCACGGCGCGATGCCGCCCGCGTGGCCGCGGCGTTGCAAGAAGTCGAGAGTGCCGCCCGGAGTGACCGCAATCTCCTGCCCCCCATCCTTGAGGCGGTGAAGGTTTACGCGACCGTCGGCGAGGTTTCGAATGCATTGCGGCAGGCATTTGGGGAATATCAGGAGTCGGTGGTGATATGAGGCCTGCGCCGAAGCGGGGGGGCCGGACGACGACGCCGGAGGTTGACGGCCTCAACTGGAAAATGCTACAGTAAGTCCCATCGGCAGGGGATTAATTATGGGACAGCATAGAACCCACGTTATTCTTCCCGAAGGCTTGGTCACCGAGATTGACGCCTTGGTTGGCCAGCGGAAACGCAGCGCCTTCCTCGCGGAAGTAGCCGCTCGGGAACTCCGCCGGCGCCGCTTGCTGGCGTTCCTGGCGCAAGATGTGCCAGCCTGGAATCCTGCCGACCATCCCGATATCGAAAAAGCTGGCGGGGCCGCAGCCTGGGTCAAGAAGTTACGTCGGGAGTCTGACCAGGCGTCTCGTCGCCGCCTTCGCTCGAGGCGTGGATGACTGTTCTGCTCGACACCTCGGTGATCATTGACGTTTTACGTCAGCGCCGGGGGCGTCGTGAACTGCTTCGGTCATTGGTCGAGCAGGGTTACGAATTGGCCTGCACTGCGATCAATGTGGCGGAGGTGTACTCGGGCATTCGGTTGGGCGAAGCCGAGATTACAAGCGAGTTCATCGACAGCTTGGAATTTGTCGCGATCAGTCGGGAAGTGGCGCGGCGGGCTGGGGAGTTGAGGCGGGATTGGCAACGCAAGGGCAGGACTCTCAGCCTCCCTGATACCTTTATCGCAGCAGTCGCCCTCAGCTTGAATCTCACCCTGGCCACGGACAACGTCAAGGATTTCCCTATGCCCGAACTAAAACTCCTCCCACTGCCCGCTGCCTGATACATCATGGCAACTTTGACATTCCTCGGGGCGACCGGAACGGTGACTGGCTCCAAGTATCTCCTGGAGGCGGGCGGCGAGCGCCTGATGATTGATTGCGGGCTCTTTCAGGGCGACAAGGAATTGCGTTTGCGCAACTGGAATCCTTTGCCGATCCCTGCTTCGAGCATCCAGTGGCTGGTCTTGACCCACGCTCATTTGGATCACATCGGTTACATTCCCCGCCTCATCAAAGACGGCTTTCGCGGCCAGATTCTTGCGTCCGCACCGACCGTTGAGCTGGCTCGCCTGGTCCTCCCGGATTCCGGGCACCTGCAGGAAGAAGACGCGGAATATGCCAATTTCAAAGGTTTCAGCAAGCACAAGCCAGCGTTGCCGCTCTACACCTACGACGAGGCCGTCAAGTCGCTGGAATTCTTTCGGGCCATTGATGACACGCAGACACTCGAGCTCTCCGCGCATTACACGCTGCGCTTCCACCGGGCCGGGCACATCCTGGGAGCCCGGATGATTGAAGTGACCGTCCGCGATAACGGTACCGCTCGCAAGGTCCTTTTCTCCGGCGACCTGGGGCGCTTTCCGCAGTTGATTCTTTATGAGCCCGTCGTGCCTGACGGAGCGGATTATCTCTTGGTCGAATCCACCTACGGTGACCGCCTTCACCCGCAGGATGACTTTCGCGCGCGCCTTGCCGCTATCGTGGAAGCCACTGCCAGTCGTGGCGGCACGGTGGTGATTCCTTCCTTCGCTGTCGGCCGCACTCAGGAGTTGCTGTACGTGCTCCGGGAGCTCATCGAGGAAGGGAAGATGCACTCCCTCCCCGTTCATGTCGACAGCCCGATGGGCATCGACGTCACGGACATTTATCTTCGTCACAAGGAAGAGCACGACCTGGAAACACAAGCGGTAGAGTCGCGCGGCCTGAAACCTTTTTCCCCGCCCGATGTGCACTTCGATCGCACCAAGGAACAATCGATTGCCCTCAACACCGCTCACTATCCGATGATCATCATCTCGGCGAGCGGCATGGCGACCGGCGGCCGTGTTCTGCATCATTTGGAGCGCTGCCTGCCGGACCATCGCAACACAATTATTCTTGTGGGCTTTCAGGCGGCGGGAACGCGCGGCCGGACCATCCAGTCGGGAGCCGAGGCCGTGAAGATGCACGGCCGCGAAGTACGCATTCGCGCGCGGATCGAGACCCTCGAGAATCTCAGCGCCCACGCTGATTACCGCGAGATGCTCGGCTGGCTGGGCCAGTTCCGCAGGGCTCCGCAGCGGACATTTCTCGTGCACGGTGAGCCGCCCGCCACCGAAGCTTTGCGAGGACGTATCAGCGAGCAACTGCGCTGGGATCTCGCTGTCCCAACCTACCTTCAGAAGGTCAATTTGTAATAAGTTTGATGCGCGTTCGTGTCGTAGCGCTCTATGAGGGTGGAAGAGTGTTGACAGTCAAAGACGGCGGTCAGAGTCCGCCGCTACAGATCTCCGCTGCTGCGCTCCGTGCTGCGATGCCTACCCTTCCTGCCACGCGCCCAGCAATCGCCGCACGAGCACGAGTTGGCCGAGATGGTAGGCGTTGTGATCGGCCACGAGCAGCGCTTCGCGAAGAATCGTCTGCCCCTCTCCATGCGGGATGCGCGCATAGAGGTCCGTCCTCGGGTTCTTGACCAAATCCTGCATGGCCTTCAGGTCACTCCGGAACGCCTTCACGCTTTTCGCCCACGCCGTGTCGTCCGGCGGAGCATCGCCTTCGGGCCAATAGCCGGCGGGCCACTTAGGGGAAACATGTTTGGTGTTGCGGCTGAACTCCAGGATGTCCCACTGCGCAATACGCAGGTGCTCGAGGAGCCCCCAGACCGTGAAGGGCAGTCCCTCCGGCCTTACGCCGCGGAGCTCGGCGGGCAGGTTCGCGATCGCCTTCTCAAAATCCAGATGGGCTCCGCCACCGCGAAGCAGATAAAGCAAGTGCTCGCGGAGCGCGCCATCCTGTTGCGCGGAGGGGCGCTCGCGCCCGCGGGTGGATTTTCGCGGTTTGGTTTTCTCCCGGCCCTTCGCCTTGCGCTCCGTTTTCGGCATCCGTGTGTCCTCCTCTGGGCATTTCGAATCACGCCTTTCCGGCGTCACGAGTGGCTTGGCCCAGACAGAAGTTACTGGGGTGCGGCAGGTGGAGACGCCGCCGCGAGCCCCAACGTTTCGGCAATCCCTCGCATGGCTTCGATGCAGAACGTGATGTGCTCGTCGAGGGGGACGCCCAGCTCTTCCGCGCCTTTGACAATGTCCTCGCGGCTCACCGAGCGCGCAAACGCTTTGTCTTTCATCCTCTTGCGAACCGATTTGGCCTCGAGCGTGGTGAGGCGATCCGGGCGAACCAGGGCGCACGCGGTGATGAAGCCTGCCAGTTCGTCGCACGCGAACAGCACCTTGGCCATTTGCGTGTCGCGCGGGACACCGGTGTAATCCGCGTGACCCAAGATCGCGCGGCGGACTTCTTCGGGATAGCCCCTCTCCTTAAGGATCTCACTGCCTTTCAGAGGATGGTCGGGCGCGTTCGGGTACACTTCATAGTCGAAATCATGAATCAAACCCACGACACGCCACTTGTCCTCGTCTTCGCCGAGCTTGCGGGCATAGGCCACCATGCACGCTTCGACGGCAAGCGCGTGCTTTCTCAGATTCTCGTTCTTCGTGTATTCGCAAAGCAGATCCCACGCCGCCTGACGATCCATTGATTCCCCCCGATGCTGAAGCCTTTATTATATGCGGCAACCCTTAGGAGCCCAAGGCAACCTTCACACGCGTGACGCCACGGCGAATTCGTGCTGCTGGCATATCCGAGTGTCGGGTCTGTGCGGATCTTGAGCAGTCCGGTTCCGTTGATGCGTTCTGGTGCGGACTGGGCGCCAACCGCACGGACAATCGCTCAGGGTTCCTTCTGGATCACCAAACGGGAAATCGGGTGACTGATCACGGCCCGGTTCCGGCGCACGTACTTGCGAAAGACGGCACAAAGCGCGGGGCTGTCCTGGACTCGCATGTTCGACCATCGGCCGGTCACCGGGTCATTCCGAAAGGCGGCATTCCACCACGAGAAGCCAATGACCTTTGGCCAGCGTCCCCCCACGAGGTCCAGCAAGGCGGCTTCGGTCCACGCTGCCTGGTGGCGGTCGTCAATCGCGCCGAATTCACAGACGATGACGGGCTTGTCGGTGAGCCGCCGCAGCCGCTCGTAAACCCAATCCATTTGGTAGCGGAACGAGACCGCGTTCTCATCGCTGGGCAACTGCCGGCCGTAGACGCTGACACCAACCCAGTCGATCCATTCGTCCCCCGGGTAGTAATTCTCGAATTTGTTCCAGTCTTCGACGGGCTCGTCCCAGGGGTCGACGTGGAAAACCCAGCGGACGTTGTAGGCCCCTTCCGCGCGAGCGATGCGGATGATGTGCCGGTACGCCTCGCGGAACCGGGCGACGGAATCTTCATAGGTGCCTTGTCCCCGGTTGTAAAGGCCGTTCCAGGGGAACCACCAGCCGTTTACCTCCACGCCGTATTCGGCAATCAAAGGCGTGCCGAACCGCCTGGCGTCCTGCATCCAGTTTCGCAGAAGCGGGTCGAACGTGCCGTCAATGATGTTCTGAAGCGAGTAAACCGGGTCGGTCCTCGGAATCTTCGCGCTGCTCAGGAGCATCATCCGGATGTACGGGACGCTGCCATTCGAACGAATCCAGCTTGCGGTGCGGTAAGGGAAAGCCGGACTCTCGTACCAGTTGTTCCAGAAGTAGACCCACGCCGGCTGCTTTCCGACGGCACGTTGGTAGGACCTGACGTCATCGGGCGTGATATCTCCCCCCATGCCGTTCCTCCCGCCGGGGAAGACTCCGTCGTAAAGGCTCCCGGCAGGCGGCTCAATTAACGTTTCTACGTGCGCGGGGATGGGCCTTCGACCTCGGGCAGCACTGGTCGCTGCCGCGAGCAGGGCCACTGCAAGCGCTCTCCGCAGGCCACGCGAAGCTAGGTATCGACCGTCGGCCAGAGTCATTCCGGGGCTCATTTCAGCTTAAACGACACGAAGAAAATCCGGATAGAACGTCAGTCCAACAGCCCGTCGCGCCTGCGTGTCCGCGCCCCCCGCAGGACTTTTTTCGAGGGCGTATGATAGGATATCGCCACTCCATATGCTGGTTCTCTTTCTTGCGCAGGTGACCCAACCGCGCTTGCGCAACTCTTTAGCTGTGGTTGTCGCTGCTCTTGCGTCGCTCTGGGCGTTTCAGCCCATGACGACGTTGCGTGCGGCGCAGTCTGAGGATGCGCCGGACCAGGGCGATGTCGCAATCCTCTATGACGGCCCGACAGATCCGCGCGCGGCGGGTTACATCCACGCGCTCTTCCTGCAGAATCTGCTTACCCATTTTGAACTGAAAGGAAACCCGATCCCTCTCGCCTCCTACCGCCGAGGGCAATTGTCCGGCTACCGCGCAGGTTTTCTTGTGGGCTCCACCCCCGGCGCGAGGGTTCCGCCCGCCTTGCTCGCCGACGTTCGAGCGACCGACCGGCCGTTTGCCTGGCTCGGTGGACATATTGAGCAGCTTCTCGCGAGCCCCGATGCTCGGCGCCGTTTCGGCTTCAGCTTTCTAGAATACCGCCGCGACCTCGATTACCGATACGTTTTGTACAAAGATACTCTGCTGCCCAAACCCGAGACGGACCTGAACATCTTGTCCATCGAGGATCCGAAGGCCGCGCAGGTCGTGGCGACAGCGGTTAATCAGAAGAAAGTGTCGAGTCCGTACGTGGTGAGGAGCGGCCGTTTCTGGTATTTCGCTGACAGGCCCTTCTCGTACATGGCGGAGGGGAACCGCTACCTCGTGATTTGTGACCTACTCCACGACATCCTGGGAATCGACCACCCTGCGGATTTCCGGGCGCTGGCGCGTATCGAGGACGTCAGCGTTGATGACGACCCTGCCGACCTCGTGAAGATCGCCGACCTGCTCGCTGCCCGGCGCATTCCGTTCGAGATCGCCATCATTCCAATTTTCCGCGATCCCGCGCATTCTCTTGAGATTCGCCTCAGCGACCGAAAGGCTACGGTGGCGGCGATCCATACCATGATCGCCCGGGGCGGCACCCCGGTGATGCACGGGGTCACGCACCAAGTCCATGGGGTGAGCGGGGACGAGTATGAGTTCTGGGATGAGCTGGGCGATCGGCCGGTGGGCGGCGACTCGGCGGATTTCGTGCGGCGGCGCTTGCAGCTAGGCCTGTCTGTGTGTTTTGCGAGCGACA
>JAIQGH010000087.1:17956-27702 GCA_020072655.1 Terriglobia bacterium | reverse complement strand
CTTCTCCGCTGGGGGCGTTCGGGTGCAGCGTCAGGACGGCTTCGTGAGGGGTGAGAAAGAGGGTATAGCCTTGCCCGCGCGCCAGGAACTTCACGCGCTGATCGGTCTGCCCCCGGTTGGGCTCGAAGCTCATCGGCAGTTGGGCATACAGATGTGCCGCTCTTGCCGACGAGTGGACAACTCTGGAGTCCGGCACTGGGCCGTCAGCCGTGGCGCCCGGGGCTCGCGTTCCAAGGCTGATGACAGCCAGCAAGGCCATCACTGTCAGCGATCCTAGCCGTCCGCCAGACTTCGCCCGGGCGGCGTAGGCTTGGCGGCGTTTGACCATCCTTGTTTTACCTCTCGAAAGTTTGCCCATTTTGATGCCGGCTGCGTCGAATCCTGGCGGCCCTTTCTAAGACATAGCTTACCAACCGAGATTGCCTTTTCGCCTCGAACAACCGGAGCAGAGGATGAGGGATAGGTCGCTGGCGAAAGGCGTCTCTACTCCTTCGGCTCTCTGAATAAGAAGCTGCCGTCGAAATTCAACATCAAGGTGAGCGAATCGAGCGCGTAGCGAATGCTGCGCGTGTAGCCGAGCTGCAAGGTCGTGTGTCCCACATGGGTTATCTCGACCCATCCCGAGAAGCCGTGGTCCTGAGCAATCTGGGAGTTGCCAATGACCTCAAAGGCGGTGTTGAACAGTCGGTTGTGGGTCCCTTCACCCGCGAGCGCGTAATCCGGGGCGACGAGCCTGCTGAATATTTTCTGCGGCCCACCCGGCACGAGCGCATAAGCCGAAACACCGAACGACGTGTGTCGATATTTGTAACTCAAACCGCCTTCGAAGTCCGAAATAAAGCCCAGTGTCTGGTAGGGCCTGGCGATACTGTACGGCCGCGGCATCACAAAGCGGTTGACCGTTCCGTTCGCGGCCCCGAAGTTCACGAACGGGGTCAGACCTTTGTAGCTCTTCTCGACGTGATTGAACCAATCGACGCCGAATCGACCCGTCGAATAAATTTGCCGTGGGTTGGATACCGGGAAAGTCCCGGTAAGAACGGTCGTAAAGTTCGACCCAACGAAGTTCGTCTTGTACCGCACGTCCAAATAGGGATCACCCAGGATCCAAGTCGTCCACCTCCAGTCCTTATTGGTCACCGGGGAGAACGGACTTCGAGTAAAGAAAACCGGCAGGCCGGCTTCCGCAGTGAAATGGGGCGTGAAAGCGTAGCCCACACTCGTGTTCAGAATAAACACCGCCCCCAAGGAATTGGCACTCGCCTGCAACTGCTCGTTGGCGACGACACCGGTGGACTCGGCCTCGCCCGCCGAAGGAGGCGGACCGCCCGAGCGCTTGAACAGCTTTCCGAGGGCGCGGGCTGGTGCCTTGACGGCGCGAACGGGCGCACCCAAGGCGCGGCGCGGGATCCAATCGGATTCGTCGGAGGGGGATAGGGCTGGCTGAGAGCTCGTCTGGGCGGCGGCAACTTGGGATATCAGGAACAAGGCGAGCACAACACCATGGAATGGCCTCACTTCCGTCTTCTCCTTTTGAAATCGAATCGGGGCGATTCTAGCAGATGTAGTCTCAAGCTGCCGGCGTCATCCGCTGTGTCCAGTGACAATCGGTCGAGACAATACAGACGCAGACTCTCCTCCGCGGGTTGCCAAACGCCTTTCTAGTTCCACGTAAGAATACCATAACATCCCCTGGGCGACTCGAACTTCCTTTATATGTTTCGTTTCCGGAGGGCGGCAGGATCGCAACGTGATCTATCGGCGAATTGAATCCAGCCCGCGGTTCCACTTTGAGGTGTCGGCGCTTGGGTCTATCCGATTGCCCAGTTGTTTGCCGGATTCGCTCCGATCACTATTGCCGGCCATTCTGCCCGATCCAGGAGCCGAACCAGAATCTCAAGCGCCTCCCGGAACAGATCGTGTGCAGCCGCTGCATGGCCTTCTTGTCTCATGAGCCGGGCGCACCCTCTATCCATGCTTGACCTTGCCCGAACTCAGTGTTAGCGTGCGGCGGACTTGCACCTCAGGTTTTGACTATGAGAGTCGGGCAAAAGCAGCCTTGCGGTGCCTGTGCGCCCATCGTGCGCGGTTTGACCGTCTTGACGCTCCTATTGTTTGGAGCAGCGAGTGCGGGCGCGCAATCCAACACTCGTCTCCTGCTCGTGAGTGGCTGGGGCGTTCCGGGTCATGCCGGGTTCGTGCTGGGACCGTTCTCCGACCTGACGATGAACGAGGCGCGAGAGGTGGCATTCCTCTCCTCCCTGCGCGGTGCGAAAAGCGAATTGAAGGCCGTAATTCGTTCGGATGGCGTGACATTCTCCGTCGTGGCCTTCCAGGGATTACGCTCGCCCGTGAGGAAGGCGATTTACGACTCCTTCAGTGCGCCCAGCCTGAACGGCTCGGGCCTGATCGCCTTTACGGCCACGCTCAAGGACGACGTTCCCGCCTCGGCGGTCATCCGCATCACGCGGGACGAAGCGCTGGCCATCGCCGTGAGCGGTAACAACGTTCCTGGAAGTCCCGGTTCGACCTTCCTGGAGTTTTCGGCGCCCGTAATGAGTTCGACGGGCGACGTCTTGTTTGGCGCGCGCCTGGGGGGCAAGCCGGCGAGCTCCGGCTTATTCCTCTGGACTCCCCAGGGATTGAAGAGCGTGCCGGTCCCCCCGGAGCTTGGCCTCAAGCCTGCCGACCTGCTCACGCCGGCCTTTGCCAGTCATGACGAGGCGGTCTTTGTTCCGCGCGGGTCTCCTTCGGAGGCCGTGACCGAACAATTCTTTCGCGCCGTGGTGAACAAGAACTTTCAGGATTTTCCTCGTGGTGCTTGAGGCAGGAAATGTGAGTACGCTACCCTTAAGCGGCGATCCGATGCAAGCCGTCCGGGCCAAGAAAACAGGCCAGGGCGCGCTTCCAGTCTTTGGCGGCATTCAGGGGCAGACGACCGGCCCGCGGGGAATTGTTTTCGCCGCGGCGCCCGCCGAGCAGCCGAACGACCTCGCTCTCTACTGCTATTGCGAAGGCCAGGTGATCCGGCTCACTTCTCCAGAGGAATTTGCGCCCGTGACCATTCCGGCCATGGGCCGGCCCATTTCCTCCCTGACCGGCGACGCTCAGCACACCTTCGTCTTCATCGCGCCCAACGAAGTGGGCAGCAACGCGACGGCGATATACGTTGTGTCAATCCCCTGAGAAGCCAGTCGGCAGTCCGCAGTTGGCGGTAAGCAGTCAATTGCCAGGACTGCAAGCTCTTCTTCACTTCTACCGACTGCGAACTGCCAACTGTCGACTCTTCTTCACACCACCAATTTCCACGGCGCGCGATATTCGCGGCCGAGGAGCTTCTGTGCCGCCGGGCTGCCTTTGGTGAGCTTCTGACTGGCAGCATCCCACTCTAAGCGCTCTTTGCTGCGCAGCGCGACATTGCCCAGCAAGCACGTGCTGCTGCTTTGATAGCCGTATTCGATGTCCGCCCTGGGAGTTTGGCGCGTGCGCATGCATTCCAGCAGGTCGCCGACATGCAGGAGCAGGCCGTCATCGATCTGGGACATCTTCATTTCTGGCGTCTTGCCCCGCATCTCGCGCTCCTCCCTGCCCGCCTGTCGGTGCAATTCGCGGTAATCGACTTCCGACAATGGTTCGGGATAAACCTGGAAGCCGCTGCGGTCGAGGAACATCGTGCCCTCGCTGCCGTGGAAAACGATGCCGTAGCCGTGTCCGAACAGGGAGTTGCCGTTGCCTAGGCGGTTCTCGTACGTCGCCACGAAGTGCGGATATTCCCACGTGATCTGCAACGTATCCGGAATATCGCTGTTGTCCTGCAGATAGAACTTCGAGCCCTGGGCGGTGATGGTGTTCGGCCCTTCCACCTTCATGGCCCACTCGACGATGTCCATCAGGTGCACGGCCCAGTCGCCTGGCCAGCCGTTGGCGTAATCGTAGAAGTATCGGAAGGTGGACCAGCGGTCTCCCACCCCGAAGCGGTTCCAGTTGTACGGGACCTTCGGCGCCGGCCCGAGCCAGAAGTCCCAATCGAGCCCCGCAGGCGGTTCACCGTCCGGCGGATTGCCGATGCCGGCGGGATAGACGTTGGAATAATTCCAGGTGCGGACATAGGTGACCTTGCCGAGCAGCCCATCCTGGACCAATTGCACGGCCTTCTGGAAGTGGGCATTCGAGCGCTGCCACAAACCCACCTGCACGACGCGCTTATACTTGCGCGCCGCCTCCACCATCTTCTTGCCTTCTTCGACGGCGACGGAGATGGGCTTCTCGGTGTAGGCGTCTTTGCCCGCTTGGCAGGCCATCACGGTGGGCAGGGCATGCCAATGGTCGGGCGTGGCGTTGAGGACCACATCGATGTCCTTCTGGTCGAGCAACTGGCGGAAGTCTTTGAACGTTTGCGCCTTGCCGCCCGCAGCCTGAAGGCCCTTCTGCAGGTTCGGCTCGAAGACGTCGCAGACCGCCGCGACTTCAACTCCGTGCTTCATGAAGTTCTGCATATTATCGATGCCCTGGCGCCCCGTGCCGATCACGCCCAGGCGGATGCGATCGTTCGCGCCCAGCACGCGGGTGGTGCTGAAGCCGGCCATGGACAGACTTGCGCCCGCCGTGGTGATAGCCGCGCGCTTCATGAAATCTCTGCGACTCATTTCGTCACTCATACGTTCTTCCTTTCTATCCTGTCAGGATTGGGGTTTGCCGCATTACCGGCGTTCTTGAGGCCAGCTCTTGTGCCCGCGAAGAATTCCTGTCGAGCTGTCTCAGCGAGAATGGCGGATTCCATCATGGGTTTCAATGCGGGCAGCCGTGTTTAATACCACATTGAGAGGGAAATACAAGACTGCGTCCGAAGAATCCTTTATACAGACCTGAGTAGGTGGGCACCGTTTCTGATTCTTTGGCGGTGCTGTTGTCAGCGTCTCGATCAGATCGGGATGGGGACGCTGCCACCATCAGGCTCTGCATCCATTGACAACTGGCCACACTGAAAGAATGCTCTTCGACCTGACTTCTCTCCGTGCATCAACTACAATGGTGGAGCGGGGTCTTCCGCTAGGGGCAGACATTGATAAGGGTCCTGGATGCAAAATGTAGGGCGAAGATTGCCTTGGCGGGATGGCTGTGCTTTCTTCTTTTGCTCATGCCAGCGCGCCGGGCCGCGGCGGAGCAGCCTCGTGCGAGAAGTACCGAGGGTCAAGCGCACGTCGCTTCCCCAGCCAGCGAAGCGGAGGGAATCCTTGCGCGCCAGGTCCAGCCCAAAGTCGGGGAAACGTGCCTCGTCTGCAATCAGCCGATAAGCTCCGACGGCGCGGTCTATCTGGTGGATGGGCAGCGCGTTCCCGTTCATCGAGGCGCCTGCGACGATAAACTCCGCACGAATCCGAGGATCTTCCTCGCCAAGCTGAAGCCGCGCGGGGCGTTCCTTGATGCGGGCTCGCTGAGCTCGAAAGCGTCCTACGGCTGGCTTTACGTCGGCTTCTATGTGCTGGCCGGGCTCGTCTTCGGTGCGCTGGCGGCGCATCGGGCATTCCGCGTCGGCCGGCGGCCGCTCGCCTGGTTCGTCCTTGGTCTCATCGCGAATCTTCCTGCCTATGCGCTACTGCTGGCCTTGCCCAAACGCGAATTCCGCGCGCCTGCAGGCATTCCGCCGGGGCTAGGGAAGATTGCTTCGACTTATTCTCCCCAGCCGTGCCCGCGCTGCGGCGCGGAGAACCATCCCTCGGCGCCGGAGTGCTCGAACTGCGGCGCGAAGCTCAGTCCCACCGTCCTATCTGAAGCGGCCAGGGTCGGATTACGCAGTGCGTGAGCGGGCAAAGGGCAATGCTGAAAAGACTCCAGGAAAAACTCGAGACGGTGCTCACCAGCCCCGACCTGCCGACCAGGCGCCCGGCGCTCCGAGCGAACAATGAGAGCAATGTCCCGGGGCTTTACGTCATCGGCGATCTCGCCGGCGCTCCGGTCATCAAGCTGGCCATGGCGCAGGGATTCGAGGTCATCGAGCATATCGCCTCGCAGCCGGACGCGAAGGCGAATGATTCGAGCGTCTACGACCTCGTGATCGTCGGCGCGGGGGCGGCGGGGTTGAACGCCGCGTTGGCGGCGAAGGAGCAGGGCCTGCGCGCCGTCGTCTTGGAGAAAAGCAAGGTCGCCAATACCATTGAGAATTTCCCGGAAGGGAAGTGGGTCTACGCTGAGCCCGACGCTTCGCCGCCCAAGGGAAAGCTGTGGCTCGACGGCGCGCGCAAGGAGGATTTGCTCAAGCGCTGGCATCAGATGGTTGACGAGAACCATCTCGACGTTCGCAGGGAAGAGGGACTGAAGTCGCTTGTCCGGCAGCCAGATGGGACTTTTCGTGTGATGAGCGACAAGTCTGAGTACCGCGCCCGGCGCGTCATCCTGGCGACGGGGCAGCGCGGCAACCCACGCAAGCTGAAAGTGCCGGGCGAAGAACGCGAGACCGTCTATCATCGTCTCTACAGCCCCCGACACTACAAGAACGAGGACATCCTGGTGGTGGGCGGCGGCAACAGTGCCGTCGAAGCAGCGCTTGTCCTCGCCGGGCAAAATCGGGTGCGACTCTCCTATCGCGGCAGCGAGTTCAGCCGTGTTTTCAAGGACAACGAACGAAAGTTGAACCAAGCGGTGGCCGCGAAGTGGGTGGAGCTTATTCTCAATTCCAACGTGAGGGGGTTTGGCGAGCGCGCGGCTACGATTGAAATCGACCACGGCGGCCATCAAGAAATCGTCACGGTCCCTTGCGACCACGCCTTTGTACTGGTAGGCGCAGAATTGCCGGTGGAGTTCCTGAAGTCGCTCGGGATTCGCTTGGAGAATGAGTGGGTCGGGAACTTCTTCCGCGCCGCCGCGCTGGCCTTCTTGGTGCTTGTGGGGCTGTGGTTTTCCGGCGGCTACGCGCACGCGGCGGGGCATGCACTCGAATCTGTACCCCGCTGGCTGGGCGCGCTCATGGCGGCGGCTTCGCTCTCGGCGCTCATCTGGCTCGGCGCACGACAGGACCGCTATTGCTGGCTAGCGATCTCGTTCCTGGTTTGCTACACGATTTATGGCGTCAAGGTGGGCGAAGGCTCGGAGTTCTGGCCCTTCCGCGACTGGGGCTACAAGGCGCTCTCGCTCTTCAATCGGCCGTGGGCGTTCTGGTATTCCGTGCTCTATACGCTCTTCGTGACAGCCTTCGGGCTCCAGGCCTTGAAGCGCTGGGGTCTCGACCGGAAGGACAGGTTTCAGGTCTGGCGTTACATCAGCCTGATGTCGTTTCAATGGGCGATTTTCCTGATCCCGGAATTCCTTTTCCAGTGGGCGGTTAAATACGAGTGGGTTGGGCACAAACTCGCTACCGATCCCGCCTTTGCGCAGCAATCGTGGCGCGCTTACGGGATCGTTTATGCCTGGCCGCTCTTCTTCTACACGTTCTTCTTCGATCCCCACATCATCTGGGTCGTCTGGGGAATTCTGCTGACCTTCGTGATTATCCCGATTCTCGTGCTTTGGCACGGAAAACGATACTGCTCGTGGATCTGCGGCTGTGGCGGATTGGCGGAGACGTTCGGCGACCGCTGGCGGCATCTGGCTCCCAAGGGACGCGCCAGCATCAAGTGGGAGTGGATGAATCTGGCAGTGCTTGTGGCCGCCGTGGTCGTGACGGGAGCGGTACTGCTCAAAGACGTCGTGGGGTTCCTGCGAGCGCCGGCGGGCTGGGGCGGAGAAATCTACCACGTCGCCGTGGACGTTTGGTTGGTGGGAATCCTGCCGGTCACGCTCTATCCGTTCCTGGGCGGCAAGGTCTGGTGCCGGTACTGGTGCCCACTGGCCAAGCTGATGCATCTGGTCAGCAAGGCCTACACAAAGCTCGGTTGGAGTCGCTTCGAAATCCGCGCCAATGACAAATGCATCGCCTGCACCGAGTGCTCGCGCAACTGCCAGGTGGGAATTGACGTGATGAACTTTGCACTCAAACAGGACTCGATCACCAACGAGAATTCGTCTTGCATCGGCTGCGGCATCTGCGTGAGTGTCTGCCCGATGGATACTCTCAGCTTCGGCCCGGGCGCTGGCCGCGGTCAGTTGGTGCAAATCCAGACGCTCGCCACATCTCACCAGCAGTGACGTTGTTTCAAGTTGCGCAGGCGGCGCAACGCACGTGCAGATTCCCGCCGACATGGGAATGCACGGCGCAGAAATCGTGTGCGCATTGGTCGCAACGGAAATGGGCGCGACGGCCACAACTGGCGCAGCGGTTCTTCCAGGGGAGAACGGCATAGTTGACGAGGAGGCGATCGAGCGCCGGTGAGATGATTTCAAGGGGCGTGCGTCGACGGCGCAGATAGATCCAAACCGTCATCCCCAAAATGAAGACCATGGCAGTGACCTGAAACACGCCCTGCACGAGCCAATTGGGGAGTTGGTGGGAGAGATTAACGACCGTGGCATTGAACGGTTCGAGGGGAAACTGGTCCCATCCCACGGTCAGGTAGTCCTCCGCGATATGCATCGCGAAGGCGAAACCCACCAAAATCCAGACAACTGGGCGCCGCCAGAAAACCGCGATTGCCAGCAGCAGGGCCGCCAGTGTCGCGCCCACGTTGTGGAACAGGATGTGGTGGTACCGGTGGAAGGCATCACCTCCCGCCAGGAGCGAGAGGCTGTCGAGATCGGGCCCCACCCCGGCAAGGGCAATGGCCGCCCGTTCCCCGCGGCTGAAGTTGCCCCAGTGAGCGAACCACCAACCGTATTGGAGGTGTCCGATCGGGCTCATTGAACCCACTCCGTAGCGGCGTTGTAGCGGCCCGCCGCTGATCGCGCCATTATTCCGGCGGGAAGTACCTCGCTAGTCGATCGGCTGCCACTTTTGAGCTTCTTCCCGCGTTACGGGACGCGAACCGCCGAGGTCCGCTCGGCGGATGACGGCGCTTTCATCCGCCGCAAAAGTGGTCCGGCTGCGGTGCGGCCGAAAGGCGTCCAGGAGAGAGATAGTACGTCCCGACGTGCCGTAATGGGACGGGGTTGCGTAGACGAAGAACTCTTTTTCGTCCCGCGCCGGATCTCCCGCCAAAACCACCGTGAACCGATAGCCCCCTTGTTCAGGCGGGGACATGTGATGAGCGCCAATGAGCCCTGCTTGATAAAGCTGCTGGAGGCCTCCGTACTCCGGCACGCCATTCTTATTGGCGTCCAATTTTGCCTCCGAGCGAAATTGAATTTCCGCGGTCACGATGGTGCGCACGCCGCTGACCCCAGGTGCTGCATATTGCGATTCCGAGGGCCAGTTGTTTGTCGACGCCAGGTAATTGGCGACCGCAAACAGGGTGAAAAGGATCATCCCGCTGCCGATCGCGAACCGCTTCGCGCCCTGGCCACGGGCCATTGCCTGAGCCCCCCGCAGCAGCCCGTAGACGAGTAGGATCAGCGTTGGGATGATGGCGATCGCCGTGCCCGCCGCTGTCAAAAACGCCGACCCACCCAAGACTATCCCCCGAACCGGTTTCCACTTCTTTTCTTTTTCGGTCAACTTCGCGCCGGCAAAGAGAAAGCCGTAAATGGCCACGGGGAAGAGCAAAATGATTGACAACATGCCGTCCGGCGCCGGCGGCATGTTGGCGTAAGCCGGAAGCGCACTTGCTAAAACAAACCAGCCGAGCCAAGCCGCGATTGCCATCTTCTTCTTCATGGCTGCACCCCCGGAGCGCTTATTGCTTGGATAGACGCCTCAGTCCACGCGAAAACCCAATCTT
>JAIQGH010000087.1:0-17917 GCA_020072655.1 Terriglobia bacterium | reverse complement strand
CGGGATAGAAATCGATCCTTGAATAGGTATAGGCCCGCCCTGGGCCAGCCCAGGGCGCAGGCTTGACCGCATAGTTGGAGGAACCCAGTTCGAGATCGGGCGCGAATCGCAGGACGTAATCAGCCTGGCGGATGGGATGCCGCCACCCCCGCGTGGTGGTCAGAAGATAGCGCCCCTCGGGAGTCTCCGCGCGCTGCCCGTAATCCAATTGAATCCATTTGGACTCCCGCGGTCGGAAGAGAAGACGGAAATAAACTCGGCCGCCGCGCACGATAGGACCCGGATTGGAAAGCGTCCGGCCGTCGCCAGCCGACTCACGGAGACAGTACCAATCGGGCTCGGGGTGATTGCCGTCGACAGGAAAGGGCACCTGGAGCGTCAGAGCCGCAGGGAGTGCAGAGGAATTTGTGTAGTGGTAAAAGGCGCGCACGTGAATTCGGGCCTTGCTGATCTCGACTTCGATTCGTTCCCGGTCGAATCGGACGGTGGTAAAGCGGCCGCTGAAGAAATAGATCCCGGCGGCGGCGAGGATTGCCGCCAGCCAATAGTCTCCCGTTCGGACGAGGAAGTGCCAGCCGCGGCGGGAGAGATTATACATGCCCTTGCCCGGGGAGCGAGGTGGGTCTGCTAACACGTGGGACCCGGAGGCGCAAGCATCTGGCCGGCATGGCGAGCCAGCTCAACGCGAGCGCTCCGGCGAACGACGCCGCAGGAGATCCGGGGCCCTTGATTTGAACTCATCCACGCTGACGCCGCCGAAACGCTGCCATGGTCGTCAGCCCAAGGGCCCACTTCCCCCGGAACTGGTTCGCGCGCTTAGCGCCCGGCAGCGGTGGCGCCGGTAACCGCGAACAGGTAGTTTGCTGCCCCCGCGTCAAAGATGCCGTCGATAAACGGGGTCAACTTTTTTTCTTCGCCGGGTCCAATACTGTCATTGATCGTGTCTCGGGTCACGCCCCTAGTCCCGCCGTCGGGCCCATAGAAAGTGGCCTGATATTGGATAGCACTATAAGTGTAAACGTCGGATTTGTTTTTCAGTTGGACCGACCACATTACCCGGATCCCTGAGGGATCCCTCCCCATCACGGCACGGACGAGCTTCAAGTCCTGGACTGGATTAGGAGCGGCCTGCTTCACCGCGGCGGCCGGCTTAACGGGCGCGGCCGCTTTGCGGCCGAGTCCTGTTGCGAAATAGACGATCGCTGCCACAACTACCAAGGCACCGACAACAATCGCGGTCATCCGAATCAGTTTCGTTTGTTCCTCTTTCTCTCCCCTTTCTTCCTCTTTCAATTCCTCAAACATATTGCCCTCCTGAAGCGTGGTTCTTGCTCGTGCGGCCACATCAGCAACGGCAAATCAGCGGGCCGGCGCCCATCCTCGGTTTAAGGCCTGCGCTTCCTGCTCCCGGGTCCATTCGCACACCTAACCCTTCCCACGCTTCTTGGTCGTGGATCCTTGAGCGCGGAATGTAAGGGCCCGCGGCACTCGAGTCGCGCGGCGGCCACCGACCTCGACTATAGTCAGGCGCAGTTTACCACTTCCACGGCCCTCCAGCATGCACTTGTGTTTGCCAGGCGGGGGTCCCTGCCATAGAGGGAATAACCGCTCTCAAAGGAGAGCGGCTGGCTCTTTACGGGCCGAGAAGGGTCTAGCGCAGGTCGGCTTCTTCTTGCCTCTGAACCAACCCCACCCCCGCTCACTGGCGGCGAGCACTACCGAGTCAGGGGGGGACGGCTTGTCCTCCGGGTGTGACGCTGACCGCAGTCCACCCTGGATGGAATACCACCACTCGGCCCCGCTTGTCCACCACGGACTTGCGGCCAGCGCGTCCCGATGCCGCGCCTCTCTGTCCGGGGCTTTCAGCGCGTCACAGGGACGCCTGTTCGGCCGACCGGCGCTGGAAGATTTCGATGTAGCAGTTGACGAGGGAGACGGCGGCGGGCGTGACGCCCGGAATGCGCAGGGCTTGGCCGAGGGTGAGCGGGCGGACGCGCGTGAGCTTCTCCACCATCTCGCGCGAGAGCCCCGAGATCGAGCGGTAGTCGAACCAATCCGGGATGCGGCGGGCTTCGGCGCGTTTCATGCGCTCGATCTGCCGCTCTTGTTGCTGGAGATAACCCTCATACTTGAAATCAGTTTCGACCCGGCGAGCCTCTTCCCGGGACAGCGGGGGCGCCTTTATGCCGCCATCATCGCCCTGGCGGGGTAAACCCGCCGCTACAGGACGAAGCGATTCAGTAATCCATTCCATGATGTCGTCGATGCCGACTTCCGGCCGCCTCAAAAGCTGCGCGCCGGTGAGCGGAGCGGGCGCAGTGAACCGCTCGCCGTCCGACATGCCCAGCTTGCGATAGACTTCCCGCCCAACGCGTGAATCCGGGTCGAGGGTGGTCTCCAAGAGCAACTTCGTGGCCGCGGAAATCCGCTTCTGCTTATCAAGGAAGGCCTGGTAATCGTTCTCCTTGATGGTTCCCACCTTGTAGCCGAGCGGCGTCAGGCGCTCGTCGGCGTTGTCGATGCGCAGGTGGAGGCGAAATTCGGCCCGCGAGGTGAACATGCGGTAGGGCTCGTCCACGCCCTTGCTCACCAGGTCATCAATCAGGATTCCCGTGTAGCCCTGAGTCCGCTCGACAGTCACCGGATCTTTCCCCTGCACGCGCAACCCGGCGTTGATGCCCGCCATGATGCCCTGGCAGGCCGCCTCTTCGTAGCCGGTAGTGCCGTTGATTTGCCCGGCGAGGAAGAGGTTCGAGATCTTCTTGGTTTCCAGCCAGGGATAAAGCTCCGTCGGCTGCACCATGTCGTACTCGATGGCGTAGCCGGGGCGGATCAGCTCCGCGTTCTCAAGGCCAGGAATGGACTTCACCATCGCCATCTGCACGTCGATGGGCATTGAGGTGGCCATGCCGTTGACGTAGATTTCGTTGGTATCCATTCCCTCCGGCTCGAGAAAGAGCTGGTGGTGGGGCTTGTCCGGGAACTTGACGATCTTGTCTTCAATCGACGGGCAGTAGCGCGGCCCGATGCTCTTGATCTGGCCGGAATAGAGCGGCGCGCGGTGGACGTTCTCGCGGATGATGCGGTGCGTCTCGGCGTTCGTGTAAGCAATCCAGCAGACCCGTTGCGGCTGCGTGATGGCCTTGGTGCGGAAACTGAAAGGTGTGGGGATCGGATCGCCGGGTTGCACCTGGAATTGCCCGAAGTCGATGGTGCGCGCGTCCAGGCGCGGCGGCGTGCCGGTCTTGAGACGTCCCACATCGAAGCCCAGGCGGCGTAGCGCTTCGCCCAGCATTACGGCGGGCGGCTCGCCCGAGCGCCCGGCAGGATAGGTGTTCTCGCCGCAATGAATAAGCCCATTGAGGAATGTTCCGGTCGTAATGATGACCGTGCCCGCCTCGACCGTGCGGCCATCGCGAAGCTTGATGCCCCGGATGCGACGGTAGGGAAGCCCTTCGGGCTCCCGCGGGAGGGCAGAGCCCTCCCCTACGAAAACCAAATCCACCACTTCCGCCTGCTTAATGCGCAGGTTGGGCTCCTGCTCGAGCACCTGGCGCATCTTGGCGCGGTACTGCTTCTTGTCGGCCTGGGCGCGCGGCGACCAGACGGCCGGGCCGCGGCTGGTGTTGAGTAAGCGGAACTGGATTCCTACGGCATCGATCACTTCGCCCATGATGCCGCCCAGAGCGTCCACTTCGCGCACCAAGTGGCCCTTGGCGATCCCGCCCACCGCCGGATTGCACGACATCTGGCAAATCAGGTCGAGGTTGATGGTGTAGAGCGCGGTCTTCAATCCCATGCGCGCCGCCGCCATCGCGGCCTCGACACCTGCATGACCTGCGCCCACTACCACGACATCGTATTTTTCCGTAAAGCCCGATGCCATCTATGAGAACCCTGCCCGGAAGTCAAAAACCATTGTAGCAAGGCGAAGCGTCTCGTGCATCGGCGCACGCAAATTGGATCATGCAATCGACGCTGGATGCGTGAAGCAAGGCGGATTCAGGTAGCGCACATTTGTGCTAGAACCGCCCGCGGAAATCGAAGAGATCTGTGAGGGGCAGTTGCCAGCCGGGGAAGAGGTTTGAGGTGAGGACCTGATCGCCCGCTTGCGTGGTTTCCACAAAATACTTTTTCCCTTGGAGTTTCAGAACCTCGACCGTCTTGGCCTGCGAATCGATGAGCCAGACTTCGGGCACGCCCGCCTCCGCGTAAATTGGCAGCTTCGTGGCGCGATCATAGGCCGCCGTCGAGGGCGACAGGACTTCTACGACGAGGTCCGGGGCGCCTGCAATCCAGTTCTCCTGAATAATTCCAGTGCGCGCGTTGGAAATGAATACCAAGTCCGGCTGGAACGCCGTGTCCTCGGCCAGTCTCACGTCCAGAGGCGCTTCCGAGACTTCTCCCAACTTGTTCTTCTGCACGTACGGACCGAGGCTCATATCGAGGTTATGAACAACGAATTGGTGCTTCGTATTTGGGGCTGGAGTCACATGCAGCTCTCCACGAACTAGCTCGTAGCGTTTGCCGTCGATGGGGAGCTGGCGGAATTCCTCGAAACTCAGCTTGGGAATGACCTCGGTGCTCATGGGGAAATTCTACTACGACCTTTACCCCAATAAAACCGAACTCTATTCCGAGTTTCAGCGACTCCTCTGCGGCGCCGAGTGCGGTGAGCGCCGTCCAGTTCCACGTGGCCCGTCGGAGTTCAGAGAGCGATTGACAAACGGCTCTCTCTGCCGATAGTGTTACTCGGCCAATGAGAATTCTGGTGATCGGCTCGGGCGGGCGTGAACACGCGCTGACGTGGAAGCTACGCGAGAGCCTCAGTATGGAGGAGATTTACTGCGCCCCGGGGAATCCCGGCATCACGCAAGAGGGCGAGTGTCTGCCGGTGGACGTGTCGCAGCCGCAGGTCATTCTGGAGCTGGCTCGCCAAATCAAGGCGGACCTTACGGTGATCGGTCCGGAAGCCCCGCTGGTCACGGGCGTCGTGGACGAATTCGAGAAGGAGGGCCTGTGGATCGTCGGCCCCACGAAAGCGGCGGCACGCCTCGAGGGCAGCAAGATCTTCGCCAAGCAGTTCATGCAGCGACAGGGCATTCCGACCGGACGCTTCGTGGTGGCGGACAGTTTCGACGCGGCCGTGAAAGCTCTCGCCGGGTTTGGCCTGCCGGTGGTCGTCAAGGCCGACGGTTTGGCGGCGGGCAAAGGCGTGGTCGTCGCGAAAACGCGCGAGGAAGCCGAGCGAGCGCTCGACGAGTTCGTGCGCCAGAAGACCCTCGGCCGTGCAGGCGAGCGCGTGGTCATCGAAGAGTGCCTGACCGGCGAAGAGGTCTCGTTCATTGTGCTAACCGACGGACAATCCGTCGTGCCGCTCGTGCCCACCCAGGATCACAAGGCGGTGTTCGATAATGACCAGGGCCCCAACACCGGCGGCATGGGCGCCTACAGCGACGATTCCATCCTGGATGAGCGCACGCGGGACATCATCTTGAGCAAGATTGTAGTTCCGACTTTGGCGGGCATGGCGGCGGAGGGAAATCCCTTCCGGTGTTTTCTATACTTCGGCCTGATGATGACCGCGGAGGGAGCGAAGGTTCTCGAGTACAACGTCCGCCTGGGCGACCCGGAGGCGCAGCCGATCCTGATGCGTTTGCGCTCGGACTTGGTGGACCTGTTCAAAGGAATCCGCGAAGGGAAACTCGCGGCGGTCGAAGCCCACTGGAGCCCGAATCCCTCCGTGTGCGTTGTGCTTGCCTCCAGAGGTTATCCCGGTAAGCCGGAGGTGGGCAAAGTCATCACCGGGTACGAGGCGGCAGAGGCGCTAGGCGGCGTGAAGGTCTTCCACGCGGGGACGACGTTTCACGAACGGCAACTATTCACGTCAGGCGGACGCGTGTTGGGCGTGACGGCCACGGGCGCTGACCTCGCGGGCGCCATCGAGCGCGCCTATGCGGCGGTCGGCAAGATTCATTTTGACGGCATGCACTTCCGCCGGGACATCGGCGCGAAAGGGCTTCGCCGATTGACGCGCGCTCCCGAGCGCAACAACCTGCCCGTGCGGCGCGTCTCTGGGCAGTGCAAGATCTGAGTGCATCGCCCGGGCGCTTGTCGGACACCCCGGATGCATGCGGCAAAAAGGAAGGCTCAGATGGGTCATACCGCGCAGCCACTGGTCGGCATCGTCATGGGAAGCGATTCGGATCTCCCCATCATGACGGAGACCGCGCAGACGCTCAAGAAATTCGGCGTGCCGTTCGAGATTGAGATTAGTTCGGCGCACCGCTCCCCCGCGCGCACCGCGGAGTACGCGCGGA
This sequence comes from Terriglobia bacterium, assembly GCA_020072655.1. Taxonomy (GTDB): domain Bacteria; phylum Acidobacteriota; class Terriglobia; order UBA7540; family UBA7540; genus JAIQGB01. Next base: position 11,597 of record JAIQGH010000087.1, on the reverse strand, counting down.
CGGCCATCGAGCGCGGACTGAAAGTGATCATCGTCGCCGCCGGCGGTGCGGCCCACCTGGGCGGCATGATTGCCGCGGAGACGACGCTGCCCGTTATCGGCGTGCCCGTGGCGAGCACGTCGCTTGCCGGCCTCGATTCACTGCTCTCCATGGTGCAGATGCCGGCAGGAGTCCCGGTGGCGTGTACGGCTATCGGGAAGCCGGGCGCCGTCAATGCCGCGCTTTTCGCCGTCGAAATCCTTGCCACCGCCGACGCGCAGCTTGCGCGCCAGCTCGAAGAGTACAGAGCCGACTTGGCGCGTGCGGTCGCGGAGAAATCCGCCAAAGTCAAGCGCGAGTTCCAACCCTGATTTCCGGCTCTTGGCCTCTTGCCCTGAAATGCCATCGTAGTAGCGGGGTCGCGCAGAACTGGTGAGTAAGTCTGCGGCCAGTGATCTTGGGGCATGACGAGCTGTAGCCTCATACCCAAGGCTACGCTACCGACTGCGGCTCGCGATCTTGGGGAACGACAAGCCGCAGACCGCAAAAGTAGGCAAGCGCGACTCGCGTCGGCGATATAAGTTGGGGTAACACTAGGGCAGGGCTGCCCGCAGCCGTTTGGTTATGCCGAGTAGCTCGTCCCACTCTTCGGGTTTCAGGCGCATAGTGACCGTCACGAAGACACACCTGCCGGCAATCCAGACTCGGTCCCACATCAAGCTGGAGGTCTGCCGAAGCAAGACCCCTTGGAGACCGCTCGTGACCGTCGCCGCCGCAACGTCTGGCCGGTGGGATCGGACCAGGAACTCCTGGCGGAATTCCGGCCCGCCCACTTCCACCATGTCGTCCAACAACTTTTTCTCCAGTTCGCCTAGGAGTGGCGATCGGCCATAGATCATCACCAGTTCCCTGGCCTGGCCGTGGGGACGCTCGGCTAGACACGCGGTGCCATTTTCGGGAGTTGACCCGCGGGCCCCGCCGCCATAGCTTCTAGCCGTATAGTTGAACAGGTAGACTTTGTCCGGGGGGCCCTCAACCAGAATAATATTCTCCGGTCTCCAGTTCCTACTGTGGTCCCTATCTGTATCCGCCTCCTCAAGCCACACGCGCAACTCGGGAGAGTCTTTTCCCAAGAATTTCCAGCCGCGGCTCGCCGCCAAAGTCTGCATTTCGCTGGCCTGTTTGGAGTAGTAGTACCAGGACCAAAGGAGAAGGAGGGCTACGACGAGAACAAACGCGGGCATGACGAGAAGTCCGCCAGGAATCTCCAGGTTTCCAAAGCGCATGGTAATACCCGTCATCTCATGCAGAGTCTCGCTGTTCAGAGACGCAGCGGGTACTCCTCTACCTGCCGCTGTTCAGGAGACTTTGAGTTCGACGCGGAAGATTTGCTCGCCCAGGAAGAACTCGTCGCCGTTGCGCAGTTCCACTTCTTTGCGGAGGCGCCGGTAGACGCCGTTGCGGCTCTTTAAGTCTTGCAGGATGAAGCGCCCGGATTGCGCCACAATGCGGGCGTGCATCCCGGACATGTAGGGGTCATTCTTGAAAATCAGGTCTCCCTTCGTGCGGCCGAGCGTGGTCTCGGACTTCTCAAGCTTGTAACTTTCGATCACCTCTCCGTTCAGTTGGATTCGATCCAGCTTCCCTGAGACGGCAGGGGCTTGGAGGCTGGGCAGGCCCATTATTACCTGTGTCCCCTCGGTTTCCGTAGAGGCTTCCTCCGTCGGTTGCAGGCTGAACTTGAACAACTCGCGGCCAATCAGGAAGACGTCGCCGTCCGCGAGGTCCGTGCTCTCGCGCTGTTTGATGAAGGTGCCGTTCTGGCTGCCCAAGTCACGAAGGTGAAGCTTCTCTTTGCGCACCGCCAGCGAAGCGTGGCGAGGCGAGAGCAGCGCGTCGGCACTAAAAGTGATGTCGCAATTGCTGCGGCCGATTGACGTCTCCTTGGAAACGCGCACGGAGTTCCCGACCGATCCGTCTTGCTTGAGCTCCAGAAGGCTGGCCTCGACCTTGGGGATGTGCAGACCTCGGAACACCTGCGTCTCTTCGCCGACGGGCGGTGCTTCCGCCGGCTGAGGAGGGGCAGCCGGCTGGGGAGGCGGCGGCGGTGGAGGGGCAGCCGCGGGGATCGGCGGAGGAACCGGCGCCGGCGGTCTCGAGACCACGGGCCTTGGAGGTGGTGGCGGAGGAGCGGGGGCTACCGGTCTCGGGATGGGTCGAGGCACCCTTGGCTGAACCGCCTGCACAGGCTGAGTCGGCGCCTGCTGCTGGGGGGCAGGCTTCGCCACCGCGGGTGGCGGCGCCACAGTGAGCGGAGCACCGCAGAACCCGCAAAATCTGCTTCCCACAGGGAGTGCTTTCCGGCAACGCGGACAAGTGAGCACTGCAACGGTCGGAGCCGATGGCGGCGGCGAGGTTGCACTCTCCTTTCCGGGCATGGGTTTGCCGCAGCGCGCGCAGGCGGCGGCGTTGGCGGGGTTCGGCGCACCGCATGCCGGACACCGCGTGTATCGGATGGTTCCTTGTTCGCTGGTCTCGTTAGCCATGGCGGGGTCCTTGTCTTGGTCTTATTGTAGGAAGGCTTTGACTACCGTTCGGTGATTCTCAGCCAAACCGGGTTAGTATAGCAGCGAAATTCTTCTCCGGCACCCGTTCGGGTGCGCGCCTCCAGCCGGATATAGGCCCATCCGCCGACCTTGTCTTTGAGGTATGGCCGGAGGTCCACGGCGTGCAGTCCGCCACTTTCGAATTCCTTGCCATTCGGAACCTGCAGTTCCTCCGGTGCTGATTCGCCGTTCACGCTGCCCACGATCAAGCGGATTGAATTGAAGGCGCCGAACTCCTTGCTCGTCGACCACGCAAGCTGCAGCGGCGGGAGTTCGTCCAAGCGGGAAGCCATTTCGCCGCCGACGAGGACGTCCTCTGGGTCGTCGAGGCTCGAGTTGGAATTCATGTCAAAGCCGGCGATCACCAGCGGCCCGTTGCTCGCGACGCTGTGACCCTCGCGCAGTGCCCGCAACGCGCTCTCACCGCGTCGTCCCATGCCGGCAGGGCAATGCACAACCGTGGCGATCTTTCCGAAAGCGTTGTCTTCGGCATAGCCGCTCAGCCCGCGCGAGGGCTTGGAGAAGTCCACGACATCCATGGTGGCTTCGTAATTGAAATCGCCGTGCGCGTCGGAGCCTGCGGCCAACGCCACTTTGAAAGCCGGAGATGAGGCGGTGGCTTCCGTGGCCGCCAGCGCCTTCAGCAACAGAGGCTTCCAGCCGAGTTCGATTCCTCGTTCCAGGCGGGCGTATTGGTCCGCTTCGGCGTCGGGCTGGAAGCAGGCGCTTGTGTCGGCATCGCGCCGAATGCAGAAGGGGTCGCGGGCGTTGTCGGCCGTTACGCGCGTGGCGCGGTTCCAGGGCTCCAAGCCGGCCAATCCTGCCTGAAGCTGCTTGCCGCCTGCCGCCAGGAAATCCAGGTCGAGATCCCAGCTCCCGCCGCGCAGCAAGGGGCTGACGGGATCAAAGGGGTGGGCGGCGAAGGAAAATCCTCCCGCGGCCGCAATACCCGCCAGGGCCTCCTTGAGCGGCATGGCGGGAGTAGCAACGGAGCCGTCGCCGGTCATGAGGACGGCATCGGAGCCGACTTGGGCAACACCGCGGTCCGGGTCATCGGGCGGAGGGAGCGCCACGAGGTGGAGCGTGCGCAGCAGGCCCTCCTTCCCCGAAACGACGGTCACTTCCTCGCCGCGAATAAACACGAATCGCCCGTCACGGAGCGAGGCAACTTCGCGCAGCGCCTCGGCGTAGCGCTCCGGGTTCAAATCGGTCGAGTGATCGGCCAGCACCACCCAGTCCAGTCCGGTCGCAAGCGCCGCCTGTTTCGTGGCCACAAGCGGATGCCCGCGCTCGGCAGCATTATCGGTGTACGCCGAATGGTAATGCATGTCACCGCGGTACCAGTTCGCGAGCCGCGGCAACGGGGGCCCGTTCAGGCGAACGCGCAAGTAGGTGTCCTGGCTCGGCCAGCCTTGGACGCGAAACGATACCCAGAGGTCCACGACATCAAACGGCCCGCCAAGGAAATGGCTTTTCAAGTAATCTGCGAGGAGTGTCAACGGGATTTGCAGAGTCTTCTTCAGCCGGAAATCCACCACCAAGGGTTGGCCGGCTTCCCGTGCGTCGAAAGTGAATTCCTGACTGTTGCCGAGAAGCAGCGGCCCCGCCGCAAAATTCCGTTGCCGGCCCGGCGGCTTGGCGTACACGTCGACCCCTTCCAACTTCAGAGGTTCGCGGTGGACGTACGGAGCCGCTTTGGTGAGCACGCTGCGGCCGGTCCTTTCCACGCCGTTGATGATTGCGAGCGAGATGGGTAGGTAAGGATCCGCGGCGTTGCGCAGCACGTAAGGCGTGTCCGCGCGGAAAAAAACACCCGTCCGGGCGAGAGTTTCACCCAGCGTCTGGGTCGCCTCCTGCTGGGCTTGGGCATGGGTTGAGAAGCCGGAGACAAACAAGACAACGAGCAGAAGGGACAGAATGAAGCGCCGGGAATCGCGCAGCCGGGACATCAGGGGATCAGCTTCTTCACGACGTTGACGGAAACGCATGTGTTCGAGTCCGTGCAAAGGCCCAGGACCTGGCCTTCCGAGGTGAGAAGAGGTGCGCCTGATTCGCCCGGGTTGAGCGCACGATCGATCCTGAGCGTGTTTCCTTGGGCTTCAGTTGTTACCCACGATAAACTTGGAACCGCCTGCGCCCGGCTCAGACCATAGGGGAAGGCGAACAGGGCGGCTTTCCCTGCCGGTGAAGGCGTATAGCTGGGTTCGACGAGCGTCAGGGGCTGGAAGGTGCCGCCCGTGAGCTGGAGCACAGCGACGTCGCTCTCGCCCCCGGCGTGCAGACTGAGTTGCGTCTTCTCCCCGGAATCCGGATCCTGGTAGTCCTGGGTCTCCAGGCGGTCCGGAGCCGTCGCCAGGACGCGCAGCGTCTGCTTCTCGGAGTCAAAGGCTGATTGCATATCGGGATTGCCGTCCGCAGCAAGGGCCGTCGCATCGGCAGGCCAGGCCGTGAGGCGGGTGCTCTTCGGGTCGAGCTCCAAGTGGTCGCGGGCCATCAGAAGAACGATCTGGGGATCAAACTTCCACGGCTCAAGAACACGCTTGGCGGTCAGGAGTTTGCCTTCCGCGCTGATGATGAATCCGGTGCCGGACTGCCCGAATTTCTCGCTGGCGCCGCTTTTCGGGTCGCGCAGGGCGTATTCGCTGTGAATGAGGAACAGCGACTTGCGCGCTTGCGAGTCGAGCGTCCGGTCCTGGGTAATTCGTGCCAGGTGTTCCCGGGCAAGCGCCATCGCGGCGCTGCTCGACGGGTCGGCGAGCAGGTCCAGTACTTTCTCCGCGGCCATTTGCAGTAACGGATTGCCGGAGAACATCTCCAACGGAACTTCTTGATTCACATCCACTGGAATCACGACGCGCTTGCCTCGCACCGCGAGCTTCTCGAGGGCATTCAGCTTCACCTCGATGAAGCTCTGTCCTGTGATTCGGACCTTGTCCTGGTTCACCATTTCTTTGACAGGTTGGAGGGAATCAACTTCCGCGAAGACAATCGTGCAAGCGAGCGGCGCCGGCAAGTCCACAACATCTTTCTTGGAGAGCTTGAATTCGCTGTCGAACGTCTCGAGATGGACGGGAACTCCGTTGGCGCGGATGTCCTGAAAATAGATCCTGCGAACCGTGGCCTCGCGATCCACAGGCCGGATCCCTACCGCCAGCTTGAGAACCAACTGCTCTGTATTGATGTTCTTGAAAGTCAGACCCCTGTAAATGATCGGATCTTTGGCGGGTGCACCGGGCTTACCCTCTTCGGGAAGACGATAGACCTTCGCTCCACTCAATTCGGCGGGAAGCTGCGTTTCTTCCTTCTGTTCCTTTTGCGCGGCGGGGGTGAGGTAGGGGGCGACCCAGAATCCTGCACCCAGCAACAGCACCCACGACCATCGGGCCGTGCTCGCAACTTTGATTGCTGAAGGCTTCATGGTAGTTCCGACGTCGGCGCGACGGCGCAGCAAGAAGTCAGACGACGGCTGCCGAGTCGGCGGGCTCGGCGAACGCTTCGCCCCACACGACCTCATAGATCCCGATCGGCGCGGCCTTGCCCTTGACCAGAATGGGTTCCAGTTTTTGGGCGGGCACTTCGCCGGCGAGCAGGCGAAACGTCGAGTCGGAGACGAGGATCTGCCCCCCCGCGGCCTTGGCGCACAACCGCGCGGCGAGGTTTACGGCGTCCCCGATCACGGTGTAGTCCATGCGCCTCGTCGAGCCAATGTTGCCGGCGGTGACGGGCCCGGTATTCACGCCAATGCCGGCCTGCATGGCGGGCTGGCCGCGCGCCTGCCAGTCCTCGTTGAGCCGCGCCATAGCCCGCTGCATCTCCATCGCGGTCTTGACCGACCGCAGCGCGTCATCCGGACGGGCAATGGGAGCGCCGAACAGGGCCATGATCCCGTCGCCAAGGTATTTGTCCAGCGTCCCGCCGTTCTCGAAGATCAGGTCCGTCATCTCGGTAAAATACTAGTTAAGGAGCTCGACGACGTTCTCGGGTTCCATCTTCTCCGACATGCGCGTGAAGCCGCGGATGTCAGAGAAGAGGATCGTGGCCGTTTGATTCTCACCCCCCAGGTGAATCTGGTCGGGGTTGGCGAGAATCTTCTCCACGATGGCGGAGCTCAGGAACCGCTCGAGCGCCTTGCGCTCCACGACGCGCAGGGCCAGTTCTTCGTGCGACTGCGCGTTATCGAAACTGATTGCGGCCTCGGCGGCGATCACCGAGAAGATGCTCAGCTCTTCCTTCGAGAAAGCATAAGGCTTGCTGAGGCAATCCACGTAGAACAGGCCGAAGACCTTGTCTTTGTAAATCAGCGGCGCGCACATCGCCGAGCGGATGCCGGAGAGGCGCAAGCTCTCGCTTGCCGCGAACCGCTCATCGCCGGCGACGTCGTGGATCAGCAACGGGAGGCGCTCGGTGGTGCCACGGCGCGGGCGTCCTTGCGGAGTCGCTCGTCTTTGTACAGCAACACCGCCGGCCGGAATCCCCTTTTCTCGTCATGGAGCATCACGAAACCGCGCTCCACGTTATCCATCTGGAACACCAGCTCCATGACCCGCTGCATGACGACGTCCGCCGTCATGACGGAGGAGAGCGTCTTGCCCACGCCGAGGAGCAGCTTCAGCAGCTTGTTCTCCCTTTCCAAGTTGCGCAGCCGCTCGGGGAGGGATTCGGCCGGCGGCGGCCCGGGCTCGACCCGCGCCCGCAAGGCCGCGGAGAGGTTCTCCGCGGTGGCATAGCGGCTCACGTCCACGGCGGCTCGCGACCCAGTCTCCACGTGGATGGCCTCGGCGACCGCCAGGTCGTACCTCAGCTCGTACATGCCGATGTTGACCTTGTCCTGATCGTTCAGCCGTTGTTCGCGGATCGGCTGGCCGTTCACCAGCGTTCCGTTCAGGCTGCCCAGGTCGTTGATCAACGTCGTATCGCCCGGCAAGACCGTCAGCCGTGAGTGATGGCGGCTGACGCTGGGATGGTCCAACACCAGGTCGTTCGTCTCCGCGCGGCCGATGTTGACCGTCGGGGCGCTGATCTCGAAGATTTGGTTTTGACCTGCCGGATCGGTGATTAGGAATCTGGCCATCGGGGATCTGACCTGTTTTTGAGCGGTTGGTAGCGCAGCCTTGGTCTTGAAGGCTGCGGTTTGTCCTTCCCCAAGATCGCGAGCCGCAGAGTTGATAACCAACTCTGCGCTACCGCTAGAGCGGCTTACCGCACGGCCCCGATTCTACACGCAAGTCCGTGGAGGAAGCGATGGAATTTTCGCGTTTCGCGCGCTTTGGGCCGCCACCCCGAATCGCTCCTCATTGAACAGGGGAGTTCTCCACCGGCTGGCGCAGAGCGAAGCTCTGCGTTTTCGCGAAGCTTCGGTTTGATAGGTCGCAGAGCCGCGCTCCGCGCCAGCCAACGTTTAGGCCAATCCGCTTAGTGGACTGGCGCGAGTGGCGGGATAAGCAGGTAGCGCGGCCGGATCTGATATTCGCGCAGATACCGCTGGTTCTCGATGCTTTCGGGATAATGCTCGTCGGATCGGTAAGGGTAGTTTGACATCCCCCGGAATGGCATCGGCGCAACGGTCTTGGAATAGGCGGTATTCGGCTCGCCATCCTTGGCCCAGCCGTGCGTGTAAAGGAAGAAGCTGCGCTTCCAGCCCGCCGGCAGGGGCGGAAGCGCGTGCCCGTCGAATCTCACCGTAAGCTCGTCGCCGGTTGCCATCACCACCAATTGATCATCGGCAGCGGATACCAGCTTCCCGGTGTCCCCATACCGGGTGTAATTCCCGATCATGGGATTCCACGGCGCCTCGGCCATCACCTTGCTGTAATCGAACCGATCGGGCTGTTTGTGCGAAGGGTCGCTCGCCGGCGTCGAGAAGCCCCGATAGTGGAGGTCGGCGGAGAGCAGCGGCAATTCGGCCCGCTGAGAAGCGGGCGAATCCTCGGTGGTGAAGAAAATCCGGTCCCAGTAGACGCAGAAGTTGGTGACGATGCGCACGTGCCGGTCGGCGGAAAGGAACTTGCCGGTGAGGTCCACGCGCATGGTGCGGTCGGTGCCGCTGGGCAGTCCCATATCCTCAATGACCGTCACCCAACGGCCCCGCGCGTCGCGCACCTGAAGGTAGGGCGGGATCATTGGCGACTGCGAATTGGTCGCGAGAGCGCGCGAGGCATTGGAGTCCGTCCAATAGACCCAGCCGGTCAGCCAGAGCGCGAGCCGGGAAGCAGCCGGAACGTCGCCGAGATCGAGCGTCAAGGAGTGCAGGTCGGCGAGGCCGAGAATGCGCTGCCGGCGGAAGTCGGTCGGGTACCGGCCGTCGGCGGCGCGGACGAGCGGCAGGACATCGTTGCCGCGGTCGTCTACGGCGGAGATGGGGAGGCGCTCTCCGCGCACGACGTAAAGCGACGGCGCGGGAGGGTTCGAGCTGTAGATCTCGTTCGCGAACACGTCCTCCGCAGCCGGATGGTCCACCGCCACCAGGCGTATCTGGTCGAAGAAATCCACCTCGCGCAATTCGTCGGTGAACTGGAAGACGTAGTCGCCGTTTTGATCGCGCAGGGCTTCCGGCAGACGCACGAATTCCTCCGGGAAAGGCTTGATGTAGCTGCCGTCGGGGAGAAGCTCGCCGAGGGGCGCTGTGCCCAAAACGTCGGTGAGGAAGACAAACTTCGCGCCGTTCCAGATGTAAACGAAGGGACAGGAAGTTGCCAGCCGTTCCGACTCGCGCACTTCCAGCGGCTTGTTGGTAGCGATGTTCACCCAGTTCTGGATGACGGCATTGGGCCAGGTCACGCGCACCACGTCGAGTTCGGGGAGGTCGCCGGCGTAGACGCGAACGCGATCGCTCGTCACCAGGACCTTGTTGTAGAAGTTCCCCGCCTTAAATTCCAGGACGCTGCCGATGCCCTGGGAATTGCTCTTGTACCCGGTCATCTTGACTTCCAGCCAGCGGGCCGGCGGACCTTCCTTTTCAAATGCCCGGAGTTGCGCGCGGCGCGTGACCGCCACCAGATTCAGCTTTCCGGGACTGCCTAGCCAGGTGGGAACCATGGCCGCCAGGATTTCCCCGTTGCCGGGCAGCTTGAGATCGGCTTCCTGAAACTTCCCGCCGCGGTTGGCGATGAAGTGCAGCTTCCCGCCCGCATCCGCGACGAGCAGGTCTTCGAAACTGTCTCCGTCGAGGTCGGCCACGGTCCCGCGAAAGGCATAGAGCCCGGCGGGAGGGGTCACGGCGGGCAGTCCCGAGACGGCCTCAAACCTTCCGCCGCCACGGTTGAGCAGCACTCGGTAGCCCGAGGCGGTCCAAAGGACGATGTCGAAGTAGCCGTCGTGGTTGAAGTCCGCCACCTGCGCGCCGAGGGCGATGGCGCGCGTGAGGTCCGCGCCCGCTTCTGGCGTGCGGTTGACGAACTTCCCTTCGCCCCGGCCAAAGAAAATGAGCGGTGGGCCATCGTCGCGGACGAGGAGGATGTCGGTATAGCCGTCGTTGTCAAAGTCCGCGAACAAGACGCGGCGCCAGCGGCCCTTCAGGGCTCCCAGGCCCGAGGCGGCCGTGGCCTCGGTGAAGGTTCCGTTGGCGTTGTTGTGGTAGTAGCGAACCGAGCCGGCGGGAAAGTCGGCCGGGAAAGAAATGGCATTCTGTTTCGGTGCGGCGTTCAGGTCGGTGTAAGTGGTGACGACGAGGTCGAGAAAGCCATCGTTGTCACCGTCGAAGAGTGCGGCGGCGGCCGAAAGTCCGCCGGGCGAAACCTTCAGCCCGGCCTTCTCCGTTTCGTCCGCAAACGCTCCGTTGCCCTGGTTCCGATAAAGCCGGACGCCTCCCTCACCCGCCACGAAGAGGCTGGGGCGGTCGCTGTTATCGTAGTCCACGAAGCGCGCGGAGAGCGACGCCTGCGGCCCGGCCAAGACACCGCTCTCGGTGGCCTCGCTGAATGTGCCGTCCTTGTTGTTGTGAAAGAGACGGTTCACCCCGGCGCTGTTCACCAAGTATACGTCCGGCCGGGAGTCGCCGTCGTAATCGCCCACCGCCACGGATGGGCCGAAACGTGGGAGCAGGTTGCGGCGCGCAAAATCGAGGGAGAAGTCGCTCGCCGGAATATCCTTCCACGCGTCCGCGGGCGCGAGAGCGCCCGGCGAGTCTCCCTGAATTCCCAGCTTGGCGGTGATGTCGGCAAAAGCGGCTGCGGGCGGAATGCCGCGCGCCACCGTGGTCGTCGGTGAGGCGGGCACCAGGATGGCGCCGTACTTGCCGCCTTCCAGCGCCGGATTCTGGAGCGAAATTCCCGGAACCAGATCGCGCATCTTCTCGTGGATCTTGAGGAACCTCTGCGCCTCCTCCTGGCGTTTCAGCCTTACCAGCGCGGTGAAAGAATGGAAGAGAGAGGCGACGTAGAAATTCTGCCCGCGGCCAAATCCCATCTGAACGACGTGTTGATGGGCATCGAACGCGTCCTCCAGTTTCTTCTGCGCGGAGTACACGGTTCCCAGATTGAACCACGCCGCCGGGTCATTCGGATCGGCGGCGATCACGCGCTTGAGCGCCGCTTCCGCGTCGGGGTAGCGCAGCTCGCGCTTGTAGAGAATCCCCAGATTGTAATCGGCAGCCGTGAGATGGGGGTCCATCTGCTTGGCGGTGGTGAGCTCGCCCAGTGCCTCGTCCAGCTTGCTGGCCTGCATCAGCGCCAGACCCATGTCCAGATGATCGGTGGCGAGCGGCGTCCCCGTGGCGAGCACTTTCTTGAACTCTTCAATGGCTTCCACGTATTTAGCCTGCTCGTAATACGCCTTGCCGACGTTGCGCAGGGTTTGAAGGCGCGCCGAGGGAGCGCGCGAGCCCGGCTTCGCCGTCGACCCGGCTCGAGCCGCAGCGGCGGGAGCCTGGGGTTTCTGGGCTTGCAGCCCCTCCACGGTGCGCCGTGGAAAGAACAGGCAGCCGAAAAAGGTCAGTAGGATAATGAGGCTGATACGCAGAATTACCTTGGCCGATCGGGTCATATTCCTCCTCGGGCCCTGGGACGAACCCAGGTT
>JAIQGH010000202.1 GCA_020072655.1 Terriglobia bacterium | reverse complement strand
GGCCGGGATTGCCGCGCGCAGCCCCGTCGATGTGCATGATTACATCGAAGGAGTGTCTGGGGCTAGGCATCGTGGGAAGTCGCGGCTCTCGCGAGCGGGCATTCGTGATCAGGAACTACGCGGAAGTGCGCGCGTCGGCTCCTTGCGCTTCGGCGCTATCGACCGGGGCCGGCTCGACATAGTAGAGAATCCGGCCGCAATTTTCGCAGGTTAGCACCGCTGTGTTGCCGCGCACTTCGTTGAAGAGCTGGGGCCGCAGGAGCACGTTGCAGGCGGTACAGCAACCCTCGCGGACTTCCGCGACGGCCTGACCGCGCCGCGCCCGCCGCATGCGTTCGTACAGGTCCAGGACGTCGGCCGCGAGCGTCGCGCAGTCCGCCTGGCGCTGCTTTTCCAGCCGTTCCCGCTCTTCCACATCCGCCTGGCGGAGCGACTGGAGTTGCTTCACCTCGCCGGCCACCCGCGCTTTTTCGGCATCCAGCCGCGAGGCCGCCTCGCGGATCAGCTTCTCGAGCTCCTCGGCCTCGATCATCTTCTCCAGGATCTGGTCTTCGATCCTGCGGATATTGGCCTGTTCGCCTTCGATCTCCCGGAGCATGGCCCGATACTGTTCGTTGGTCTTGACCTCGTAAAGCTGGTCCTTGTGCTTCGAAATGCGGGACTGGATGGCCTGGACATCGGCTTCGAGGTCGCGGCGTTCTTTCTGGTTCTTGGCAAGCCGCTGCTGCCGTTCCTCGTGGGCGTGAATGAATTGGCTGAGCTGTGTCTCGAGATTTTCAATCTGGGAGGGCAAAGCGTCAATTTGGGCAGTCAATTCCGCGATTCTCTGGTCCAGTTGGTGGAGCTCAATGACCGTTTTCAGTTCCGGATGCAATGCAACTCCTGACACTTAACCACGCCCCGGAAAACCGGTTGCGCAAAACGCCCACGCCCCGTGTGATTTGATTCTGGCACAAACCCGCGCGCGCGGCAAGAAAATGCCGGCCACAATCGATGGGTCCTGTGGAACCGTCTGTGGCGCCAGCCGTTCAGCGTGCGCCCTTCACGTAGACTTCGCCCATCCTCAGGCTTTCCTTTTCGTGGAAGCTCCCGCGCGTCAGCTCCTTCCCGGATTCCGCGTAGTCGCGGATCTTTTCCGCCAGCCGTCGCGTCACATCGGGATAGCGGTCGGCGACGTTGTGAAGCTCCTCCGCGTCCTTGGACAGGTTGTAGAGCTGAGGCTTGTACTCGCCCTCGTAGCCCTGGGGGTTCCAGATCTGGCTGTAGTTCCATTCGTCCATGCGCACGGCCGCGATCCATCCGTAACCCATCACGGCATGATCGCGCAGGCTGCGGGTCTGGCCGGTGACGAGCGGCCAGAAATTCTGGCCCGTCACTCGCGCCGGAGCCTTCAAGCCCAGCAGCGACAGCAGCGTGGGCAGCACGTCCGGGATCTGCACGAAGCCTGCGACGCGCTTTCCGGCGAATTGCTTGCCGGGCATGCGGACCAGCAGCGGGATGTGGGTGACCTGCCCGCGCAGTTTTTCCGGTCCCTTTAGAAACTGCTCCTGCTCGCCCAGCAGGGCGCCGTGATCGGAAAGGAACACCACAATGGAATTCTCGAAAAGCCCCAGTTCGCCAATCGTCTCCAGCACCTTGCCGAACCAGAAATCAACGCAGGTGGCTTCGCCGGCGTAATTGCCGCGCATGCGCCGCGTGCCCTCCTCCGGGACTCCCACGTTTGCGTAGGGCGGCTCGATCCAGGTGTGCCCGCTCGCCTCGGGCAGATATTTCTCCAAGAAACGCCTGGGCGGATCCCATGGCTCGTGCGGATCAAACGCCTCCATGTGCAGGAGGAAGGGTCGTTGTGCATGATTCTCCCAGAGCCAGCGGATGGTGGCGCGCGCGACTAGCTCGACCAGCGACACGCCTCCCTTCTGCCAACGCTCCCGGTTAGCCTTGTACTGACTCAGGAACTCGTGCAGATCGTCAATCTGCGCCAGGTAGTTGCTCGGAACGATATCGCTGACGTCCAGGAGTCCGTGGGGCGAAGTCCCGTAGTAGTCGGTCTCCTGCCCGCGAATCCATTCATACATGCGATAGCCGCGATGGAAATTTCGTTCCGGGCGTTGCAGGTGAGGAATATCGCTGACGAGCGCTGGAATATATCCCGCCTCGAGCAGGGCCTCCGCCAGCGTCACGTCTTCGTTGTAGAGGTTGTGCCATCCGGGCAACTGCACGGGTTCGGGCTGGCGGTAATAGTGCAGCGGAAAGATGCGTCGCCCGGTCCAGAGCGTCCGCCGGATGGGCACGGTCGGCATGCCTTCCGGGTAGAAGTCCTCGAAGATGACCGAGTCCCGCGCGAAGGCGTTCAGGTTGGGACACTCGATCCATCGGCTGCCGTAGCAGGCCAGGTTATCGCGGCGGAACGTGTCGGCGACCAGCAAGATCAAGTTGAGGTTGTTGCCCGTCTGCCGGGGCGGGCGTTCCCACACCGAGCCGCATTCGGCGGTCGTTGCGGCTTTCCCGCTTGCTCCAATCGCGTCAACAGTGAGCCCCGCGACGCTAGCCGCGGACGCGCTCCTCAGAAAGCCTCTTCTCGATAAGCGATTCTTCTTCATGATGGACCTCGATCTAACGGGTTGGACGGGCTGGCAGCCCGGAGGCGGCGACGGACCAAGTCACCCGAACAGCTTCAGGTGAGGAGGACACTTTCTTGACCATGCGAGCGACGGCCCCCAGGTTCGAGTGAGTTCGAAGACGTGACGCTGGGCGACAATTCCGCGATGGACGAATTGAACGGCAGGAATTGGCTATGAGCCTGCGCGCGTCACCGCACCCTCGGACGCCGAGGAAACCAGCGCGGCATATTTGGCAAAGACTCCGCTCTTGTAGCGCGGTTCGGGCTCCTTCCAGCCTGCAAGTCGCCTCCTGATCTCCGCGTCGCTCAACTCGACATCGAGCCGCCGCGCGTTGACGTCGATTACGACGATGTCGCCCTCGGCCAGCGCGGCGATCGGTCCGCCGCGCGCCGCTTCCGGAGCCACGTGGCCGATCATCAGGCCGCGCGTTCCGCCGCTGAAACGCCCGTCGGTGAGCAGCGCCACGGATTCACCCAGTCCTTGTCCCATCAGCGCGCCGGTCACGCCCAGCATTTCGCGCATGCCGGGGCCGCCCCGCGGGCCTTCGT
>JAIQGH010000201.1 GCA_020072655.1 Terriglobia bacterium | reverse complement strand
GGCTCGGCGTTGGATGACGTGTTGGACCTGGTCGATGCCGCGGCCAGCCGCCTGGTGACGTATAAGGTCACGGCGGTGACGCCCGGAGCGCGACAACTCTCCAAGGTCATTCTGCACGGGACAGAGATGGTCCTCCAGGCGGTCTCCGAGCTCAACAAGCCTCATAACATCCTGGAATACTGCGAGAAGATCGCCATGCTCGAAGAGGAGGCGGACCGCATCAAAGGCGAATGCGTGGCCCGCCTGTTCGAGAATTCAGGCAATCCGGTCGAGATCATCAAGTGGAAGGAAATCTACGAAGTGCTGGAAGCCACCACGGACAAGTGCGAGGATGTGGCCGACGTTTTGGAAGCCGTGGTGTTGAAAGCCGCCTGACCTGACCGGGGCGGCCGGCGCACGGGCGGTTGTCGACCCGCTGGGCCCCAGAAGCGGACGGCATTCTGCAGAACCTAATCATCCGAATCCATCCCCCCTCGGTCAACCTTGGCTGCGCAAAGCAGGCCCTCGATTTCTGGGTACGGTTGGGGATGGAACAGAGCGAGGCGCATGTTCTGGTTTGCGGTCACGATCGTCGTCATTGCCCTGTGCTTTGACTTTTTGAATGGTTTCCACGACGCGGCCAATTCCATTGCCACCGTCGTCTCGACGCGAGTCCTCTCCCCTCGGGTAGCCGTTATCTGGGCGGCGTTCTTCAACTTTGTCGCCGCCTTCACGTTTGGCACCGCCGTAGCCAACACGATGGGCCGGGGGATGATCGACCTGCGGTTTGTGAACCTCTACGTCATCCTCGCCGGACTGATTGGCGCCATCTTCTGGGACCTGATCACGTGGTATTACGGACTGCCGATCAGTTCCTCCCATGCCCTGATCGGAGGCTATGCGGGAGCCGCAATCGCCAAGGCGGGCTGGGATGTCATCATCCTTAGCGGATGGACGAAGACGCTGACGTTCATTATCCTTTCACCCGCCATCGGATTGATCCTGGGCTCGGGCTTGATGATCGCTGTCTACTGGATCTTCAGGAACTGGCCGCCGCAGCGCCTGGACCGCTACTTCCGCAAGCTGCAATTGCTCTCGGCCGCCGCCTACAGTTTCGGCCACGGCACCAACGACGCCCAGAAGACCATGGGAATTATCTCCGGGGTGCTCTTCACCGCAGGCATTCTGGATCACTTCTATATCCCCTTCTGGGTCGTGCTGATGGCCCACGCCGCCATCGGCCTCGGCACGCTGGCTGGAGGCTGGCGAATCGTCAAGACGATGGGAATGAGGATCACTAAGCTGAAACCGGTGGGAGGCTTTTGCGCGGAAAGTGCGGCCGCGACGAGTTTGCTCGGAACGGCGCTCGCCGGAATTCCCGTTTCCACGACACACACGATCGCCGGCGGGATCATGGGCGTCGGCAGCGTTCAACGCTTCAGCGCGGTGCACTGGGGCGTGGCAGGACGCATCGTCTGGGCGTGGATTCTTACCATTCCCGCCGCCGCTCTCGTCGCCGCGCTCGCGTTCTATGGGTTGCACCGGCTCTTCTCAGCGGCGTAAACGCAGGTGTTGGGATCTAGGTTTTAGGTGCTGGCTCGGGCGCGGCGCTTCAACTCAGCCTGTGCCTGGAAGCGCCGCTCGTTCGAGAATTGTTCCACGAAGGGTCTTTAGATTCTAGCATTCAGCATTCAGCCTTCACCCTTTACACTTTAGCCTTCTGCCTTCTGCTACTTCCGGCTCCTCTCTCCCACCCGCAGATACGGCCGGATCTTCCTCCACTTCTTCGGTCCAATGCCCCTGATCACCAGCACGTCTTCGACGCGCCGAAAGGGCCCATGCTTTTCGCGATAGGCCACGATGCGTTGAGCCAGTTTCGGCCCAATCTCGGGGAGCTGCGCAAAATCCTGAGCTGTAGCCCGGTTGATATCGAGAACCATGGCCGGGGCGGCGGCTTCTGTAGGGATCGGTTTCCTGGCAGCCTGGCTGGCGCACGGTTGGACGGGCGCCGTCAAGAAAAGAACCAAGAGCATGCCCGGCAAGGTCACTCGAAGGCCTCCTTGACCGCGCGGGGCACTCGTTTCCCGGACAGGCGCAGCATGGCACGCAGCATCTCCTGATAGACCGGGACAAACTCCGGAGATGCCCGTTTGAGGGCGTGAATATGACGTCGGATGGTCGTCCAGTCTCCCCGCACGGCAGGACCGGTCAAGGCTCGAGGCCCTCGCAGGCTCACACAATTCCTCACGGTCTCGCTCGCAAACCGGCCCAGCATCGGCCAGGCAATTCTTGCCGGAACGCCGGCCAGCCGGAGGAGGCGTACCGATTCGGCCATCAAAGTCACGATCGTCGGAGAAACCAGAAAAGCAGAGGCGTGATAGAGGGTTTTTCTTCGAGGACGAACGTGGAAGGCGATGCCGTCCAGAGCCTTGACCCATCGCATGGCTACTTTCACCGCCGGCGCGTCACCTTCGACTCCCCAAAACCCGCCTTTCAGGTTGCGGACGCCCGCTGCCGGGCTGGGAATCGTCTGAAATGGGTGAACCGACCCGATCGCGGCTCCGCGCCGCTGGAGCGGTCGGAGCACCGTCGAGGGCAACGACCCACAGGTGTGAAGAACGACTTTCCCCGACCAGTCCCGACGCAGCGCCGCCAGCCTCTGCGCCACTTGCTCATAAGCGGAATCGGCCGTGGTCAGCAGGACCACCGAGGCGTCCGTCACTCGAGGGTCGTCCAGGCCAGTTGGCTCGCCTTTCCCGATGAATCGCACGCCGGCGCGCGCTGCCGCCAGACGCCGCGCGGCAACATAAAGCACCGGCACCCCGGCGCTCGAAAGAAGCCTTCCCAGGGCCTGGCCTAGCCGTCCCGGACCGACGATGGTCAAGGACTGCATCGGGCGGCGGCGTTCTGCTGCTTGCTGCGCGGAATTGGCTTTCAGCCGTTTTGAGATGACTTGATCAGTGTGAACGGGCTGCCCCCTTTCGGATGGTTTTGAACTTCCCGGCCCTTGGCCAGTCTAGTTGAGAGGCAACAATTCTTGTTCGGCATTGGCACGTAGCCAAGAGACCCATAAGGCTGTCATCTCTGAAAGCGCGACGTGTCAACAACGAACTCCGGAGGTTCGATGGGGTCGAGCCCAGTCATCTCTCCGCCCTCTGGGGGGCATGAACATGTTCCGGAGGTGTGTCGCATTCATTCTGCGATCCCGGCGGG
>JAIQGH010000086.1 GCA_020072655.1 Terriglobia bacterium | reverse complement strand
TGATCAAAACCGGCAAGGTCTCGCGCGGGTACTTGGGCATTTCAATCGGTGACCTGAATCCCGCTCTGGCCCGGCAGTTCAAGGTTCCGGAAGTTTCCGGCGTTCTGGTCAATCAGGTTGAGCCGGGCGGTCCGGCGGAGAAAGGCGGCCTCAAGCAGGGTGACGTAATTCGGAGCTTCCAGGGCAACAAGGTGGACAGCGCCGACCGCTTCCGGGCTATGGTCGCGGCAATCAATCCCGGCACGGAAGTGACGCTCGGGGTTCTGCGCGAGGGCAAGGAGGAAACTCTTAAGGTCACACTGGGCGAGCAGCCAGCCAGCATGGGAGGTCCCGGCGGCGCAGAGAAGGGGCCCTCGGAGGGAACCCTGCGGGGCATCTCCGTACAAAATCTCACGCCTTCGGTTCGCGACCAGTTGGGACTGCCGAGCAATACGCAAGGGGTGGTCATCACCGATCTCGACCCGGACAGCCCCGCGGCTCAGGCAGGATTGCAGCCCGGAGACGTGATTCAAAGCATCGAACGCGAGCCAGTCCGGTCGGTTGCGGATTTCAACCGCCTGGCTGCGCAGGCCAAAGGCGAAGTGTTACTGCGCGTCAACCGCCAAGGCAACGCCGCCTACGTGGCCATCTCGCCCAGCGGCGACGACGGCCAGTAACGCTGTCCGCGACTCTCTGTGGGGGTTCCGGAGTGCGGGTGTGCCGGATTTGCTGCCGCTTTCCCGCCTAGGTTCTTGTTTGTGGAACGTTGAACAGAATGACCTCGACAAGAAGGATCACCACGAAGGCACAAAGACACGAAGTGAGAATTCTGACTTCCTTTGTGTCTTGGTGTCTTTGTGGTGTGTGTATTGGTCCCGCGAATTTCACATGAGCTAGGTTTGCCTCTGCACCCCAGGCTTTACAGTTGGCCAACATGAAGTACGTTGAGGTTTTTCGTCACAGCAAGCGCGGTACCGGCAAGGGCTTGAGCGAAGAGGGCAGGGAATTGGCCCGACGGGCGCGCGCGCTGCTCGCGCCTCACTACGATCTTTGCGTGTCAAGCCCCAAGGAACGCGCGCGCGAGACGATGGAGGCTTTGGGCTTCGAGCGTTACGAAGTCGATGGAGCCTTCACGGCGGTTAACCCCTGGGAGCCGTTCGATGCCGAGGTCATGAAGATTGCCAGGGAGCGCGGGACTATCCCGCTCGCGGCCTGTTGGGAAATTCCCGAGGCGCTCAGTTATCTCAAGCTGCAAGGGGGAACCTTTCTTGCTGCCGTCAAGCGCCTTGTCCGCAAGTTGCCGGAAGAAGGCCGCGCCTTGGTCGTCTCCCACGGCGGAATCCTCGAGGCTGCGGCGCTTCACGGCTGCGCCCGTTATGAACTCTCCGAACTCGGCGGCGAAATCGGCTTCTGCGAAGGCGTGGTCTTCGAGCTGGACGGCGAGAAGCTGGCCGGCATCGAGGTGAAGCGCTTGCCATTGTAGAGGCGGCCCGGTTGGGCCATCTCACGAAAAGAGACATTCCACCGGAACGTCTCTACTGTAGCGGCGGTCGGAGTTTTGGCTGACAGCCGAGGGCTGCTGTCGAGTGGCAGCACGGACTCATCTGTGCCGAACCGCGCGCGGCTCCGCCGCTCCGCTGTGCCGCTATTAATTTCCTTTGGGCAACCACCGCCAACGAGCGGCTGCGCCGCTGTGCTGTGCGGAAAGCCTCCGGCTTTCCGGGAGCGCCCTCACCCGCCCGACCTTGTCGGGGCACCCTCTCCCTTGGGGAGAGGGTTGGGGTGAGGGGGGGCAAGTCCTTGCGGAAAGGCAAAGCCTTTCCGCCCAGCAGGCGGCGAAGCCGCAGTAAAGTCGCCAGATTCCTCACTCAACCCCTTCCGCACAGCAGGCGGCGAAGCCGCAGTAAAGTCGCCAGATTCCTCACTCAACCCCTTCCGCACAGCAGGCGGCAAAGCCGCAGCAACGGCGTGGATAAACTCAGCGCGGCTTTCGCCAAACAATTCGATCCAAGTCCATTCGCAGCGGCTCGTCTTCGACCGTCCGACGCGCCCAGCAGCGCGCGCTCGACCACCGATAGTCCTCCGCCCTCTCCACCAGCCCATCGCGCACCGGATTCTGATTGATGTAATTGACCCGTTGCATAAACACTGCCTCGCTTGTCAGTAGCATGACGTTGGAGTGGTGTTCCCACAACGAATAGACGTGCCCGCGCCCCGTTTCTTGGTGGCGAAGCTTTTCCAGCGAGCCATGGAAATTTCCTTCCTTCAAGTATGCGATCACCCGACGGCTCACGATCCCTTTGACGAAGCGCAGCACGTCGGAGGGCTTGCACGCACCGTCCGTGACCACATGAAGGTGATTGGGCATGATGACGTAGGCAAAGATCGCGAAGCCCCCGGACCGGCGTGCCTCGTCGAGCGCATTCGTGACGATTCGCTTCAGGGCCTCCGTGCGGAAAGCTGGCAAACGATTGCGGGCTACGGCGGTGAGGTAGAAGCAAGGCGTGTCTTTAGAAATGGTCACCATGACGCTGCTCGCGGGCGGCTGCTTCGCTCTCCTTCGGCTACGCCGGCTTCGATGTATCCCTATTGTTTCCCTCTCGCTAACCACCACCAACGAGCGGCTACGCCGCTGTGCTGTGCGGAAAGCCTCCGGCTTTCCGACCAGGACGGACCAGTGTTCGCTTGACCCAGCGGCTCCGCCGCTCCGCTGTGCCGCTATTAATTTCCTTTGGGCAACCACCACCAACGAGCGGCTGCCCCGCTGTGCTGTGCGGAAAGCCTCCGGCTTTCCGGGAGCGCCCTCACCCGCCCGACCTTGTCGGGGCGCCCTCTCCCTTGGGGAGAGGGTTGGGGTGAGGGGGAGCAAGTCCTTGCGGAAAGGCAAAGCCTTTCCGCACAGCAAGCCGCTCGCCGCCGTGGGTGTCGGTGGGATTATAACCGGAAGGTCAATCTGTAAGCACAGCTCTTCTGGGGAGCGCCATCTGCGACGTATGCCGGCCCCCGACAGCGCGGGCGGCGTTACGCTTGGGGGAAGAGCGAGCTGTCGGGGTGCTGGCTGACGAAATTCTCCAGCCGCTCCTGCTGTTCTTTGGCGAGGTAGACGAACCGGACGGCAACTTGGTCGCCGGGCCCGGCGCGCGCCACCATGCCCCTGAGAACCAAGCCCGTCGCCTGCCCTGGCAAACGCAACTCTACAGAGACGGCAGTCCCCGCCTCCGGACGAGGCGTAAGCTTCATGAGCAGCCCGCCGCTGCTCACGTTAACGATCCGGCCCGCGATGCGCCGCGCCCGCCTCTTTTGCCCCCACTCGCACAGCGTGGGCACGCTGAGCGGCACGCGCTGATAGCGGCGGCGATCCTCCAGCATGGCGCCCCGCGTGGCATTGAGCAGCCGCTCCAATTCGTTCGCGCCGAAGGGCTTGGATAGGAAGAAAGTGGCACCCGCTTTGAAACCCCGGGCGACGTCCTCCTGGTGGCTGCGGGTGCTGAGCATGGCGATGGGGATCTTGGCGTTCGATTTCGAGCGGCGAATCCGCTGAGTCAAATCCGCCGCATCGAAGTCCCGCGCGTCCCAGTCGACGAACGCCCCGTCGAATTTATTCGTTTCCACCAGGGAGATGGCCTGCTGGCCCGGGACGATGCAGCGAGGGTCGGCCCCCATGTGTCGCATGATGGTTTCCAGCATGTGCTGGAGTTGGGGGTCGTCTTCTACCACGAGGATCTTCGGTCGGAAGGTCATTCTGCCCCGGGGACGAGTAGATCTCCTGCGCTTCCTTCGTTCCACGCAAACGGGTCATACTAGTGTTCGCTCCTCATCCCTGTCAATTCCCCGACAGGCTGTTACTATTCGAGCGGCTGTTATTCTTCTGGCCAGCCTCGGCGCCGCCTGTTTTGCCCGGCAGAGCAGCGTTAATCTTCCGGCGGAGTTTGCAGGGCGCTGGCGGCTTGAATGCCGGAGGCCAGCTCGGGGATGATTCCGAGCTGAAGATAGATTGGCCGAATCAGCCTGCGGATCACGGCAAGCTGGCTGGCAAACCATAATGTGCCGGCAAGACACAGCGCGCCACCCGCGGCGAGAGTCCAGGGCGCCCCGATGCGGCGCGCGGCGATTCCGGCCAGCAAACTGCCAAACGGCGCCATCCCCATAAAAGCCATGGCGTAGTAGCTCATCACCCGGCCGCGTTTGTCTTCCTCCACAATCGTCTGCAGGATGGTGTTGCTGGCCGCGAGCTGCCGCATCATGCCGAAGCCCGTCACCATCATCAACAATAACGAGAGCCACAGGAAGCGCGAGAACGCAAAACAGATCAGCGAGGTGCCGAAAAGGCCGGCGGAGATTGCAATGAGCTTGCCCAGTCCCAGCACGGTTTTGCGCATGGCCAGCGTCACCGCGCCCACCAGAGCCCCCACGCCCGAAGCCGCCATCAGAAACCCCAAGGTGTGGGGCCCGCCGTGGAGCACGCTACCCGCGAAGATCGGCATCAGGACCGTGTAGGGCATGCCCACCAAGCTGATCAATGCGAGCAGAACGAGAATGGCGCGGATGGGAGGGAAGCGCCACGCATATTGCCAGCCTTCCTTCAGCTCCGACCAGACCTCACGCCGGGCGCGTCGGTCCTGCGCGGCAGTGATGCGCATGGCGAGCAGCGAGCCAATCACCGCCAGGTAGCTGAGGCCGTCAGTCAAGAAGCAATATCCTTCGCCCGCCACGGCAATCACGATACCGGCGAGCGACGGCCCGACCAGGCGTGAGCCGTTGACCATGGATGAGTTCAGGGCAATGGCGTTGGCCAGGTCTTCCCGCGCCTCCACCATCTGGACCACGAAGGCCTGACGCGCGGGCATGTCGAAAGCGTTGATCGCTCCTTGAAACAGGCTGAGCCCGATGATCTCCCCGACCGTAATTCTTCCCGAGAGCGCCAGCGCCGCCAGCGAGAACGATTGCAGCATGGAGAGGATTTGCGTGACCACCAGGACGCGGTGGCGATTCCAGCGGTCAACCCAGACGCCGGCGAAAGGCCCGAGCAGAAACGCGGGAATCTGTCCTGAGAAGCCCACCAGACCCAGCAGCAAAGCAGAATGCGTGAGCCGATAGACAAGCCAGCTCGTCGCCACGCGCGTCATCCACGTGCCGATCAGCGAGACGCTCTGGCCGCCGAAGAAGAGGCGATAATTCCGGTGGCCGAGCGCGCGTACCGCGAATCTCCAGCCCGCGCGCGGCCTCGTTTTAGTCTGAGCGGGCGTGCTCTTGTAGTGCGACACCCTTTCCCCCGGCGTCTAACCTGGGAGTTCTAAAAGGCTGATGAAAAAGGCTCCCAACGATGTCATCCTGAGCAGAGCGAAGGATCTGCTTTATTTGTGTGCAGGGAAATACAGCAGATGCTTCGCGGAGTTTACCCTGAGCGAAATGCCCAGATCCTTCGCTTCGCTCAGGATGACAAGCGAAGGGCTCAGAGTGACAATAAGCGAAGGGCTCAGCATGACAGATTCCCTTTTTCATCAGCCTGTTAATCTAGCACGCGTCGCAACCGCATCGCACGCGGCGAAGCGTCGCGTTCGTTTGCTGGGTGGAGATGGCTGAACCCGTGGCAGGGCTGGGCTAGCGTGAGACTAGGCTCTCGAGTGCTTCGCTTTCTCGGCTGGGGACCCATCTCGTGACGCATCCCCGGCATATGCCGTCAGGCTGGCGCGGAGATGGATGATTTCACTTTCCAATGCCGTGATGAGCTCACCGGCCCCGGCCAACTCCCCCGCTCTTGCTTTTCTCTCCAACTTGCAGGCGACCGCGGCGGCCCGCTCAGCCGCGAAGTTGCCCACCATGCCCTTTAGTTTGTGGGAGACAGCTTCCAAGGCCGGGGCATTTTGCTCCTGCGCCGCCTTCCGCATTTGCTCCAACAAGCTGGGGTACTCGCTCAGGAAAAGCTCAATGAGCTCCGAAACGAGCTCAGGGTCGCCGCCGATGCGGCTCGATAACGCGGCTTCATCGAACGCCTGGTCAGGACGCTGGGGTTCGTGCCTGGGGCTGCTCGGCGCAGAATCAACCAGGGTGTCGATGGTGCTGAACAGTTCGCGCGGGTTAATCGGTTTGGGGACGTAGCCGTCCATTCCCGCTTCCAGACACCGCTCGCGGTCGCCTTTCATCGCATGGGCCGTCATGGCGATGATGGGCAGATGGCGCCCGCTGATCTTCTCCTTCTCTCTGATCATGGCAGTAGCCTGATACCCATCCATTTCAGGCATCTGCACATCCATCAAAACGACGTCAAACGTGTCGCCAGCAGGGTCGTCCAGTAGCGCGACGGCACCTTTGCCATTTTCGACGGCCACTACGGTGTGCCCGCGTTTCTCGAGCAGCCGGGTCGCCAACTGGCGATTCACGCAGTTGTCCTCGGCGAGCAGAATGCGCAGCGCGGGGCGGGCCTCTTGGAGCGAGTGGCGCGTGACCAAAGGCCGCTGAGCCGCGGGTTGCCCCTCATCGCCCATGACTTTCACGAGGGCCTCCAACAAGTCGTCTCGCCCGAAGGGCTTGGTCAGATAAGCGGCCACCCCCAATTCTCGACAACGAGCCGAGTCACCCCTTTGCCCGGAAGCGGTCAGCATGATGATTTTGGCTCCCGCCAGGGAGGGATTCTTGCGGATTTGCGCTGCCAGGGCAAAGCCATCCATTTCTGCCATTTGGGCATCGGTCAGGACGAGCTGGAAAGGCTCGCCAGCCCGCTCGGCTTCCTCGAGAGCCTCCAGTGCGGCCGCGCCACGGTCCACCAAGACCGGGTTCATGGCGTTCTGGGTGAGCGCTTCCTCCACGATCCGGCGGTTCGTGGCGTTGTTGTCAACGACCAGGACACGCAGCTTGCGAAGGCTTGTGTCTTTGGCGGGCAGGCGCTTCACCGGGGGAGTTACGGGCAGGCCGAAGCGGGCTGTGAAGTTGAAGGTGCTTCCTTGGCCGGGCTTGCTCTCCACCCAGACCCGCCCGCCCATCGAGGTCACCAGCTTGGAGCTGATCGCGAGCCCTAGACCTGTACCCCCGTACTTGCGCGTCGTCGAAGCATCGGCCTGTGCAAACGCCTCAAAAATCAATTGCTGTTTTTCGAGGGGAATTCCCGGGCCGGTGTCGGCCACCGAGAAGTGCAATTCGGTTTCCTGGGCCTGGCGCGACAGCGATTTCACTGCCACCACGATTTCCCCATGGTCCGTAAACTTGACGGCATTGCCGAGCAGATTGATGAGGATCTGCCGCAAGCGAGTCGGATCACCCGTCACAGCTTCCGGCAAGTTTGGAGCTATATCCAGCACGAGCTCCAGCCCTTTCTGGTGGGCGCGAAAGGAGTGCGCCTTTACGGTGTCGCTTAAGTGTCTCACCAGGTCAAACTCGATGTTTTCCAGCTCAAATCGGCCCGCTTCGATCTTGGAGAAATCGAGGATGTCGTTAATCACCGTCAGCAGGGCCTCGGCTGAGGTCTTGACCATCCCCACATACTCCCGCTGCTCGGCCGTCAGCTCCGTGTCCAGGGCGAGTTCAGCCATGCCGATGATGCCATTCATGGGTGTGCGGATTTCGTGGCTCATGTTGGCCAGAAATTGACTCTTGGTGTGATTGGCGGTTTCCGCCATTGCCTTGGCGGCTTCGAGCTGGGCGGTTCGCTCGGCCACGCGGCGCTCCAAATCGTTGTAGAGGTCCCGGAGCTTCGACGCGGTGTCATTAAAAACCCGCCCCAGATCCGCCAGTTCATCCTGGCCCGCAATTTCGACCCGGTGGTCGAAGTCCCCGCTCGCGATGGCGCGGGACGCGACGACGAGATGTCCGAGCGGCGATGCGATCCGGCGAGTGAGGGAATAGCCGAGGAGCGTCGCAAGGCCCACGATGGCAAGGCCGGTCAGAACCACCGTCAACACGCCGTTGCGAACCACATGCCCGATCTCTTCCAGCATGCGCGCTCGTTCGGCAGCTACATCCCGATCGATGCTCTCGGTGAGAGCCCCCGTCGTCTGGCCGATCTGCTTTACCTGGGTATCCAGTCGAAGCTGCAAGGCCTCCCAATCGCCCACCTCGGCCAGCTCGATGATGGCATGGGTGTGGGCCTTCAGACCGTCCGTGATGGCGGTCAAGGAATCGGTGATCAACGCATTGCGCTGTTTGTTGGAGGGATTGTCCAGCAACCCTTGGCGCGCCTTCTGGGCGTCCGCGAGGACGGCATCACGCATCAAGCCCGCCTCAGATATCATCTGGTCCGCTGAGCGTGTCGCCAGCAAGGTCTGCAGATGATCGCGAAAGGCCAGGATCCCCAGGTGCACCCGCAGGATCGAGAGGGACTGGAGGTCCAACTGATACAGTCGCTCCGAGTGCGTGCGGATGCTGTGGAACTGCCACAGCGCCACGGCCCCTACCACGAGGATCAGCAGGGAGACGGCGACGAATGAGAGGATGAGGCGGACCCGGATGTTCAAATGGGCTGGAATCATTTAGAACTCAACTCCTCACTACCGTGCTGGGCATTCCCGCTCAGAATTTCAATGGCTGGGTGGGGCGGCGCACCGGGAATCCGGTGATGGCGACGAGCTCTTTTTCGAGCTTGGCCATGGCCGCGGCCGCGTCCGCCTCTCCCGTCAAGACCGAATGCACCGCCTGCTTATATGCCGCCGAAACCGTCAGATAATTGCCTCCGGTTACTGACGAAGGGCGCGCCAACACGAGGCGGGGAAACTCGTCTTTGAGCCAGCGGAAGTACGGGCTCACGCGGAGCACTTCGGGATCGCTGTACAGGGCGAGCCGCGTGGGCGGATAGCTGAACTGCCGTGCCAGCATGAGTTGCGTTTGAGTGCTGGTAAGATACCGCGCCAGGGCAACCGCTTCCTTGGGGTGAGCGGAGTACTTCGATACCAATAACTGCCAGCCGCCCAAGGTGCCGACCGGGGCGACACCACCGCTCGGCAGGGGGGCGAGGTCAAACCTTCCCCGGGAAAGGGAATCGGCGGATTGCCCGAGGGAATAATAGTACGGCCAGTTGCGCGTGAAGGCCGCGCGGCCCGCCTTCCACGCGTTCGAGACGTCCTCCACCTGATACGCCGTCACGGCGGGCGGCGAGATGGTGCCGACCCACCTGCGCGCTCGCCGCAGCGCGGCAATAGCCCAGGGATTGTTGACGCTGATCGTTCCATCCGGCTCGATGATCTGGCCGCCGCCGCTCGATGCTTGCCATTCGAGCGCCGTGTAGGTTAGGCCTTCGCTCATCGGCGATCCTTCCCAGACAAAGCCCCAGAAGCCGCGGTTCCCCGCTGCCCGCTCACCCGCCTGAATCTTAGCCGCCATCGCTTCCAGCTCGTCCCACGTCCGGGGCGGATGCGTGTAGCCGTACTTCTTCAGCAGGTCGGTGCGATAGAAAAGCAGGCCAACGTCCGTGTGCACAGGTAGCGCCACAACTCTGCCGTCAAAGATGAAGTTCCGCATGATGGCGGGGATGTGCTGCCGGTCGTCTTCCCCCAAGTACGGGTTGAGGTCGATCATGTGCTCGGCCAGCGTGCCGACGTCAATGACATCGGCCTCGTAGACGTCGGGCGTGCTCGCGTGCTGCTTGAGCCAAGCCAAGTGCTGAAGCCGTCGTGCCTCCATATCATCGCCCTCATAATACAGCATCCTCACCCGGATCCCGGTCTGCCGGGTGAATTCGGCAAGGATATCGGGACCTCCGTGGTATAGAGTCTGCGTGAACGTCAAAGACGAGAACAAGATTGTCACCGGATTTTTGCGATCCTCACTCTTCTGGCATCCAGGGCCCCAGATCGCGAAGATGAGGATGAGGAGGAGGAGCAGCCACTTGCGCTTCGAGTAGGTGGCGCTTGGTAGGCTCATTTCCGTCCACTGGTGATCGGCCATAACTCTATTCCTTTGAGGCTGCTTGAGCCCAGCTACGGGACACAAAAAGCTCAGACGCAGACTGACGGGGCCTCCAGCCCCAGGCGTCTCAACCTGGGGTCTGACTTGGACCCTTTGACTCCAAGCATCGCGAAAGCGAGGGCAAGAGGCGTGCCACATGCAATGAATCTTAAGAGCGCAAGTGCTTGCTAGGCAATGGCTTAACGAAGGTGCGAATCCCCTCTCCCCGCGCCACCTGAGCAAAGTGTCATCCCGTGAGACGCCTGTCTGAAACTAACGCAGAGTATTTAGTGGGTAATTGTTTCGTGGAACTAGGCCGGACGCTTAGGGATTATGGCAGGGACGCCCCCGCGCGGATAGGCGTCTCGACTGGCGGTGTCCGGACTCTGAGTCCTGTCAGCCTGGCGAGCGTCCTTTCGAGGTCAGCCATCGCCTCGGCGGGCGTCTTCTTCCCCGTCAGCACCGAATGGACGGCCTGGGCATAGGCATCGGAAACCGCCGCATACGATTTCCCTGTCACTGCGGAGGGCCGCGCCACGATAATACGGGGCAAGGTATCCTTCAGCCAGCGAAAATACGGATTGATGCGCAGCCCTTCCTGATCGTCGTATAAAACCGGCCGGACGGGTGTCCATCCCAGCTCCCGCGTGAATCTCAACTGTGCCGTGTAGCTGGTCAGATAACGCACAAACTCAATTGCTTCCTGAGGATGAGCGGAGTACTTGGACACCGAGAACTGCCATCCTCCCAATGTGCCGAGATGGCCCGCGCCCCCGCTCGGCAGGTAGGTGACGTCAACCTTGTCTCTGATTAGTGAATCCGGCCGGTTGCCGGCGAGATAGGCGAAAGGCCAGTCGCGTATGAAGGCCGCGCGAACGGATTGCGAGAGGTTGAGGACGTCCTCCATGCGGTAGGCAGTGACGCCCGGCGGCGAGATGGATCCAATCCAGCCTTTCGCCCTTCGCAAAGCGGCGATTGTATAGGGATTATTGACGCTGATGGTTCCATCCGGTTCGATGATGTGCCCGCCGCCCGAGGAGGCCTGCCATTCGAGGGCTGTATAAGTGAGACCCTCCCACGGGGCTCCTTCCCAGACAAATCCCCAGAAGTCCTTTCCTCCTGCGGCCCTTTCTCCCGCCTGAATCCTGGCGGCCATTCTCCCTAACTCATCCCAGGTCCGGGGCGGGCCGGAATATCCATATTTTCGCAGCAGGTCCTTCCGGTAGAACAAAAGACCGACATCGGTGTTATTTGGGACGGCGACGAGTTTCCCGCCCACGATAAGATTCTTGAGGATGGTCGGCATGTAGTTCTTCGCGTCTTCTCCGATAAAAGGGGCGAGGTCGATCATGTGCTCGGCGATGGCGGGGAGTTCGATGATGTCGGATTCGTAAACGTCTGGTGTGCTCGCGTGCCGTTCCAGCCATGACAAATGCTGGGCCCTGCGCTGCGCGAGTTCCTCGCCATACGGCAACGTCTTGACCACAATCCCCGTCTGGCGAGTAAATTCGGCAATCACGTCCGGGCCAACCTTGGACGGCCTCTGCCAGTCATTGAGACAGGAGAAGACGATCGTGACCGGCTCTTTCGGTGGCTGATTCCTTTGGCAGCCGGAGAGGGCGATAGCGAAAATGAGAATCAACCGCAGGTATCTGTGGGGCAAATTGACCGGGCTCGCCCCTTCTGTCCCCCTGATTTTGTCGTCCGCCATCTCTGCTCCAGCTCCTCGGCGTCGGTTTCGGCAGAATTCGTGTGGTTGACTAATCCCGGGGCTCATGGCCATGTGCTCTAGTTCCCGGGGCTTATGACCTGCGTTTGACCTTGAGGGTGTCGCCACAAGCCGCCAACCCACAGGGTCGAGGGCACGGCACAGGCCAAACGGGAAAAGCGAGAGAGGCGCCAACCGCTTGCAGCGTGGAAAGTTAACTCGGGTAGTAGGCCGCCTGGCCATCCGCGTCCTCCCAAAAGTGTCATCCCTTGAGACACCTGTCTGAAACTGACGCAGGGTTTTGACCTAGCATGCATAATGGCACAGGTAGCCGCGATCCTGTGTGTGAACAGGAGGTCTGCTCCGAGGACCGCGGGCTAATCCCGTGAGGACAAGGGTAGAAGATTTCGGGGAAGCAATCGTCCGACTGGAGATGGAGAAGTGGCCGCGCGCGTCTGAGCGCAGCCCTTCCCCGAGGGCCTCGGTGCCTCAGTTCCGGACGACCCCCTGACGGTCTTAAGTCACCGGCGCGTTAACCGACAGGTTAACCGTGAAGCTACGTGTCACCGAGGTGTTGGAGTTGAGTGTTCCTGTGATCGTGATCGTGTAATTGCCCGGAATCGTCCCTCCGGTCGCCGCGCTGGGACTTCGACAGCTTCCGACCAGGGCCAGCAAAGATAGCAGCAGGCTCAGGAAGATGAGTCGCGAGGAGACCAGGACCGGGGGCAGATTGCCTCCTTGAATGCCCCTGCGTCTTGCAAGCGCGAGCAGCATGCTGAGTAGCCCCCAGCAGACCACCCAGGGGAGGAGCGGGCGTGAACCCGGTCCACGCGGCCGCCACCATGGCGCCCGGGAGGTTATGTATTTGACCGTGTTGATCCGCAGCCCGACATTCGCCGGTGACCCGTTGGGGGTTACCGAGCCGCTCGCGAATGAGCAAGTCGCGGCGATGGGCAGGTTGCTGCAACTCAAATTCACCTGCTGGTTAAAGCCGTTTGCTGGCGTCACAAGCACGGTGTAATCGGCTGGGTCGCCGGAAATGATATTGTTCAGGGGCGGGGTGGCGGAGAGAGAGAAATCCGCAAAAAGCACGGTGAGCGATAACGTCGCGGTTTGCGATCCGCTGATTCCGTTGACCGTGAAGTTGAGAGGGTTAGGGGTCGAGGTGCTGAGGTCGCTCATGGTGAGTGTCGTGCTTTGGCCGGGGAACACTGGCGAAGGGCTGAAGGCACATGTGGCGTTGGAAGAACAACTGAACGATATGCTTCCCGTGAAGCCCTGAGGAGCCGAGGTTGAGACCGTGAAGGTCGCCCCCGTGCTGCCAATCAACGCCGTGGTCGTGGGACTGGTTGACGAGAGCGAGAACACCGCCAACCCTGTTCCCGTGAGGGCCGCAGCCTGCGGGCTACCGACCGCATTGTCGCTGACGGTCAGCGAGCCGGTGCGAGCGCCACTGGCCGTCGGAGTAAAGATGACACTGACCGTGCAACTCTGTCCCACGTTGAGCACGTTGAGCGTTGCGCCGCACGTGTTCGTCTGGGTGAAGTCGCCGCTGGTGGCGATCTGAGTGATCGTGAGCGCGGCCGAACCGGTATTGGTGATGGTCACCGTCTGAGCAGCGCTGACCGACCCCACGTTCTGGTTAGCAAACGTCAAGCTGGTGGGGGAGAGCGTCACGGCGGTGGCCTCCGTAACGCCCGTCCCAGTTACGGTGATGGTGTAAGTGTTGCCGGCGCTGTCCGTGAGGGTGATCGATTCGCTCTCGGCGCTCAATACCGACGGGGTGAAGGCGATGTTGATAGTGCAGGTTCCACCCGTAGCGGCGATGGTCCCGACGCAGTTGTCGGTTTCGGTAAAGTCGGTGCTCGAAGAGGCGATCCCGGTGATGGTAAGCGGCGCCGTGCCGGCGTCGATGACGGTCACAGTCTTCAGTGCGCTCCTGACTCCTTCCGTCTGGTTCCCGAAGTCCACCTTTTGCGGAACGATCGCGACCCCCGGGGCGTTGGTAGTCGGGTCAATCTTCGCGACAAAGGCCACGCCTGCCACGCCAGTCAAATACCCCTGGTAAGCTCCCGCGATCGCCGGGAAATTCGTGGAGAGCGTGGCTCCTGCCAGGTAAGGCTTACCTGAGGTGTCCAGGGCGATGGCTTGGCCGAAGTCCAGCCCACTCCCTCCCAGGTAAGTCGAGAAGAGCAGCCCGGTGCCGGCCGGATTCATCTGGCTCACAAAATCAT
>JAIQGH010000085.1 GCA_020072655.1 Terriglobia bacterium | reverse complement strand
GCCTCCTCGCCCTACTGCACGGACAAGATCCAACTACGCCACGACATGCTGAAGACCATCGCCACCACGCGCCGCCTCCCGGTGGTTTACGTCAATCACGTCGGGGGGAATGACCAGCTCATCTTCGACGGCTCGAGCATGGCCTTTGACGCCTGCGGCGAGCTCTCGGCCCGCGCCAAATCCTTTGCAGAGGACCTGGTGGTCTTCGACCCCGATGCACTTCATCGGGGCGAGCTCGCTTCGGCGCCTGCGTCGGAGACCGAGGCGGTCTATCAGGCGCTGAAGCTCGGCACGCGCGATTACGTGGCCAAGTGCGGGTTCCGCAAGGTTCTGGTCGGGCTCAGCGGCGGAATTGATTCTTCGCTCGTCGCCGCCCTCGCCGCCGACGCGCTGGGCGCGGAGAACGTCTGCGGCCTCGGGATGCCGGGTCCCTACTCGTCTCCCGGAAGCCTGCGCGATGCGGAAACGCTGGCGCGCAACTTGGGGATTGATTTCCGCGTCATTCCGATCGGCTCGATTTTCGACTGCTACCTCACAACCCTCGATCCCGCTTTCGAGGGTCTGCCGCGCGATGTCACTGAGGAAAACATTCAGGCGCGCATTCGCGGCAACATTCTCATGGCGCTCTCCAACAAATTCGGCGCATTGCTTCTGAGCACGGGCAACAAATCCGAACTGGCGGTTGGTTACTGCACGCTCTACGGCGACATGGCGGGCGGGCTGGCCGTGATCGCCGACGTGCCCAAGACCATGGTTTACGATCTGGCGCGCTACGTGAATCGCGCCGGCGAGCGCATCCCGCAAGCCTGCCTCGACAAGGCCCCTTCCGCCGAATTACGCCCCAACCAAACGGATCAGGATTCGCTGCCGCCTTATGACCTCCTCGACCGCATCCTCAAAGCCTACATTGAGGAGAATCTGTCCGCACAGGAAATCGTCGCCAAGCATGGACTGGACCCGAGCCTCGTGCGGCAAACCATCTCGCGGGTCAACCAAGCGGAATATAAACGCCAGCAGGCCGCGCCCGCGCTCAAAGTGACCGGCAAAGCGTTTGGCATGGGGCGGCGCTATCCTATCGCCCAGAAGTTCTCCGAATAGCTGGACGATGGATAGTAGCCGCGACTTCACGTCGCCATGGCGATCTAAAATCGCCCCTACGGGCTGGTTTTTGGCGTGGGGCGCCGCGGGGCAGGGCTGAGGTGAGCATCTATCTCGGAGAGTTGCCCGCGCGCCTCCGCCTGTCCCGGGTCATTAACCAACTCTAACTGGAACTCCCGTCGCGCCTCCGCCCATGCTCCCCGAAGCTTAAGGACCATCCCGAGCGCAAAGTGGTAACCCCGAGCGACCGGCCGAAGGGCCAGAGCGCGTCGGAAGTTCGCCTCCGCCTCCTCCATCCGGCATGACCGCCAACACACCAGACCTAAGTAGAGGTAAGAATCCGGCCGCGTGGAGTCGATCGCGGCGGCCCGCCGCAAGTAACGCTCGGCCTCCTCAAGCCGGCCGAGCTTGTTGAAGCAGTACCCGAGGTTGAATGTCGAAAGCCAAAAGCTCCGGTTGCGGGCAATCACGCGCTGGTACAGCGCGATGGCCGACGGGTAGTCGCCGCGGGCAACGTACAAACCGGCGAGGTTGTTCGTTACGAGGTTATTGTTCGGCGCGATGGTTATGCCGCGAGCGTAAAGCGCCTGGTTGTTCGTCCAGAAGCGGGAGTAATAGATCGTCTGCGCTCCGAAGAGCGTGAGGAGCGCGATGGCGGCCGCTGCCCGCGCGGGGCCGCTCGCCAGGAACCACAAACGCACTCTCCGCAAGCAGCTCCAGGCCAGCCCAACGAGCAGCGCGAAGCCCACTGAGGCCAGATAGAGATAGCGATCGTGGACAATCTCATCCTGCGGAAAGGCGCGCAGGTTGAGGAGGATGAGAAGGGGGAGCGCGAGCCAGGAGGTTGCGACGGCCGCCACGGCGGACCGTCGGGACCAAAACCATAGCCCGACGGCGGCCGCAGCCACAGCCGCCGCTGGCAAGAGGATGCGGCTCATCTCCCAAGGCTGCACATAGGGAACATCGTAGAAGGCGCTCAATCCCACCGGCCAAACAAGCAACTTGATGTAGCTCCACAGCACACGCGGCAACGTAGCAAGCAGCGTCCCGAGGGGCAGGGAAGTGATGTCATGGCTGAAAGCCCTGAGCACTGCCCAGCGGGCCGCCAGGTAGGCCGCCGTGACGGCCAAGTACGGTGTCGCAGCCACAAGTCCGCCACGCAGGCGGCCGAATCTCGTCCGCTCCTGTCCGGTGGAGACCGGCGCAGTTGCGATCACACTATGAGAAAAGATAAGGAGCGGAAGCACGAGCGCGGGTTCCTTGGCAAAGGCGGCGAGCGCATAGCTCAGAACCGATGC
Source organism: Terriglobia bacterium (assembly GCA_020072655.1). Lineage (GTDB taxonomy): Bacteria > Acidobacteriota > Terriglobia > UBA7540 > UBA7540 > JAIQGB01. The sequence goes on along the minus strand of JAIQGH010000085.1, from coordinate 17,167 downwards.
CGACATCCATAGAGCGCGCCGAGTTGGACGTTCGCGCGCTTTCAAGTAGCAAAGGAAAGAAACGAGAAGCAAAACCGTGAACAGCGGATCAATGAAGCCCATGGCCCACGCGGCGGATTCCACGTGTACAGGGTGGAGAGCGAAAACTCCCGCAGCCACGCAAGCCGCCGGCCTCTCCTGAAGGAGCGCGCGGGCGAGCAAGTAGACCAGCCCGGCCGCCAGAGCGTGGAGTGCGACGACGGATAGATGCCACCCGAACGGGCGTAGCCCCCAAAGCGTCCGGTTCCACAACAACCATAAGAGCTGTACGGGCCGATAGTAGTTTCCCGGCGCGGCGGGGTTGAGAAATTGCGTCAGGTGCTGCGTAAAGTAGCCTGGAATCGACCCGGCAGAGAGGATTCGCGGGTTATTCACAATCAGAATTTCATCATCAAACACGAAATCGAAATTCAGCGTACGGATATAACAGAGAAAGGTAATTAACAGAACAAATACGAATAGGGCGGGATCACTCGGGCAAAGGTCAAGCGGGCTGCGAAAATAGCGGGCCAACCGATGCGCTCCGCGTTGCGCGGCGCTAGGAATTTCGGGCGCCAAGTAAAGCCTCCGCAGGACTCACACGCTTCCAGTGAGGTGGTATAGACCCAAAGTCGATGGAATTGCAAGTGTCAGCCGGTTAGGCGCGTTCTCGCCCCATTTCGAGCGCCTTGTTCGCAATGGCAGCGAGCCAGAAGCCGGACGGCTGCCAGGGGACCATTTGGAACGCTGGGTAGGTTCTGGTTTGGTGGTGGCGGAGCGCCAGTTTCGTCGCATCGTGGGGTACCGAGCCTTACCCGGCCTGACTGCCGTGTTGACCGGCGATAGCAAGACAGCAGGAGGCACAAGTAGCGCCGCGTTACGCTCAGCGAGGAAGGACGTCATAGGCCGCCCTGGGTTGGCACTGGAGCACTGTCGGCCAACGCGGCACTGCCTACCCGCCGGGACCCCGCACACCGGGACTGCCGAGGTCGATCCTGTAGAAGTCCTGAGATATAGTAAGACTCGTCGCCTGCATTACAGGACGCTAGGCAGCTGGCGCAAGTAACTGGCAGATGTTTCCAATGCCTGGAGGGCTACGATGAGACCTCAACACTTCCTGGGAATCTTGCTCTTCGGCTGTTCCTTGTCAACACTCAGCACCAACGCCTGGGGCACGCAACAATCGAATGCGGAGACCACAAGAATTGAGAGGCTGGTTGCGCTCTGCAAGCTTTGGGGGACCGTTAAGTATTTCCATCCTTATCTTGCGTATCGTGAGGACATCGACTGGGACAAAGCGCTGGTAACCGCCATTCCCAAGGCCCAGGCAGCCAAGACCCCAGACGAATACGCGGCGGCTGTCCAAGGCATGCTCGACGCTCTGAGTGATCCCGTGACTCGCGTGGTTTCCAAGGTCCCTGAGGGCGAGCCCAGCAAGGGGGAAAGGCAACCTTCATACCGGTTCACACCAGATAATATTCTGATCGTCACAATAAGAAACTACGCAGACCTGTTGGATCTTGAGAAGGCGTCGGAGCGCATGGCACTTCTGCGGAAGGACCTCCCAAAAGCCCGGGGTGTTCTCTTCGATCTGCGCTCTGCCTCACCCGCGCCAGAAGACGAGCGAGGCTCCTTGTCTTCGCTTTTTGAACAAAGCGAATTGGCCAACGCTCTGAGCTCGCTTCCCCTCACGATTCCCACCGAGCGCCGGCGGGTGCATTTCGGGTTTGAGCGTCATGAGATCCCTCATCCTTATCCTCACCAGTCCGGCTTTTACACCATTGACGGAGAAACGATCAGGCCGGCCGCTGATGCCAAGGATATCCCGATCGTCTTCCTCGTAAATACCCACTCAGAGATTCCTTCTGCGGCCCTTGCGCTTCAAGCCGCGGGCAAAGCGGCGATTGTTGCGGAAGGGGTCGCTACTGACGAGTCTCTCGTCACCACTCAAGAGATTGATCTGAGTGACGGTGTTGTCGCTCAAGTGCGGCTCGGGGAACTGGTGTACCCCGACGGTACTGGCAGAGTTGAGCCCGATCTCACCTTCTCTGGTTCACAGATCGCCAAGGAAGAAGACGCTGCGTTCCAGGCAGCCTTAGCGCTAGTGCGCAACTTCAAGCTAGCCCGCCGAAATAGCAGGCGGTCTTCTGCCCAGGGAAATCCCGTCCCTGACAAGCCCTACGCGGAAATGACGTATCCACCGCTTGAGTACCGTTTGCTTGCGGCGTTCCGGATCTGGACAATCATCAATTACTTCTTCCCTTACAAAGATCTTATGGGAGAAGACTGGGACGCCGTCCTTCGCGAGTTCATACCAAAGATGGAAAAAGTCGGCAATGCGTTTGAATACCACCTCGCGGTAGCCGAGATGGTCTCGCACATTCACGATTCACATGGTTTTGTCTACAGCCCTGTCCTAAGGGAGCACTTCCGAGCGGTGCCACCCGTGCGAGTCCGTGTCATCGAGGGAGTCCCGGTGATCACAGCATTTAGTGCACCGTCCAGTGCCACTTGCGGCGACCCCGTCTACGGTTACGGATGCTATGAACCGGCCGTTGTGACGGAGCTCCCTGCGGCCGGGCTGGAGCTGGGGGATGTCATTCTCAAAGTGGACGGTGAGGACGTCAAGGACCGAATGACGCAGATGAGCAAATACATTGCCGCCTCAACGCCGCAGTCGCTACGTCGTGACGGAACGTATCTTATTTTAGCCGGGCCGAAGGATTCCAAAGCCACGCTAACTCTGCGCGACCGTCACGGCCACGAAAAACAAGTTGAATTGCCGAGGAATTGCTGGGATTTTCTTCTGTTGCGACTCGCGGGAGGCCGATCAGGCGAAATCTATAAACTGCTCTCAGAGAACATCGGCTACGCCGACCTCACACGACTTGATGATTCGATGGTCGATGGTATGTTCGAGAAGTTTAAGGACACCCAGGCCATTATCTTCGACATGCGTGGCTACCCAAAGGATGCCTGGGGCATGTGGGCGTATCTAGGCGAAGTGAAACATCCGATCAACGCCATCTTTCAGCAACCGGTCGTGATGTTTCCCGACGCTCCATCTTTCCAGCGGTCCATCACGCAGACAATGTTTCAGCGCATGCCCCCAAGAACGAAATGGAAGTACACGGGAAAGACGGTCATGCTGATTGACGAGCGAGCCCAAAGTGCGTCGGAGCATATCGGCCTGATCCTCGAGGCGATCAATGGCACAAAGTTCGTTGGCACTCCCACCGCCGGTGCGAATGGGAACGTGACTTTTTTCTGGGCGCCGGGTGGAATCCGGATATATTTTACGGGTTTGGCGGCTCGCCATGCCGATGGGCGACAGTTGCAGCGCATTGGACTCGTGCCGGATATCGAAGTTAGGCCAACGATCGCCGGAATCCGCAGCGGTAGGGACGAAGTGCTGGACAAGGCCGTCGAATACGTGCAGAAGGAAATTGGCACGGCAGCGGCGAAGAAGTGAATCCGCCTGTTGTGGACGACAGCACCTCAGGCGTAGGCTCTAATCGCGGTCTGACTGATTCGGGAGAGCCGTCGAATTTCAACAAGGAAAAGGGCACCCTCGATAAATACTGTACCAGATGCTGTGTTGCGGGCTGTCGAAAACCCCGCGAAGTAGATATGTTTCCTCCGAGTAGGCTGGGGATACGACCGATTTCACATACAGCCCCGAGCGGCCATCCGGGACAGCATGGCCGCGATTCGGCGCCGACCAGCGTCAAGCCATCTTGAAATCTCACTATGCTAGAATGTTGTGCTCGCGTGTCTCGGGCTACAGGATTCCGGAAAATTGGCTAAAACGCTCCCCATCAACAAACGCACTTTCCTCTCGCGACTAGGGATTGCACTGGCGGTGCTTTCTTGCCCGATCGCCATGGCGGAAGGCGTTCGCCTTCCGCCGACGCGAATCCAGTCGCTCGTTTTGCCCAACGGCCTACAGGCGTTGCTGGTCGAGCAACACGAAGCCCCCGTCGTGAGCGTGCAGGTGTGGTATCACGTCGGCTCCAAGGACGAGGCTCCCAGCAAGACCGGGTTCGCTCACCTCTTCGAGCACCTGATGTTTCAAGGAACGAAGAACATCGGGCCGGAAGGATTTTCCGACTATATTGTGCGCAGCGGCGGAATCGATAATGCCAACACAACGGAAGACTACACGGTCTTCTGGGAGACGATTCCGAGCTCCGTTCTGCCGGTGGCTTTGTGGCTCGAAGCCGACCGCATGCGCAATCTGGAGATCAATGCCAGAGCTTTCGACACGGAAAGGGAAGTCGTCAAGGAGGAGCGGCGCACCCGCTTCGACAACCAGCCTTACGGGACGGTGATCGAATCCCTCTACCAGCTCGCCTTCCACGTCCATCCTTACCGCCACATGCCCATCGGAAGCATGGAGGATCTGGATCGCGCGAGCGTCGATGATATCCGAGCGTTCTACGATACCTACTACGTCCCCAACAATGCTGCGCTCGTCATCGTGGGAGATTTCGAGCCGGGCGCGGCCGAGACCCTGGTCCGAAAATACTTCGCGCCGCTGGCGCGCGGGAAGCCGGTCGAGCACGACATTCCGCTGGAGCCGCCCCAAACCTCCCCACGTTTGCTTAAGCTCACGCGCCATGTGGCCCTTCCGGCGTTTGTGGCCGCCTACCATATGCCCGCCGACGGCACTCCCGACGCCTATCCGCTGCGGGTGGCAGCCCGCATTCTTTCCGAGGGGGAAAGCTCGCGGATCTACCAGCGCCTCGTCTACGATAAACAAATGGCCCTGCAGGCGCAAAGCGCGGGGAACTTCACGGAAGACCCGAACCTTTTCTTTGTCCTCGCTATCCTGAACGCCGGCTTCACGCCCGCGCAGGGTGAGGCGGTGATGAACGGGGAACTCGAGCGGCTCAAATCCGAACCGGTCTCGGCGGAAGAATTGTCGAAGGCCAAGAACCAAATCCTCCGGGATTTCGTCGTCAGCCGCGAGGGCGTCCAGAGCCTGGGCGAGGAACTCGGCTACGCTGCCGTGGTCCTGAAGGACCCGAATCTGCTTGACTCCGAACTAGCCCGCTTCATGGCGGTCAATGCGGAGGACATCCAGCGCGTGGCGCGGAAATACTTCGTCCCGGAGAACTCCACGACGCTCGAAATCTATCCGGCAGGGAAGTGAGGAACGGGATTCGGGTTTCGGGTCTCGGATTTCGGCAAGACCCGGGGTCCACCGACGATTTCTTGGGGCGGAGGTTGCCGATCGAACCTTTGAGGGCACGAAATCAGGCTTGGATCGACGGAGGAGACTGTCGGAGCACTCGGCGCATGCGGTCTTCGTGGCGAACTCCGAAATCCGAATCTCGAACGCCGTCGAATGCGTGTCGCGGCCAAAGGTGGAGCGCGCGCTTTCTGTGCGCCCTTCTGCTGTTCCTCATTGCCGCTGCGATGCAGCTCGTCGCGGGGGCGCGCGACTTCCCGCCGGAGGTGGCGCCGCCCAAGCCTTTCGTGCTGGCGGTGCCGCAAGTCCGGGAGCTCGCCAGCGGGTTGAAGGTTGTCGTGATCGAGCGCCGATCGCTTCCGCTCGTCACGTTGCGGCTGGTGGTAAAATCGGGCGCGGAAGTGGACCCACCGGGCCTTGCCGGAACCGCCCAATTCGTGGCTGGCCTTCTCAGCCAGGGGACGGCGCGACGCAATGCCCGCGAGATCGCGAACGCCGTGGACTCAGCCGGCGGCACCCTCGACACGGGAGCTGATTGGGACGATTCCTACATTTCACTGACTGTCTTGTCTGACCACACCCGACTCGCCTTTGACCTTGTTGCTGACATGGCATCCCATCCAGCCTTTGCGCAAGCGGAGGTCGAGCGCCAACGCAAGCAGACGCTCTCCGCGCTGGAGGTAATGTACGACGACCCTTCATACCTTGCGGACACGGTTTTCGACCGTCTGATTTTCGCCGGCACCCCCTACGGGCATCCCGCGGACGGAACCCCGGAAACGGTCAAGCGCATCGGCGGAGACACCCTTCGCGCATTCCATGCTCGCTACTTCCGGCCTGCTAATTCCATCCTCGCCGTGGTCGGCAATGTTGGAAGCGAAGAGGCGTATCACTTGGCGGAAGCTTCTTTCGGCGACTGGCGTCGCGTAGAAGGGATTCACGCGGAGGCGCCTGTTTCCTCTGCCCCCGCGCCGACGGAGCGTTTTGTGGTGATTGACAAGCCGGACGCGGTGCAGACCGAAATCCGGGCAGGGAATCACGCCGCGCGCCGCACGAGCGACGACTACTATGCCCTCACGCTGGCGAACCAGGTGCTCGGCGGGCCGGCGGCCAATCGGCTTTTCAAAGCTCTGCGCACGCAGCAAGGGCTGACTTACGGAGCTTCGAGTGATCTCGCCTGTCAGGATACCGCGGGGAGCTGGATGGCGAAGACTTCGACCCGGACTGCCGAGACCATCCGCAGCCTCGGGCTGGTCCTCGAGGAGTTAAAGCGTTTGCACGACGACCACGTCACTGGGATCGAGCTGCGCACCGCTCAGAGCTACCTGATCGGTCATCTGGCGCTCCAGTTTGAGACTTCCGAGGATATTGCGACACAAACGCTGGAATTGATGGTCCACAATCTGCCTCTCGACTACTGGAACCGCTTTCCGCAGGAGATTCAGGCACTTAGCAGTGAGGATATCTCTCGCGCCACGCGCCGTTACCTCGGTCCGGACGAGAGCGTGCTGGTCCTAGTGGGGAATGCTGGGACATTCCAAAAAGAGTTGAAGCGGTTCGGCTCTCCCGTGATGATCCCTCTCCAGGACCTCGACCTGGCCTCGCCCGATCTCCGGCGCGCCACCGCTGCGCGCGCCCCGTAGGTGCCCTGTCGTCATGCGCAAAGCAGCCGTCGTACTTTTCGGCTTGAGCATTGCCGTCGCCGCGGCCGAGATCATCATCGCCTGGCAAGTGCATATCGATCGCGGGCGACTAGCCGCCTTTTTAATCAGCCTCGCGCTGCTGCTCACCGTGTTCGCGGGTTTCTCGTACACACCCTTCGTGAAATCCCTGCGCCAGATCGCCGTGCAGTCAGCCGCGCTGGCTGCGACAATGCCATTCCTGCTTCTCATTCCCTATCTGATTTATGCCTTAGGAACGGGTATCTTCAGCTCGGAGGCTCTTGGGAAGCTTGCCGCTTATGTGGCCGTACCGACACTATGCCTTTTTCCGGACCGCCACCATCGGGCGGATCGCGTGGGCTGGCGGGATTTCGCGGCGATGCTCGCTCTGGCCGTCCCGGTCGGGGCAGGCTGGCTCGGCGGTATTTGGACCTGGCCGGAGGAACTCTATTTCTTCCGTCCGATCTTTTCTGTCTGCATTGGCGCATACGCTTTTCTGGTCTTGCGAAATCTGGATGGGGTCGGTTATCGGCTGACCTTCCGCAAAGGTGACCTCATCGACGGTGGTGCCAATTTCGCAGCCTTTGCGCTGATCGGAATCCCTCTTGGGCTTGCCCTCGGATTCATCCAATTCCAGCCCCATGGCGTCTCGTTCTGGAGCCTGGGCTTCCAGCTCTTTGCTGTCTACCTCACGGTCGCGGTGCCGGAGGAGTTTCTCTTCCGCGGTGTGCTTCAGAACTTTCTGGTGCGCAGCCTGCGTACTGAAAAGCGCAGCCTTCACGGACTCCTCATTGCTTCGGTGATCTTCGGGGCCGCGCACCTCCATCACGCGCCGGTGCCAAACTGGAGGTACGCCATCCTCGCCACCTTAGCCGGAATATTCTACGGGAATGCGTTCCGCAATCGGCAGCGGCTCTCGGCCGCCGCACTCACGCACGCTTTGGTAGACACGGTGTGGCACTTCTGGTTTTGACAGTTTATTGAAGAAGCCGGTTCCGACGGCTGTAGCGCCCCGACGCATCGGGGCGAATCTCTTCAAAACAAAAAGCCGCTGGTCCCCGAGGGAGTCGGGGCAGGCTCCGACCGACGCTACAGCATCGGCCGAGACATCTCCATTGATCGCTCGCTTTGCGTCTGGAAGTTTCTTGGCGTCGGTTGTAGAATCGCGCGCGGCTGAAGCGGACCTGCAGTTTGCTTGTTCTGGCACGACTCTCGCACTATCTGAAGGAGCCTGTTTATGCGACGAATTCTGACCAGCATGGCCCTGAGCGTGGCGCTCTTGATCTCTGCCGGATTTCTCACGGCTGGCGGGAAGAAACGTGGTCCTATGACGGGGACGTGGGAATGCACGGCGCACGGCAGTCCGCAAGGCGATATCCCATTCACGCTCTATCTGGAGCAGGACAAGGAAGTCGTAACAGGATCGGTGTCCTCACCGATCGGCAGCACCGAGCTTACCTCTGCCAGCTTCAAGAGCAAGACGCTCGAAATCCGCATCGACACGCCGCAAGGCAATTACGTCATCATGGGCAAGCTGAAGAAGGGCGCGCTGACCGGAACGTGGTCGCGCGACGACGCCGAAAAGGGAACTTGGGAAGGGAAGAAAGCTGTCGCGCAAAACCCCTGAGGGAATCCCGCCCGCATTAGCCAACACGCCGGACGGCCCCGGCGCCTACCGTGCGTTCCGCCGGCGCGCCGTGCGCCTCGAGTACTTCACCATCGGCTGGAACGTCATCGAGGCGGCCGTGGCACTGGCTTGTGGCGCGGCTTCTTCCAGCATCGCCCTGATTGGGTTTGGCCTAGACAGCATCATCGAGACGTCCTCCGGCGTAGCGCTCCTGTGGCGGTTCAAGCAACAGAGCCTCAGCGAGCACCGTGCGGAGTCCCGCGCCATCAAGTTCGTGGGGATGACCTTTCTCGCCCTCGCCGCCTATGTGGGCATCGAGGCGGGTCGCGACTTATGGCTTCACCGCGCGCCGGAGTTCAGCCTGCCGGGGTTGATTCTGGCAATTTTGTCGCTGCTTGTCATGCCGGTCCTCGGCGTGGCGAAACGGCGCCTCGCCCGCCAATTTGACAGCCCCGCACTGGCCGCCGATGGCCTGGAGACTTTGTTATGCGCCTATCTCTCGGCTTCGCTGCTGGTAGGCTTGGCGCTCAATGGCGCCCTCGGTTGGTGGTGGGCAGACCCCGTGGCAGCTCTGGGGATGACTGCCTTCATGGTGCGGGAGGGCATTGAGATCCTCCGCGGCGAGCACTACAAGGAGAACCAGTAGGCGCCCCCCAGGTCCCCTAAGCAGTTCATCGAGGTGCCCAAAGTCCGCGCCCGTTCTCGCGCGCTTCGCGCTCCAATTGGACGAACTGCTGTTCGTAGCGAAAGGGAAATCGCGTGTAGGCGTGGCCGTAGCCTTGGCGGATGATCTCGGCATTCAGAAAAGTCCCGTCCTGCAGATAGACGTAGGCGAGGGTTCGTCCATAGTGGTCGCGCGTGTCCTCGTCCTGCTCGAGACGGACGTTTTTGCCCTCCACCATCCGCCGCGTGAACGCGGAGGCCTCCTTGCCAAAGTATTGGACCGGCCTCCGGGGATCAACGGTCTCCGGCGTGTCCACGCCAATCAGGCGCACGTGCTCGCCACCGTCCAGGACAATCGTGTCACCGTCGACGACTCGCACGCAAACCCGGTTCTGTGAGACCCCCGGTCGTGCAACGCTTGGTGTGTTCTGTTGGCGTTTGAGATATGCAACCGCCGCGAGCGCCACCGCCGCGAGCACTGCCGCTAGTATTCTCCTCGGCACGCGGCGCCCGAATTTGGGCAAAGAACCCATTCGCTCTGATTCTCACCAGCCAGCCGCCCCCAAGATTGGCCGAGCCTGCCGGTTATATGACGGGCGGCGGCAATGATACCGTGCAAGTGTCAGGGAGAAAAGGGGGTTGAGGTACCTCGGGGACCAGCCGTGCCTTCGCCAAGGGGTTGGTCTGCGAAGCTGAAACGCCCCTAAGTTAACATAACATATCTTATCAGACGTGCGCCATGGGCTGAGCATCTCCCCCAAAGAGGCCTCCTTCCCTGCCGCCCCCGGCAACTCGAGGCGAAAGAAAGCTTGCCCGCAGCTTCACAGGCGCTTGGAGCTCGGGGATGTAGCGGGGGTTTTAGTGCTCTTGCTGAGAGCGCTGGGGGAGGAGGCCGGAGAGCGTAGTCAGGTACTTGGTGGCCGACTCAGACAAGCGGGTGGCGGTTTTCTGTGAGGAAGTGATGGCGGCCTTGCCGGCTTCTCGGATCACCAGCAGGATGGCCGACCCGAGGAAAAGGAGGATCGCCGCGATACCTATGAGCGTCAGGTAAGTGAGGTATTCAATCACGATGTACATGGATCAGTCTTTGCGCCTCCCGAGTTTTTAGATGCAGGAGAGGGCGAAGACGGATACATGCTGCGAGTGACAAGTGGTCCGGGGCGGTTGTGGGGGCTGTTGAAGCCCGCGGACATTTCGTCTATCCGAGAATGATGGCTGGTGCTTGTTCTCTCTTCGCTGGAAGGCGTCAGAAGCAGCCGGGAACGCGAGGCCTGGGTTCCCGTAACGCGTCAGTTCCCTGCTTCGTTTTGCTCGGGGATTGGGAACGGCCGCAGGGGGCGCCTTGAGGAGTGGAATTTCTGGGCTGGATGACCTGCTCTGATGAAAAGCGTTCCCCGATGCAAACCCACGAGCAGATGCGGAGGTCTTGGCCAGCAAAGCGCTTTTGCAGCTTACCCGACGGGGGAAAACCTCAAGAACTACTTGAATTCCCATTTGCCCTAGGCCGCGGCAGCCGCAATGCGGCGGATCAGGTCGGTCTGTTCGGCCCGGCTTTCCGCTCCGATGGTGAAGGCGTCCAGGACCTTAGCAGACAGGGCGTACTTCAAGGCTTCGTCCTGGCGATGCCGCATATCCCCCTGGCCCAGAATCTTCATGCCGATAATTCCCTTCCCCGCGGCGCGCATTTCCCGGAGGACCGCGACAACCGTCTCTGGGTCGGCATCCATGTGCGATCCGATCGGGTTGAGGCGAGCGAGATCCACTTCCACCCAGGGCTCGCGCGCGGCAGCGCGGAGCGCGCCAATGGTGTGGCAGGAGCAGCCGTGGGCGCGAATCAGCCCTTTGGCCTTGGCCTCTGAAAGGACATCCATCACGGGGCGATACCGGGTGGGCCAATCGTCTTGGCTCAGGCAATGCATCAGCAAAATGTCAATGTAGTCGGTCGAGAGCTCACGGCGGAAGCGGTCAAGGTCGGAGCGCATCCCGGCGGCGTCGCGCGCCCAGGACTTGGTGAGGATGGTCACCTTCTCGCGCGGAATGCGCTTCAGCGCGGCAGCCACGTGCGGGTGGGTGCCGTACGCATCGGCGCAGTCAATGAATCGAATTCCTTGGTCGTAGCCAGCGCAAAGGAGGTCGGCCAGGCCCTGAATGCCCAGCTTGGCCTGGTTGGAGCTGTGGTTGAAGCCCACGGTGCCGGTCCCGCAAGCCAGCCGCGTCGCCTGAATGCCGGTCTTGCCGAGCGCCACGGTGTCCGTGGCGCTAAAGCGCATCGGTGTCTCCGCACCGTCCGCAGCCGAGGTTCTCAAACCCAGCCACGCTGCCCCCNCGTATCACCTCCCGCAAGTTGTCTTATCCTTGGGTTGCCCGGACATTCCACCCCGATGGGCAGACTCTAAGCTACCACACGTGTCCCCTCAGAGGTCAATTGAAAATCTGGGGGACGGCAGGCGCGTTACAAAGATCGGCTACTTTTTCGCCGAAGCTGGGAGGGGTTCGAGGAGCTGTTCTTTGCGATAGATGAGCGCGTTGGTGTCGTAGGCGGAGATTTCAAATCCGTGGCCGTGCGTGATGGCGTCGCAGGGGCAGGCTTCAACGCAGTAGCCACAGAAGATACAGCGGTTGTAGTCGATGTTGTAAACCTTGGCGTAACGCTCGGCGGCGCTGATGCGGTGCGCGGCGGTATTCTCGGCGGCCTCAATGTAAATGCAGTTGGACGGGCACGCGGCTGCGCAAAGAAAGCAAGCGACGCACTTTTCGAGGCCATTTTCGTCGCGCCGCAAGACGTGCAGGCCTCGATAGCGATCCTCGAAGGTGGGCGGTTGGTGCGGGTAGTTCTCCGTCACCGTGGGGCGCAGCATCGTTTTGAAGGTAATGGAGAAACCCTTGGCGAGCGCCGTCGCGGAATTCGTGATTTCCTTCAAGATGTTGCCCATATCGCCCTAATTGCCAGTATATTCGACCGCGGATGCAACGGTCAATCGCCGTCGACGCTCGCACCGAACGCGCAACTCGCGACCGCGTGGATCGAGCAACCGGAGACCACTCTACAGAATCAAATCTTTAGGGATTTCGGTTGTCACATATATGGGCGGGTAGTACATTCGGCTTATGCTACGGAATGGTCGAACTCTCTCAACTCCTGGAGATCCCGCCGTCAGCCGCGAGAGGAAAAGCTCATGAAACGCACATTCCTGCCGCTCTTGGTAACCCTGAGCCTGATTGGTGTTTTCTCCGTTCTGGCGGTAGCCGCCGAGCCGGAAGAGAGCGTGACCATTCCTGCTGGAACCACCATCAATGCTCGCCTGACCATGGCGCTCAGCACTGGGGCCAATCACGACGGCGACCCGTTCTCGGCGCGCATCACCGACCCAATCTTTGACAAGGGGATTGAGGTCGTGCCGGCAGGCAGCATCCTGGAAGGCCACGTGGCGTTTGTGAAGGAGCCTGGGCGCGTGAAAGGGCGTGCGGAAATGCGCTTGCTGGCGGAGACCATTACCACGCCCGAAGATAAGGCGACCTACTCTATTGTGGCAGGCTTGCAGGACTTGCAGGGCGCCGAGGGTGCCAAGGTAAAAGACCAAGAGGGAACGATCCAAGGGCCGGGCAGGGACAAGAAAGGCACGGCGGTCGAGACCGGCGTTGGAGCGGCGGTCGGAGCCGGAGTGGGTGCGATCGCCGCCGGCGGTAAGGGCGGACTCTACGGCCTCGCCATCGGCGGACTAGCCGGCCTGATTCACAACATGAGCAAGAGGGGCAAAGACGTCATCCTGCCGCAGGGGACTGAGGTGACTTTCGAGATCCAGCGCACGATTTCCGCCAAGCGAGTGCCCAAACCAGTGGAACCCTTCGTCGTCCCCTCTTCGCAATAGCTGATTGCCCTCCTAGAGATCCCTACACTTTCTTTCGAATGTCCCCGATGATCTGCTTTCCGTGGAAGCGGCCGTTCTCGATAAAAATCTCGTTGGTCTCATAGCCAGCGATGATCACCCCCGCCAGGTAGATGCCGGGCACGTTGCTTTCGAGGGTCTGCGCGTTGCACACCGGGCGGCAGGTTTCCGGGTCGAGCTCGACGCCCGTGCTTTTGATGAAATCAAAATCCGGGTGGTAGCCCGTCAGGACGAAGACGAAGTCGTTTTCCAGTTGCAGCACCTCGCCCGCCTTCGACTCCACGCGGATCCAACTCTCGGCAATCTCCGTAACCACGCTATCGAACAACCCTCGGATCGAACCTTCCTTGATGCGGTTCTCGACATCCGGCCTCACCCAGTACTTGATGTTGCGCCCAAGTTCATGCTCGCGATGAATCAAGGTGACCTCCGCTCCGTGGCGATAGAGGTCGAGCGCGGCGTCCGCGGCGGAGTTTGCCCCGCCAATCACGGCCACTTTCTGCCGGTAGAACGGGTGCGCGGAGGTGTAATAGTGGGAGACCTTCGGCAGGCTCTCGCCCTCAATTCCGAGCATGTTCGGCAGATCGTAATAGCCCGTGGCGAGAATAATCTTGCGCGTCTCATACCCGCAGCGTTGCCCGCCGTCGCGCTGGGTGAGCACTTGGAAATGGCCATCCGAGCCAGTTACGGTCGTCACCCGTTCATAGAGGCGAATCGGCAGGCGAAAGAATTCCGCCACTCGGCGGTAGTACTCCAAAGCCTCGGCGCGCGTCGGCTTGACGTTAATGCTGGGCATCGGGACCTCGCCGATCTCGAGCAAGTCCCGGCTCGTGAAAAAGATCATCTCTGTCGGATAGTGGAAAATCGAGTTGACCAGGCAGCCCTTTTCAATCACCAGCGTACTCAGATTCGCCTTCACCGCTTCGATCGCGCACGCAAGGCCAGTGGGGCCGCCCCCCACCACAACCACATCCAGTAATTCCGGCATGTAAGATCAACCCTCCATTCTCCCCAGCGCAGTCACCACAGGTCCCGCCGCAGGAAGTTTGCGGATGCCATCCAATCCTTTGACGCCATCGCGCCGACGGGAATCATCCGCCCAAATACCTTGCCCTGGTTTGCGCCCGAGGCTCTATCAGGCAGTATAGTGGCTGAACACCGGGTTGGCAACGCGGCGCCCGGCCCGCAATCGCCAAATGCCGGTCTGAAGGCCAGTGTTACGGCAGATTGAGGAACTACGAGGTAGGGGGGCTCAACAGCTCCTGCAATTCCAATTTGAACTTCTCATACGCGACTAGCAGCTCGTCAGACGCCGGGACCGACGCGTTGTGCCACACGAAAGCATTTCCACCGGCCGTCTCGACAAGCATGCCGATTCCTTCTCCCAGGCGATAGCCCACTTGACTGAAGAGCGCAAGCCGTCCGCCAGCCGGATCGAGCAGCGCCACGAAGCCCTCCTTTTCTACCGCGAGATAGCGCGCGTATCGCTCGAAGGTGACAAGCCTGAATCCCGCGCCCAACAGTTTTTCCAGCGTGGAAATCTGTCCAGGGGTCAAATCCATAGGCCGCTGATATGCGAGGGCAAAGAAATTATGAATTGTGAATTATGAAATAGCAAAACTCCTCTATCGAAACTCTCTGGAGTTATTCATCATTCATAATTCAGAATTCACACTTCACTCTCCAGCGCTTCGATGATGCGTTTGAGGGCCTGGATGACCTCACCCCGCTCGACGCTGTTTTTGCGGAACCGCAGCGTCAGCTTGAACTCCTTGGCCGGTGGGACGAAGCGAAAGACGGCATTGCGGGGCTTGTGGTCGGGCTGGCGCTCTTCGCGCGCCTGATCCCGGTTCATCATGCCGAGGGCAAACAAGCGCACCAGGTTGCGCATCTTGCCTTCACTCGGCTGGCGCGCCACTTGCAGGAGCTGAGATTTTGACAGCACGCCCTTCTCGATGCACAGTGCCTTGATCTCGTCGGGAATGGCGCGCAGCGTGAAGAGTTCGGTGACAGTGGAGCGCGACTTGCCAATGCGCTGGGCGATTTCGTCGTGGGTCAGAGCCAGGCGGTCGGCCAGGGCGTGGACGCCGTCCGCTTCTTCGAAGGGTGTCAGATCCTTGCGTTGCAGGTTTTCGATCAGCGCCAGCTCGAGCGTCTCGTTTTCGTCGGCGTCCTTCTCGATGCAAGGGACTTCGTGCAATCCGGCGGCCCTCGCGGCCAGGTAGCGGCGCTCGCCGGCAATGATCATGTACTTGTCGCTCTCGATGATATGCCGCACCAGCAGCGGCTCGAGCACTCCCTTCTCGCGCACCGATTCGATCAGGCCGCGCATGTCGCCCCGGTCTTTGCGAGGCTGCTCGGCATTGGGCTGGAGGTCTTCGACGGGAATCATGCGGCCGATGGCCGCGCCACTGCGGCTGATGATGTCCTCGACGTAGTGGGCGTTGTGCCGCATCTTCACGGCGAGGGGCAATCCGGTGCGTCTAAGCGACACGTTGCAGTACCTCCCTTGCCAGCGCCTCGTACTCCTTGGCCCCCGAGGAATCCGGGGCATAGCTGAAGATCGTCTCCTTGTACGCCGGGCTCTCCTCCAGGCGCACACTTTTGCCGATCACCGTCTTAAAGACCTTCTTGCCAAAAACTTGGGAGACTTGCCTGTGGATGTCCCGCGCCAGGTTCGTCCGCCGATCAAAAAGCGTGATGAGAATGCCCAGGAGCTGAACTTCCGGGTTGGGGCGCTGGCGGATGCGCTCGAGCGTCTCGAGCAGATCGTCGGTGCCTTCCAGGGCGTAATAGGAGGCCTGAATGGGGATGAGCAGATGGGTGGCAGCCACGAGGGCGTTCACGGTCATGATCCCGAGCGTGGGAGGCGTGTCGATCAGGATCATGTCGAAATCCTTGCGGAGCGGCGTCAGCGCGTCCTTGAGCCGATACGGCGCATCGAACTGGCCCACCAAGGTCACCTCCAGCTTCGCCAGCGCGATCTTCGACGGCCCCAGACAGAGGTTGGGGCACTTGGTGGGTTTGACGGCCTCTGTCATGCTTAGCTGGTGGTCAGCGAGGACGTCGTAGAGCGAGTAGGTCACCTCTTCCAGAGGAAGGAAGGTGAGGGTCGTGTTGGCTTGGGGGTCAAGGTCGATGAGGAGAGTACGCTTGTTGCGGCGCGCGAAAGCGGCGGCCAAGTTGACGGCCGTGGTGGTCTTCCCCACCCCGCCCTTCTGATTCGCGATCGCGATGACGATGGCCACTCAACGCTCCGGCCGGGGCCTGCCGCGGCAGGGAGCAGATCGCGGTTCATGGTGTGCGGATCCCGATAGAGTTCATCGGGACCGGCAGCCGCTGCCCCTACATCTTATAGCGTCCGATGTCCTCGTCGTTCAGGTTCTCCAGCCACTTGCGCAGCTCCTCGCTGGTGACTTTGTCGGAAGCTGCGCCCGTAACCTTGGAATTCTTCAGAACCTCGTCTTCAACGAAAATGGGGCAATCCACGCGAAGGGCGAGCGCCAGCGCGTCGCTGGGGCGCGAGTCAATGGAAATCGTCTGGCCGTCGGCCTCCAGCCAGATCAGCGCGTAGAAGGTGTCGTCGCGGAGATCGTTCACCACCACCTTGCTGACGCGTGCCTCCAGCCCGAGCAACAGGTTCTTGAGCAGGTCGTGGGTCATGGGGCGCGGCGTCGTGACCTTTTCGATTTCCAGGGCGATGGCATTGGCCTCGTAAATCCCCACCCAGATGGGCAGGACGGCCGAGCCGTTGACGTCCTTCAGGATGACGATGGGCATGTTGGTTACGGGGTCCATCATCAGTCCGCGAATTTTCATTTCGACTTCCATCAAAGCCTCCGTGGAACCGTGGCCCTGCGGGAGCCCACGACACCGGTGGCGCCGCCCTAGAGCGTCATGCCGCCTGAGCCAGCCCGGTCGGCCCGCACACCCACCAGACTGTTGGGACCGGCAGCAGTCACACGGACGCGCACGTAGCGCCCGAACCATGCGGGCGCGCCAGGGAAATTGACCACACGGTTGCTGGTGGTCCGCCCCACCGCCTGGGCCAGGCGGGGCTGGAAAGATTCCACGAGCACCGCGAAATCCTGCCCGACGTCGGCTTGGTTCCGGCGAA
>JAIQGH010000084.1:14203-27280 GCA_020072655.1 Terriglobia bacterium | reverse complement strand
CATTTTGAAGGCAGAGGCGGATGGATTGCTGGAACATCGGGAGCTTTCCGAGGAAATCGCAGACCGAGTCATCGAGAAGAACGGCGACGCCCTCGGCGGTGGGGAGTGGGAGGGCACAGGAATCTGGCACCAATTACGCGATGTGTTCAAAGCCATCGCCGATGAGTACAATGGCCATCTGTTTGAGGGCAAGCCGCCCACCTCGAGCCCTGCGGCGGATGAAGGCGTCGACTACTTTGCTCCGGCACGCGCCCTGCTCGAAAGCGTAACGCTCCCTAACCAGGCCGTCGCCAACGCGATTGATCGCTTGCTGCGCGTTTACCAACCCAACGGCCAAAACAAGTTTCATCCTGTCCGCGTCGATTACTCCACGCTTCGCGTTCGCGAACTCGGAACGATTTATGAGGGATTGCTCGAATGGCGTCTTGAGCCAGTGTCCGCCGCAGACCTCAAGGCCGGTTCCGTAAAGCTGCTCGGTGACAAGCGCATCATGCGGAAGGTCGAGGCCGGGGATTACACCCTCGTCGCGGACCAGTCTGACCGCAAGGCGACGGGCAGCTACTACACACCGCACTATGTGGTTGAATTCATCGGCGAAAACGTGCTGAAGCCCCTCCTGAATGAGATCGAAGGGGAGTGCGGTAGTGAGCCAGCCCCGATTGTTTCGCGCGTCCTGGACCTGCGCGTTCTCGATCCGGCCATGGGCAGCGGCCACTTCCTGGTGTTTGCTGTCGAATACTTGGCCGACTACGTCTATGGGCAATTGGGGAGAATCCGGGCGCAAAAGGAGGTCAACGGGAAGAGCAAGAAGAAGGCCGAAAAGGAAGAGTTGCCGCTTCCTCTCGACGCGCCCATCGAGTTCATCCGTGCGCGGATCGCTGAGCGCTGCATCTATGGCGTGGATATCAACCCCCTGGCCGTCGAACTCGCCAAACTTTCCCTTTGGGTCGCCACCGCCGCCAAGGGCGTTCCCTTGAGTTTCTTGAATCACCATCTGCGCTGCGGTGACAGCCTGCTGGGGGTTTTTTCGAGCGAATTTCACCACGACCTCTTTGCGCAAAAACTCATTCAGCAGATGGCCCTCGCTGTGGGCTTTATCCGCTACATCAACGACAACTATTCAAAAACCCTCAAAGACATCGGCAAGAAAGAAGAGAACTTACGTGTCGCCCGCGAGCACTTGAGACGTTTCCGCCTGACTTATGATGCCAAGCTCGCTTCGGACTTTGGCCACGACATTGACGTAGTTTTCCATGAGTGGATCGATCATGCGGGTGAGTCGGTTCCATCGGAATTGCCTGCCTGGCTTTGCGCGGTTGAGAAAACAGCTTCCGAATACCGGTTCTTTCATTGGGAACTCGAATTCCCAGAGGTCTGGCATGACCCTTTCGGGCGACCACTTGATCTGACGGGGAAAGAGAAAGGAATGCTTGCAGGGTTCGACGCTGTCCTTGGTAACCCCCCGTTTGTTCTCGGAAAGAACGAGGAGCTTCGCGAAGTCTATCGAGAGCGGTTCTCGACCAAATGCCCGGCTAGGGTTCATTGTCTCAAACTCCTTTACCAAGCGGGAGTTTGGCAAGAAAGTGGTCGAGGAATTTCTCCCCAAGAGAGATTTGCAGAATGTGGTTGATTGCAGCGGACTTTCCTTCCCTGGCCATGGCACACCCACATGTATCGTCTTTGCCAGCAACAGGGAACCAGAGCCGGTGTCGCCAATAACCCTGGCGGCC
Organism: Terriglobia bacterium; assembly: GCA_020072655.1. Lineage (GTDB taxonomy): Bacteria > Acidobacteriota > Terriglobia > UBA7540 > UBA7540 > JAIQGB01. The sequence goes on along the minus strand of JAIQGH010000084.1, from coordinate 25,550 downwards.
GGACTCAAGGGTGACTTGAAGACGGCCCCCGAGGACAGCGAACTTTGGAACTCCCTACGAGCGCATTTTGGGGAGCCAGGTCACGCGGACCAATGGGTCGCAACCTCCCCACGTGATCGAAAACAGTTTAGTGTTCACCCGTGGCTCTTCAATGTAGCCAATGAGCCGACAAAAGCAAAAATTGAGTCGACAGCCCACATCAAGTTGCGCAAGCTCTTGGATGACGACATCAGCTTCGATTGCGTTACGGCGGCAAACGACATCTATCTAATACCCCCCCACTTGGCTCGGGGCTTCCGCATCCCCGCCTCCCAGCTTAAGCCTCTCGTCGTCGGGGAGGAAGTGCGGGATTATCAGTTTCGCTCCGATTGGCTGGCATTGTGGCCCTATGACGACAAAACTCGGCCCCATCTATCGCCCGAAGCAAAAACCTACCTGACTCCGTTCCGAGCGCACCTTGAGATCAGGTCACAATTTCACAAAACGCAACTCGAGGCCGGTTTGAAGTGGTTCGAGTATCGCGAGTATCATCGTGAAGGGCTCGGATTAAGAATTGCCTATCCGCAGATTACAACTCACAACCATTTCCAATTGTCCCTTTCACCCAAGGTCTTTAATGAAAAGACTCCACTGCTACATTTAGCGGTACCCAAAGAGGATCTGTTGTCTTATTGGGTTGCGATAGCGGCGATGAACTCCAGCACGATACTCTTCTGGCTGAAGCAGGTGTGCTTTAACAAAGGAGCTGGTGTTGAAGAGGAAAAAGACCGCTACGAGTTTCAAGCCAACAAGTTGCATTCCACCCCTATATCGAACGCACTTCAAAAGGATCAGACCTTGCGTTCAAGGGGCGGGTCCCTCTGCCTGAATTGCACTCGGCTCGGAGAGGAGTTGACCCGCCTAGCCTTCAAGAGACTCTTTTATGCAGCGGGCGAGGCGTACGACGGCTGGAACCGCGCGCTGCCGGGATACACTCCGCCGCACGCGTTGATCGCCCAGCGCTTCGACACGGCGCAAGAGCTGGTTGCTCTGAAGGCGAAGGCCAAGGAAGAACGCGAGAGGCTACGCCGCGAGATGATTGCGCTGCAGGAAGAAATGGACTGGCTTGTTTACGCTGCCTACGATCTTTTGCCACAGGATCATCCGGCGGTGGGCTTGGGCGTGATGGATGCGGTGCATCCGTGGGAAGTGTCGCTCGGGCAGCGGCCATTCGAGCTTGCGGCGATTAACGCCGGCCCGCCCGCCGATTGGGACGACACACGCAAAGCGCTCTGGCTCACGCGCCTGGAAGCGACTCGAACCAACGAGCACATCGCCCGCATCGAGCAGCCGGTCTATAAGCGCCGCTGGGTGCCGCCCGACTACGAAAAGGAATTCGCTGAAGCCTTCAAGTGGTGGTTGCGTGAAAAGGCCGAGTTCTATTTGGAACAAGCTGCGGACGGTGGCCCCGTGTCGCTGGAAGAATGGGCCGCCGCCTTATGGAAAGACCCCCGTGTGCGCGCCGCGGCCGAGGCGTACTACGGTTCGCCTCTGGCGAACGCCAAGAAATTCGAACCGATACTGAAAGAAGCTGTGGAAGAGGAAACCGTCCCCGACGACGAGGCCGCCTTCAAGCCCCGCCACAAGCAACTGCGCGGGAAGCTCAATGTCCCTCGCGAGCGCTTTCGTTTGCTCACTTCCAAGCCGGGCTACTACGTCTGGGCGGGCAAGCAGGCTGCGCGCCTGTAAGCTTGTCGGTTTGAGGTCGCCCTGGGTAGGCGACTTTCGCAAATACTCTGCATATTTCTCACATATTGTGCACGGTCACAAACTGGGGCAAGGCCGAAAATTCTCCTTGCTTTTTCGCCTTTTATTCGCCCATAATTACTGGCTGAGGGCCGGGGGAAGGCGGGCGGAAGGGAAGAGCAAAGCAAGCTATTCCGGCCTTGAAGGTGCGTCCATGGCGCTCACACGTCGGCAGAAGCAGGTTCTGGATTTTCTCGTCGGCTTCATCAACAGGCGAGGTTACTCGCCGAGTTTCGAGGAGATTGGCGAGTCGCTCGGTCTCTCGTCGCTCGCCACCGTGCACAAGCATCTCCAGACGCTCGAGAAGAAGGGGTTCATTCGGCGCGGCTATAACCAGAGCCGGTCGGTGGAAGTCGTCGCCGTGCCGGGTTCGGTGCCGTTCGCCAAGACGGCGTTGCGCCCGTTCGCCAGGCCGCGAGCCGCGGCGGGCAGAGCAGCGCCAGTCGCCGTGCTCGCCGCGGCCGCCGGGCCGCTCGGGAACATGGAGTTCCCGCTGCTCGGGCGGATCGCGGCCGGCCAGCCCGTGGAGGCGATTCCCAATCCGGAGACGTTCTCCTTCGGCGACTTCGCTCACGGCAAGGGAAACATCTACGTACTGCGGGTGAAGGGCGATTCCATGATCGACGACCACATCTGCAACGGCGATTACATCCTCGTCGAAGGCGCGGAGACGGCGGCGAACGGCGAGATCGTGGTAGCCCTCACCGGCGGCACAGACGCCACGCTCAAGCGGTTTTTCCGTGAGGCGAGCGGGAAGGTGCGGCTCCAGCCCGCCAACGCGCAAATGGATCCGATCGTTTTGGCGGGGAAAGATGTGAAGATCCAGGGGCGCGTCATCGGCGTGCTGAGGAAGTACTGAGGCAGCGCGCAGGATTCAAATGGCGAGACGCTTCCAGTTCGGATTGCCGGTCGCGTTACTCGTCTGCGCCACGGCGGCGGTGGCTCCCGCTCGCGCCGAAGAGTTCACGCTCGAGAGTGGACAGAAGATCGTCGGCACGGTGGTGGGATATGAGAACGGCATGTTCAAGGTGGAAACCGAATTTGGTTATGCGCTGGTGCGCAAGGACCGCATCCGTTCCATTACCTTCAGTACCGGCCCATCGAAGGAAGCCACGCCGAAGCGCGCCGCTGAGAAAGAGCCGCCGAAGGCCGCCAAGCCGGCGACGCCGGCCCCCGAGGGCTCCGGGCCTCTGAATCCGACGCCCGTCCAACCTCCGCCGGAAAGCGCGCTCGCGAAGCCAACGCCTCCCGCCGCTCCACCCAAACCACCCCCGCCGCCGGCGAGCCGGCCGGTTGATACGCCACTTCCCGCCAAAATCGAGGAACACCTCGACGGCACCACCTACATCAATGACACCTTTCAGTTCGCCATGTACAAGCCTCCCGGCTGGAAGATCCACGAAGGCGTTTCCCGCGAAACGGGCCGCGCCATCGTGGCCATCGGAACGGAAGATGAGAGGACTGTGCTCTTCGTGGAGCGGCAGGTGTGGAGCGGGGCGCCGGACCTGAAGAGAGACGCAGTGGAAGTGAACCTGCGCCGCACGTACGAGGATTACCGGGTCCTCGGGCAATCCTCCTTGCAGCTTGACGGTCGGCCCGCGCTCCGAAGGGACTTCACGGGCGTGCTGGAAGGTACCGAATGGCACGGCGTCTCGGTGCGTCTGGCGCAAGGAAATACGGCGTTCGGCATCATCGGCCTGACGTCGTCGGACATGTTCGAGTTCCAACAAGCCGTGCTCGATAAGATCATCCGGTCTTTCCATTTCCTTAGCGTGCCGCCCGCGACCGCGCATTGAACGTGGTTCTCCGAACCCATCCGGCACGCCTCTTCTTCCCGGTAGAGACCATCGGTGAGAATCATCCAGGAGCGGGTGAGCACTAGGAAACCGCATTCGCCAGCGAGACAGAGGTGCGGGGAATGTGGCAGAATGGTCGAGCGGGCAGAGGGGGTGCAGGTAGGCGGTCGAAGGGTCTGTTGCAACATTGTTGCAACACGGTCATTCAAATTTGAGGCTAACAGCTTATGGTTCAACCCCCTCATTGACGGCTTCTAGCCTTCCTCATATAATCAAAGTTGCAAGAAGGGAGGCCGACTCCAGCCGGCCGATCGTTGCCGGCCCGCGACATGTTCCAATCTTTCATCATTACGCTGCGCGAGGGCATTGAAGCCGCGCTCATTATTGGCATCGTTTTCGGCCATCTTCGCAAGACCGGGCGCGAGAACTGGAGCCGCATCGTCTATTGGGGGCTGGGCGCGGCGGTGGCGGCAAGTCTCGTCGGCGCTTACGTGCTGAATCGTGTCGCAATCCGCGAAGATGTCTATGAGGGCTGGCTGATGCTGGCAGGCGCGCTGTTTGTCGCCACTATGGCGATCTGGATGTGGAGGACCGGCAAGCGCCTCAAGGACCAAATCGAGACTCAGCTTTCGCGCCTCTCCGCGCAGACGCCGCGCGGCGCCGCGTTCGGCCTCTTCGCGTTCGTTTTCCTCATGGTACTTCGGGAGGGCATCGAAACGGTCCTGTTCCTCGCCGCGGTCTCGCTGCACACCAGCGCCTTGCTCGATTTTATCGGCGGCCTTTTGGGGCTCGGGCTGGCGATTGGCCTGGGAGTGGCGCTCTTCAAAGGCAGCCTGAAGGTCAACTTGCGCAAGTTCTTCGCGGTGACGACGCTCGTGCTGTTGATTATCGCGGCGCAATTACTGGTCTCGGGCGTCCACGAGCTTTCCGAAGCCGGCATCTTGCCCTCGGGCCCGCGTGAGATGGCCTGGGTCGGCCCGATTGTGAACAACCAGGCGTTTTTCTTTATCGTCGTGGTGGCGCTGGCGCTTTTTCTCGTGGCCGCGCAAAGGAGCGGAGCGACGGAAGCGGCGCTGGTTGCCAACCGGCTCCTCTCCGCCCCCGCGCGTCGTAAGGCGCTCGCCGAGTGGCGCCGTGAGCGCTTTTGGAAAACCATCTCGGTGGCGGCGGGCGTGGTGATCATTGTCGCGATCAGCGCGGAGTTTATTTATTCGCGCACCGCGCAGGCCGTCTCGCCGCCGGAGGAAGTCAGTGTCGAGAACGGCCTGGCGCGTATTCCCGTCAGCCGTTTGCAGGATCACCGGCTGCACCATTTCGCCGTCAACGTGCCGGGGACGACGGTCCGCCTCATCGCCATCCTGGACGCTACGGATTCGGTGCGCGCGGGGCTGGACGCTTGCCTGATCTGCGGCCATCAGGGCTACTACCAGGACGGGACAAACGTCATCTGCCGGAATTGCGCCGCGGCCGTGTACGTGCCCACCATTGGCGTGGCCGGCGGGTGTAATCCGATTCATATTGACTATCAAGTGGAAGACGATTCGCTGATCATCGCCGAGTCAGCCCTCGCCCACGCCACGCAGTACTTCCAGTGACTCCATGTTGACCGAGATCGTAGGTCGATCCCTGACCCGCCGGCGTCGGCGCAAACTTCTCACGCTGGTGGCGGTAACCCTGGGCATTGCCGTGGCGACCGCCGTGGGAACGATCGCCCTCGATGTCGGCGACCGCGTGGAGCGCGAGCTGCGGTCGTTCGGCGCGAATATTGCCCTCACGCCCGCCGCCGACAGCCTCTCCGTCTCGCTGGGCGGGATTGACTACCGTCCTGCCGGGAGCGGCGCCTTCCTTTCCGAAGATGACTTGCTCAAGCTGAAGAAGATCTTCTGGCGCAATAACATCATGGCGTTCGCGCCCTTTTTGGATGTGCCGGCGCAGGCGCAGGGGCGCCGCCTGACCCTTGTCGGCGCGTGGTTCGACCATGCGATGCGCGTGGATAAGTCACAGGTGTTCCACACCGGCGTGAGGTCCCTGCACCCCGGGTGGCTAACCGAAGGTCAGTGGGCCAGCGATAGCGCCGGGACGGAGTGCGTCGTCGGGCGACGGCTTGCCCGCGTGCTGGGAGTTCGGGCCGGAAGCACCCTCCCGCTCCAGGTGTCGACAACAGGTCAGCCGCCGGAGTTCAACGCAACAGTTGTGCTCGCCGTCCGCGGCATCATCTCGACCGGCGGCGAAGAGGACGATCAGATTCTCGTGCCGCTCGACCTCGCTCAGACGCTGGGAGGGCTGAAAGGGAAAGTGCGGCGCGTCGAAGTGAGCGCTTTGACCAAGCCGGAGGATGCCTTTGCGCGTTCCGACGTCACGAAGATGAGCGCCAAGGAATTCGACCGGTGGTACTGCACGCCCTATGTGACCGCCATCTGCTACCAGATCCAGCAGGCGATTCCGGAGGCTGAGGCGAAGCCCATCTATCGCGTCGCCGCGACGGAAGGACACATCCTGGACCGCGTCGGCGCGCTGATGGCGCTGCTGGCGACGGCGGCCCTGGTGACTTCGGCTCTGGCCGTGGCCTCGATGATGCTGGCCACGGTGCTCGAGCGGCGCGCGGAGATTGGTCTCTACATATCGCTCGGCGCCTCCGATGCGCGTGTGGCCACGATCTTCCTGCTCGAAGCATTCGTTGTGGGCTTGCTAGGCGGTCTGGCGGGCTACCTGACGGGAAGCCTGATGGCGCGGCACCTTGCCATCGTTGTCTTCGGCGCTCCGCTCGAGATGAACTGGGCGATGCTGCCCGCCGCGCTCGCGCTTGCCCTGGGGGTGACCCTGGCGGGAAGTGCCTTGCCACTGGCGCGCGGCGTCAGACTCTCCCCGGCGGCGGTGATGCGGAATGAGTGATCATCCTCGAAAGCGGCCCGGCAACCGCCATTCGCTTTTCTGGCGGATGTGGTTGCGCTCGCTGGTCGTAAAGCGTCCGCAGGCGGCGCTCGGAATGGGATCGCTGCTGGTCGGCGCAGCCGTGGCGGCGGCGCTGCTCAACCTTTACGGCGATGCGCGCCGCAAGATGTCGCAGGAATTCCGCGCTTATGGCGCGAACGTCATTCTCGCGCCCGCGGCCGCTCCCGGCGCCTCGTCAGCGCCGCCCTTGATGGATCAGCACATCGTGGCGCAGCTCGAGGAAGTTGGACGGCACCTGAAAGGGCTCGCCCACGCTCCGCTGCTGTACGTTGTGGCCCGGATCAGGCCGATACCCGCCGACCCGCGCTTGCCGGAATTCCAGCACGCCGTGGCGGTTGGAACCGACTTTGCTGCTCTCCATGCGCTCTATCCGGGTTGGCGAGTTCAGGAAGGGAAGGGAAGTGATGTCCCCGGGCCGGACGAATGTTTTCTGGGCGCGCACGTGGCGAATTATTTGCATCTTGCCGTTGGCGGGAGCGTTCAGTTGCAGGCGGGCGACTCGGCGGCTGCGGCGCCTGCGGCACTTCGCGTGGCGGGAATCCTTTCGACCGGCGGAGCGGAGGACGACCGCGTTTTCCTGGATCTGGGCTCTCTCCAGCGGCTCGCCGGGCTGGAGGGGAAGATCAGCCTGGTTGAACTGAGCCTCGCCGGTGAGAGAGCAGAGATGGAGCGCGGAGTTCAGGAACTTGCGCGGAATCTTCCGGGCGTTGACGTGCGGCCCGTCCATCAAATTGTGGAGTCGCAGGGCCGCGTGCTCGGGACCATCCGCTGGCTGGCGATTTCGCTCACCGCGTTGATCCTGGTGATCATCGGCCTGTGTGTGATGGCGACGATGGCCGCCATCGTGCTCGAGCGGCGGAAAGATATTGCCGTGATGAAGGCGCTGGGGGCGAGCGACGAGCTCGTCATGCGCCTCTTCTTGAGCGAAGGGGCGTCCTTGGGGTTTGCGGGAGGCCTGGCTGGGTTCGCGCTGGGAGCCGTCCTGGCGCGGGAGTTGGCGCGGCATCTGTTTGACGTTTCACTGGGCCTGAGCTGGTGGACGCTGCCGCTGGTCGTTTTGATGTCGGTGGTTCTGGCGGGCGCGGCCACGCTCTTCCCAATCAGGGTCGTCCGTCGCATCGAGCCTGCCGTGACTTTGAGGATGTAGGGGAGGGCCTTTACGGCCCTCCCGCGGGAGCCCCGATGCAATTCATCGGGGCTCCCCTACAAGATTGTGGCGAGGAGAAAGCGGATTTGGCGTTTATCGAGATCGAGGGTCTGACAAAGAAATACAGCGAGGATGTTTATGCCCTGCGTTCCTTCTCCCTCGCGGTTGAGAAGGGCGAGTGGCTGGCAGTGATGGGCCCCTCGGGCTCGGGAAAGAGCACGCTGCTTAACATTCTCGGCTGCCTGGACTCACCCACGGAAGGCCGCGTGGTGGTCGAGGGGGAAAACCTCGGCCGGCTCGGGCGCGCCGACTTGGCGCGCTTTCGTGCCGAAAAGGTGGGATTCATCTTTCAACAATTTCACCTTGTGCCTTACCTGACGGCGCTCGAAAACGTCATGCTGGCGCAATACTTCCATAGCCTGGCCGACGAGCAGGAGGCGGCGGAAGCGCTGCGGCACGTCGGCCTGGGCGAACGCCTGCAGCATTTGCCTTCGCAGCTCTCGGGCGGAGAACAGCAGAGAGTTTGTGTGGCGCGCGCGCTCATCAACCAGCCCAACCTCGTTCTGGCCGACGAGCCGACGGGGAATCTGGACGAGGTGAACGAGGCCATCGTCATGGGCCTGTTCACGGAGCTGCACCGCGCGGGCCATACCATCGTCATGGTAACGCATGACCCGGAGATCGGGCGCATGGCCGAGCGGCGCGTCGAGCTCCATCACGGGAGGTTGGCGGACCTCTCCGCCTTTCCGGCGCGCGAGGAGGAACTGGTTGACGACCTCCTCAAGGCCGTCTGGCACGCGCAAGAGGACACCGGCAAGCCGGTGCTCGCCCTCGACGCGGTGCCGGAGTTTCGAGCGAACCGCGCCACCTTCTTGCTGATGGCGCGAGACGAGCTGGTTTGCCTGGAAGACGGCACGCTGGCGCTCGCCACCCGCGGAGAGCCTCGCGCGCGGGAAATCATCCGCCGGCACCGGCTCGCCGAGCGGCTCTTCTTTGACACCTTCGGTCTGGAGGCGGATTTGCTTGAGGCCAATGCCTGCCGGATCGAGCACACGCTCAGCGCTGAAGTCACCGAGAAACTTTGCAGGTTTCTGAAGCACCCCCAAACGTGCCCCCACGGGTCACCGATTCCGCGCGGCGTCTGCTGCCCGAGGTGATCCCCGCCAGTTACCCGACGACAGCCTTGGGCGCCTACGAGTATTTCATCCAGCGAAAGATTTCGATGAGCGAAGGGCGCTTCCCGTACATCAGTACTCCCACGCGGTAAACCTTTCCGGCAAATCTGATCAGGCCGAAGATGGCCAGCGCGAGGAGCCCGATGGACAGCGCAATCTGCCAGAAGGGCGGAGGCTCCAGGGCGATGCGCAGAAACATCAGGATGGGCGTGAAGAAGGGAATCAAAGAGAGAACGATGGCCGCCGGCGAATTAGGGTCATGCAAGATGGTTCCGAAAGGCACGAAGGCCAGAATCACCAAAAAGGTGACAGGCCACTGCATCTGCTGTGCGTCCTCTTCGCTGGAGACGACGGCGCCGACCGCGGCGTAGAGTGCGGCGTAGAGGAGGTAGCCCCCCAAGAAAAAGACCACCAGGTAGCCCAGCAGCGAGAGGGGCAGATGGAATTGGACCGGCCTCGCCTGCGGCTGGACGGCCTTGGTGATCGCGCTTCCGTAGGCGCCCAGCGCCGCAGCCGTCAGGACCCAGATCAGGAACTGGGTCAGGCCGACGCCCGCCACCCCCACGATTTTCCCGGCCAGGAGCTGCGATGGCCGAATCGAGGCGACGAGGATCTCCACGATGCGCGTCGCCTTTTCCTCCAGGATCGAGCGCATGGTGGCGATCCCGTAAGTCAGCAAGGTGACGTAGAGGACGGTCGCCAGGGCCATGGCGAGGAGATAAGTCTGGCCCTTCTCTTCGGCCTCGCCTTGGCCGGTGACCCGGACGAGGGTGAGGTCCACGCTGCGGAGGAGCTTCGGCAGGTCATCCACGTGGACGCCGCTCTGCTCCAAGCGGCGCGCGACGACGGCTTCGGTGAGGGCGCGCCGCAGGGGTGCGGTGACCGCGCCGTCGCCCGGATCCTTGGCATAGAACTCGCCCGCTTTTCCCTGGAGCACGTCGTGAGGAATGACCAGGTAAGCATCGAGCTGTCCCCGGCGGAGCTCGGCGCGAAGCTCGTCGCGGGCCTTCGCGGGCTGCCCCGGCTGGTTGATGGTGCGGGTCACGTCGAAGGCCGGGCGCCCGTCGGGCAGTTTCCCGCTCAAGCGCTTTGCGACCGATCCCGCCAGCTCTCCCGCGTCGTCGAGAAGGGCGATCTTCAAGGGATGGTCTTGCGGACTCCGCGCCAGCGCCAGGGATAAAAACAGGATGGCAAGCGTGATGAGGGGCAAAGACACGGTGCTGATCAAAAACGCGCGCGTGCGCACGCGCACCAGGTATTCGCGTTTGGCGACCAGCCAGAGTTTACGCATCGGCCTTGGAAACCTTTTCGATGAAAATGTCGTTGAGCGGTGGTTCGATCAGCTCGAACCGCGTAATGCGCGCGCCACACTCCACCGCCCGCTTCAGGATCTCCTGCGGGTCGGCGCCGGGACGGAGTCGGGCCTCGACCATCGCCCCGTAATGATTCGTGCTCTCGATGAGCGCGGACAGGTTCAGGAAATCCCCGTTGCCGGAATATTGAATGCGCAAGGTGTTCTTGCCGTACGACCGCTTGATGGCCGCCAACTCGCCCTCCAGCACCTTGGACCCCTGGTGAATGAGGCAGATGAAGTCGCACATCATTTCCACCTGTTCCATGCGGTGCGTGGAAAGGATCAAGGTCGTCCCGTGCTGGCGCATCTCCAGCATGATGTCCTTGAGGACCTGAGCGTTGAGAGGGTCGAGGCCCGAGAAGGGCTCGTCCAGGATCAGCAGGCGCGGCTGGTGGAGCACGGCGGCAATGAACTGCACTTTCTGCTGCATGCCCTTGGAGAGGTCGATTACCTTCTTCTCGCCCCACTCAGCCAGTTCGAGCCGCTCTAACCACTGGCGCGCGCGGCGGTTCGCCTCTCCTTCTGCAACTCCCTTGAGCGCGGCCAGGAAGCGCAGGACTTCGCGGACCTTCATGCGCGGATAGAGCCCTCGCTCTTCGGGCAAGTAGCCGGTCAGGTCCTGTACCCGATCACAAATCGGCTCGCCAAAGATGTGTACGGTGCCCTGGTCGGGGACGAGCACGCGCATCATCATGCGCAAGGTGGTGGTTTTGCCCGCACCGTTTGGCCCGAGGAGCCCGTAGAGCGAGCCTTCGCCCACCCGCAGGTCCAAGTGGTTCACCGCGGTGACCGAATTGTAGTACTTCGATACCCCTTCCAGGAGGACGGCATCCATGCCAGCAGATATCCGCGCATCTCGCGCGCGGCTAAAACACGGTAGCCGCCGCGACGTTGCGAATGGGCTATCAGAACTTAACCTCCCTTTGTAACATCAAATGGAGACGCACGGCAACGGCGTCCGCGCCGGGGCGCGAGTTGCCGCGAAGCGGCCTTGCGCGGGCGCTGGTCTGATGCGGCTGTACGGGACAGGGGTTATCGAGTAAGATAAACATTCGCAATTGTGATCCGGACGAAGAGGCGGAAGGCATGAGGAGCGTGGTGATTAGTGGTTCCGGTCCGGCGGGATTGACGGCGGCCC
>JAIQGH010000084.1:0-14192 GCA_020072655.1 Terriglobia bacterium | reverse complement strand
GACGGCGGCCCTTTATGCGGGGCGCGCCAACCTCGCGCCGTTGGTCATTCGCGGCCTGGAGGCCGGCGGACAGTTGACGCTGACCACGCTCGTCGAGAATTTTCCCGGTTTCCCGAAAGGCGTGCAGGGTCCGGAATTGATCGAGCTGATGCAGAAGCAGGCGGCGGAGTTTGGCGCGGAGTTCCTGGAGGGCAATGTGACCCGCGTCGATCTCGCTCGACGCCCCTTCGTTCTGGAGGTGAGCGAGCAGCGCATCGAAGCCCGCACGCTCGTCATCGCCTCCGGGGCATCCGCCAAGCTCCTGGGGCTCGAGTCAGAAAGGAAGCTGCTCGGCCACGGCGTTTCGACCTGCGCCACTTGCGACGGCTACTTCTTCCGCAACAGGGAAGTGGCGGTGGTGGGCGGGGGCGACACGGCGGCGGAAGAAGCTCTCTTTCTCACCCGGTACGCCACGCAGGTGAACCTCATCCACCGCCGCGACCAGTTGCGCGCTTCCAAGATCATGCAGGATCGGCTGATGCGCAACGAGAAGATCAAGCCCGTTTGGAATTCCGTGGTTGCCGACATCCTCGATCCCGCCAAGGGGGAAGTGACCGCGGTGAAGTTGCAGAACACCAAGACGGGCGAGGAGACGCTGAAGAACTGTGACGGCGTCTTCATCGGCATTGGGCACTCGCCGAACACCGGCCTGTTTCGCGGGCAACTGGAGATGAACGACGTGGGCTATATCATCACGCGCGGCGGCGCAAAGACCAGCGTGCCGGGCGTCTTCGCCGCCGGCGACGTGCAGGATCCCGTCTATCGCCAGGCCATCACGGCGGCGGGCTCGGGCTGCATGGCGGCGATGGACGCCGAGCGCTTCCTGGAAGCCGAACACTGAAAAGCAGGGGTCGGGTGTCAGGTTTCGGGAGACGCCCGCCAATCCTGACATCTGATATCTGATACCAGAGACCTGAACACCATGCTTCGCTCCCTATTCCTTTACCTCTCCGAACGCGAATTCCCCAAGAAGCTTCTCCTGAAATCGTCACTCGGACGACGTGTCGCGCGACGATTCATTGCGGGCGAAGAGCTCGACGAGGCTCTGAACGTTGTCCGGCAACTGCGCGCCCAGGGCTTCGACGTTTCGCTCAACTACCAAGGCGAGAGCGTGCAGGAACCCGCCGCAGCGGAGGAAGCCTGCCAGGTCTATATGCAGATTCTCGATCGCCTGGCGGCGGAAGGTATCCGCTCACACATCTCGATCAAGCTGACGCAGCTCGGCCTCGCCCTCGATGAGGAGATCGCCCGGCAGCATCTGGCCAGCATCGCGGAGCGCGCCGCCTTCCACCACAACTTCATCCGCATCGATATGGAGGGCTCGGCGCACACCGAGGCCACGCTTCGCCTCTTCCGCGAAGTTGACGCTCCGCGCGACGTGCTGGGCGTCGTCATCCAGACCTACCTTTACCGCAGCGAGAGGGATGTCGAGGATTTGCTCTCGCGTGGGGCGCGAATACGGCTTGTCAAGGGCGCTTACAAGGAGCCGCCGCAAATCGCGTTTCCGCGGAAGAAGGATGTGAACCAGAACTACGTCCGGCTCATGCAGAAACTGCTCGCCAGCGGACATTACCAGGCGATCGCCACGCACGATCCGAACATGATCGATGCCGCGAAGGAGTTCGCACGCGCGCGGGGCCTGGGGCCCGACCGCTTCGAGTTCCAGATGATCTATGGCATCCGCCGCCGACTGCAGCGAGAGCTCGTGGGGCAAGGTTTTCGTCTACGAATCTATGTTCCCTACGGCCGCCAGTGGTATCCCTACTTCATGCGCCGTCTCGCCGAACGTCCGGCGAACGTGCTGTTCCTGCTGAAAAATCTATTCCGGGCATGAGAGGCGAGGAGAAGGCTCTAGGGATTGATCCATTGATTCATTGGATCATTGGCCCATTGAACCGTTGAACAGCTGAGGCGTGTGCACATTCCGCCTGCGCGACACGACAGGCACGTCCCGATCGGCAGGCTTCAATCAATGAATCAATGAACCGAGGAACCGATGACTCAGGCCTTACATCATTCCCAAGCGCTTCTTGGCGGCGTCGCTCATGCGGCTGATATCCCAGGGCGGATTCCACACCACTTGCACCTCGGCGGACTTCACGCCGGGAATTTTGGCCACTCGCAACTTCACGCTCTCGCTGATAAAGGTATGCGCCGGGCAGCCCCGGGCAGTGAGCGTCATCACCACCTTAACATTGTCGTCCTGGACCGCGACGTCGTACACCAGGCCCAAATCGACGATGTTCACCGGGAGTTCGGGGTCGTAGCAATCCCGAAGTACTTCGTAGACCTGCTCTTGTGTCACCATGTCTATCCTCTGCGAGGGCACTTCCCAATAAGGATTCTAATCGAAGCCGGGCCAGAAATCATTCCTTGACAATCAGTTTACATGGGGGCGATGCATTCCCAGGATCCGCGAAACTATACTATGCGTCTAAACTAGGGTCAGGGCATTGACCTGAGTCACGGAGCAGGGCACGCTTGAGCTATCCGCGCATTCTCGCTATCGGCACGGCAAATCCCCCCAACCGCTTCACGCAGCGTGAGGTGTACCGTCTAGCGGGCTACGCAAGCCAGCGCATCCTCGAGATTTTCCTCAACAGCGACATCGACTACCGCCATTTCTATATTGACACACAAAAGTTTCGCCGCGACGAGACCCCCGACCAGTTAAACGAACGCTACCTGCGAGGGGCCATGGAGACCGGCTGCCGCGCTGTGCATCGCTGTCTGGAGGCCGCGGCGCTCACGCCCCGCGATGTGGATCTCTTCGCCGTATGCACCTGCACGGGTTATCTCTGCCCGGACTTGGGCAGCCGCCTCATCGGGCAGATGAAGTTCCGCAGCGATGTCGAGCGCGCGCCGATGCTGGGCTTGGGCTGCGCCGGCGCTTTGCCCACCTTACAGCGAGTGTGGGACTACGCCGCCGCCCATCCTGGCCGCAAGGCTCTCATGCTCTCGGTCGAGATTTGCTCCGCGAGCTATTACCTCGACAACACGCTGGAGACCGTGGTCGGCAACGCGATCTGTGGGGATGGCGCTGCAGCGCTCCTCCTCAGCACGGAGCCGCTCGACGGCCGCCGCCTGCCGGAGGTGGTTGATTTCCAAACGTTCCTTGATCCGCAGCAGCTCGACAAAGTGGGCTTCGGGCAACGCGAAGGTAAGCTACGCATCATTCTCGCGCCGGAGATCCGCGACCTCGCCGCGCCCATCATCGAGCGCTCACTCGGGCCGCTGCTGGCAAGGAACCGGCTGCGTCAGCAGGACATTCGCTTCTGGGTAGCGCACCCCGGCGGCCGCAAGGTGATTGACCGCGTGCAAGAACATTTCGCTCTGACCCACGAGCAGTTACGGTTTTCCAAGGATATCTACCGCAATTTCGGAAACATGTCCTCCGCGACGGTATTGTTTGTTCTCGACGAGGTCGTTCGCAAGGGGGACCCCCAGCCGGGCGACTGGGGAGTGATGATTGCCCTTGGCCCGGGCATGGCCGCCGAGACGGCCTTGCTGAGATGGTAGTCAATACGCACGGCCCCGTTTGAGGGTGTGCGAAAAGGAGAAAGTATCATGAATCGACCGAAGATCTACTTGCTGGCGCTCGCCGCGCTGGTGGCGGTGGCCCTCTGGGCCATGGCGCAAGAGCCGGCGGCGCCGTCCGCGGTGGGCAATGTGCGCGAAATCCAGATGACCGCCAAGAAATATGAGTTCAATCCCAACGTTCTCACCGTGAAGAAGGGCGACCACGTCAAGCTCATCATCACGGCGCTCGACCGCGATCACGGCTTCAAGCTGGACGCGTTCGGCATCAATCAGAAACTCAAGAAGGGCGACCCCACGACCATCGAATTCACCGCCGACAAGGGGGGGACGTTCCCGTTCCAGTGTTCGGAGTTCTGCGGATTCGGGCACGGGAAAATGAAAGGGAAACTGATCGTCGAAGAATAACGAATGGTGAATGGTGAATGACGGAGGCCGCGCGGGTGTCGGGTGAGCCCGCAGGGATGGCTGTCACGCCGGAGCCGGCGGGATATGTGGGAACGGCGCCGGGGTCGAGGAGTCGGGCTGGCGAGGGTGGTATGAATGTTCTTGCCCGTCGGGTTGTTGGGCGAACTCTCGCCAGGGTTGAAGCTTCTCTAGGAACCCTGTGAGGTCAATGCCACTCTGGGGTTTTTCCCCGAATTTCTCCAGCTTCGCCAGCCCTTTTTCCAGGAGGGACCGAAAGCCGGTCAGATTGCCGCGTGTGAAATGGTGAAACGCGGCCGCGATCTGGATGAGGCCGTGAAGGAAGCACTTTTCCTCGCCCTGAGCCTTCAGCCAGACAGCCTCCAAGGCTTCGTGGGCTTCAAAAAACCTCTGTGCGTTGAACAGGCGGATGCCTTCGGCGATGGAGGGTTCCATGAGGGTCGTACCCGCTTCGGGTAGTTGCTTGCCACGAACGCTGTCCCCGAGTACCTAACAATCAGAGTAAACCATGCAAAACTGTCAGGTCAAAGGGAAGGGTCTGTGCCGAGCCCTGGGCCGCCCACCGGCAAGGAAGCGGTAGACGGGAGGGAGATCTTATGAGGCACTGCCTTGCTCTTGGGGCAGGTGTCTTACCAGCCTGCTGCTTCGCTGCGGGCGCAACCCGGAATAAACGAGGCTGCCCAGCGTGTGGGTGTTCTGGGCAAGAAGTTTGATCCAGGCCCAGCGATTCATCTGAGGAAAATAGATGCCGCGGAAGAGCAGTCGCGCCACGAAGTGCATGAGCTGATAGCCAAAGGACTTTTGGTTTTCAACCAACCACTTCTGCGCGCGGCGGAAAGCTGCCGGGGCGTAGCAGTGCTTCCAGGACTCACGGACCTCGGCTTCAGCCTCCTCGGGTGTCATGCCCTTGGGAAGGTACGCCGGCTTGAAGGCACGAAAATCCAGCCAGTGCTGCGGGCGGGTCACGCGTCCTTCTGCCGTCAGGCGATCATACAAAGGCGTTGCCGGATAAGGGGTGAGCAGCCCGAAGACGGACAAGCCCGGCGGCCACTGATCGATCTGTTCGACCGTGTGTCGTGAAACGCCCGGCTTGTCACCATCCAGCCCGTAGATGAAGGATGTGATGCCGTACAGGTTGTACTTGGCGAGGGTGTTCAAGACGCCTTGGTACTGAGCGGGTTTGTTGAACCCTTTGCGCGCCAGCTTCAAGGTGGCCGGGTCGACCGATTCCAGCCCCATGAAAATCCACCGTCCGCCGCTGGCCGCGATCAGTTGTACCAACTCCTCATCCTGCAGGAGGTTGATACTGATTTGACCTGTCCAAGGAATACAGGCGTCGCGCCGAATCATCTCGCGCAGCAGGGATTTGGTGCGGGCCCGATGGATGGCGAAATTGTCGTCGACGAAGAAAACCATGGGCAGGCCATTCCTCTCGCTTGCCATGGCCTTCAGACGCAGCAACTCGGCGACCACGCTTTCGTTGCTCCGGAAACGGATGTCATTCCCAAAGAACCCCGTCACGGTGCAAAACTCGCATCCATAGGGGCAACCGCGGCCCGTCTCTACCGGAATCGCATAGACATTGTCGTAGGTAAAGCCCAGTCGTCGTAGGAGCCTTTTGATTCCAGCCGGAACAAACCTCATCAGGTTGAACAGTGACAGGTCCACCTGTTCCCAGGGGATGGCCGGATAGTCGTCAAGGGACGGCCTGGCCTCTTTGCTGTCCAACATGTCCGGCCGATAGACGCGCTGGAGTTTCCCGAGCGTGGCGTCCCGTACCACCACGGGCCAGGTGTGGTCCGCTTCACCGATCACCACCGCGTCCGCAAGCTGCGGCTGCCCAGTTAGGCCCAGCGGTTCGTCGGGGATGGCGGTCACATGCGGCCCCCCCATGACGATGGGCACTTTCCTGGCCTGACGAATGGCTGCCGCCGTCCGGTAGGCGCTCTGCGCCATGCGAGTCATGAAACCCATGCCCACCAGATCAACGTTGTTTTGAACTATGAAACGGAGCAGTTCGTGAGCACGCAGGTGCCGCGCATTGCCATCGATGATGGTGACGCGGTGCTCCTTGGGGGTCAGAGCCTGCAGCAGGAAGGGCCAAAGCTGCGGGATGAAGTTTCCTGTGACCTCGTTATCCGGCACGTAAAAAAGGATATGCATCGTCTCGGGGCCTTTGATCCAGCGATTACCGGCACCGGTCATCGCTCGCGGTTTCCCCGGCAAACAGTATCACGTTTTTCTGAGCGGGCGGAGGAGTATTCTGTGCAGGAGCAGGCCGAGCTAGATGTAGGGATTCCGCCAGGGCCCGCGAGCGGCGAGGCGCTCACCGCGGACATGCGTCAGCCGTCCGGCGGCGAAGTCAATATATCTCAAACCGTTCCTGAGGCACGGTCGGGTCGCTCTTGATGATGATGTCTTTGTGCGTGAGCGACTCGAGTTCGGAGAGCAGTGCGCCCTGGCGCGACTTGAGCGCTTGGGCAACCTCTGGATTGACGCGCAGCGTGATGGAGTTGCCCTCCAGGTCGCCGGCCATTTTCTTGACCTCGCCCACAATCTCGTGGCACACCGTGGCGACGGACTTGATCCAACCCGATCCCAGGCAATAGGTGCACGGCTGGCAAAGCGTGCGCTCGAGCGACTGCTTGACGCGCTTGCGGGTAACAGCCACAAGCCCGAAGTCGTTGAAGGAGAGGACCTTCGTGGGAGCCCGGTCGCGCCGTAAAGCTTCTTCCAGCGCCTGGACCACCTTCAGGCGATTCCGCCGTTCGTCCATGTCAATGAAATCGATGACGATGATGCCGCCCAAGTCGCGCAGGCGCACCTGACGGACGATCTCATTGACCGCATCGACGTTGGTCTTGACGATGGTGTCTTCCAAACGGTTCGTCTTGCCCACGTATTTGCCGGTGTTGACGTCGATCGCCACCAGCGCCTCAGTCTGGTTGATGACGATGTAGCCCCCGGACTTCAGCCAGACCTTGGGCTTGAGCGCTTTGTCCACTTCCTGCTGAACACCGCACTCCTCGAAGAGGGGAGTCTTCCGCGTGTAGAGCTTGACGTGGCCGACCAGCGACGGCTGGCAACGGTTGACGAACTCCACGCAGCGCTCGTACTCGATCTCGTTATCCACCCGGACTTCCTTGAAGTCCGGCGAGAGGGTGTCGCGGAGGATGCGTTGCACGAGGTCCAGGTCGCGGTGCAGCAGTGCCGGCGCCTTCGTTCGGTCGGCCTTGGCGCGGATATCGTTCCAGAGCGTGGACAAGAACTTCAGGTCAGCTTTAAGTTCCTCTTCCGAGCGCCCCGCGCCCGCTGTGCGCACAATGAAGCCGCCGGTGAGCGAGCCCCGATTCTCCAGGATGATATTGCGCAAGCGAAAGCGTTCTTCTTCGGAAGTGATCTTGCGGGACACGCCAATATGGTCGATCGTGGGCATGAAGACCAGGTAACGGCCAGGGAGAGCGATGTGCGAAGTGATGCGCGCCCCCTTGGTGCCGAGCGGCTCCTTGGCGATCTGCACCAGGATCTCCTGCCCTTCCTTGAGCACCTCGCTGATTTGGACGGACGTGTTGTTGCCGGCGCGAGGGGGCACGTAGCGGCTCACTGGCGGCCTTCCCCCGCCGCGACGTCCGCGGCGGCGTGGGGCAAAGCGCGGGCGTTGGTAACTTTCGCGGAGAGTGTACGTCTGTTCCGCAGGTCCGCCAGGGGGGACGGGGGCAACCCCCTCGGCGGGCGTTGCCGGGGGCTGGCCAGCCTCTTCGACCTCTGCTACCGCGCCCTCCTCGGCGGCGGATGTTTCTTCGGTCAAGGCATCTTCGATGACTTCCTCTGCGGCCGCATCGGGGGCAGGGGGCTCCAGGTCCAGCTCGCCCTCGACCTCCTCCTCGGCGGCAGCCGGCGGCTCTGTGGGTTCTGAGACCTTAGAACTCGGCTGTTCGGGAACCGATGGCCTCGCTTCGAGCGTCTCTTCTGCAGGCGCAGGCTCTTCGTGAACTTGCGGAGCGACCGCGACGGGTTCGGTAGTCGCCGGAGCCGTAGCTTCGGTGGCAGGGACCGCCTGAGCGCCACCCATGGAATCTACGGGAACGGCGATGGCGGCTTCAGCCCGAAAAGCGCCCGCACCCTTTTCTGGCACCGGTTGCCGCTCTGTGGATCCGGCCGACTCCGTGCTCGGTGCCACGGCTTCAACCACCACGCCGGCTTGAGTAAGCTGTTCCTGCGGGGCCGTCAGGGGGAGCGTGGCCTCAGTAGGTGGCTGGGGTGTGGTCGTGGTCGGTGTCTCGGCCTCCGGCCGTGACGACGGGGGCCCAACTGCCGAGCCTTCACCCGGTGCACCCTCCGCTGCGGCGTCGCGGTACTTGGCCAGAGACTCGCCAGGAAGGATCTCGAAGCTGTGCGGGGCGGCGTACTCTAGGTGCTCAGGGGGGCGGCTGTAGGGCTCGTGCCGCGGGCCGGCCCGGAAATCCCGCCTGCCGGGGCGCCGGCGCCGCCGCCCGCGAGGGAAATCGTGCCGGTGGTGCTCGCCATGCTCTCCCGAGGGCCGGCCGACGGGCGGGGTAGGCGAAGGGGCGGCCGGAGCAGGGGGTTCGCTGGGCGGCGCGCCTTCCGCAGCGGCTGGTGGCCCCGCAGCCTGTGGGGGCCGAGCCGGTTCGACGGTCAAGGGAACGCTCGCGGCCGGCTCGACAGCGGTCGCCTGCGGTCCTTGCATCGCGCGAGTGGCGCGCGCTTCCGCGTCGGAGAAGATTTTGTCGTATTCCTCTTCATCTTCAACGAAGTCGGTCACATAGAGAAACGCATCCCGTTCCAGGCCGATGTTGACGAACGCCGACTGCATTCCCGGCAGCACGCGGCTTACTCGGCCCTTATAGATGCTGCCGACCAAGCCCACCTCGGACTCGCGCTCATAATATACCTCTACTAATTCGTCGTCTTCCAACACGGCGACCTTCGTCTCGTGTGGAGACGAGGAAATGAACAACTCTTTGGTCATGGAAATCCTCTCCACGAAGCTTATCGGAGGATCCATCCCGCCTGGAGCGAGAGATCAACTCACGACGAGCTCCCTCCGGCCGCGCCTCGTTGTCCCGGGGGACGGCGAGCAGCAGGACCGGATCAATAAATTCTCGGGTGGCTTAAACCAAGCTTGCGTCCGAGGCAAGCCGTCAAGATCCACCTTGTGCGCCCAAGCCGGCAACCTTGGACCGGCGGGCTCTACAACTCTCGAACGAAGCGGCGGTCGGACTCAGTTCACGAATCGCCGCATGTTGACACTCATCGCCAGCCCGAGGCCCAGGAAGGTAAACAAAGCGGCGGAACCTCCCTGGCTCATGAGCGGCAACGGAATGCCGGTAATCGGGAAGAAACCGATCATCATGCCGACGTTGACGGCGACTTGAAAGAACAGCACCGCCGCAAAACACACCAGCAAGAGACTCCCGGCACGGTCACCGGCCGTTTGAGCCCCATCCAGCAGGCGAAGGAGCAAGGCCAAATACAAGACCAGAATGACGAGCGTGCCGACAAACCCCTGTTCTTCTGCAAAGGCGGCGAAGATAAAGTCAGCGTGGGATACAGGGACAAATCCCAGCCGACTCTGTGTCCCGTTGGCAAAACCCTTTCCCCAAAGGCCGCCCGAGCCGATAGCAATCTTCGACTGCGTCCCCTGGTAGCTTGAGCCCTGGGTGTCCTGCGAGGGATGAACGTAGCTGATCAGCCGTTCACGCTGGTAGGGCTTCAGAAAATGCCAACCCACGGGCAACATCATGGCTCCCAGCAGAGCCAACACCGCAATCTGCTTTGGGCGGATGCCCGCCATAAAGAACCCTGCGGCGACGATCGGTAAAAAAGTCAGAGCCGTCCCCAAGTCGGGTTCCATGGCCACCAGAACCACTGGCAGGCCTGCCAAGGCTCCCAGGTTTAAGTAATCTCTCCACGTGACAGATTTGCCTTGCCGTCCGGCGAAATAGGCCGTCACAACCAGTATTATAACCAACTTCGCCATCTCTGACACTTGGAATGTAAGGCCGCCAAAGGCGAGCCAGCGCTTAGCCCCAGAGATGGACCGCCCCACAATCAGCAGACTGCCCAGAGCCAATATGCATGCCCCGTAAATCCATGGGCTTAGCTCGATTACCCGGTGGTAGTCGAAGCGGCTGAGGGCGATAGCCACGAGCGTGCCGATTCCAACCCAGTAGACCTGTCTCTTGACCTGCCCAGCCAATGCTGTGTGCGCAGTAGTACTGTAGATCTCCGCGAGGCCGATGGCGGCGATGGCCAGCGCCAGCCCCAGCAAGATCCAATCCGCGTCTCGAAAGCGAACGTTTTTTCTCATCGAGCGAAACCCCTGGCAGTCCTAACGAGTCCCTTCCCTCGTGGGGCTCGGGAGGGGTCCCCGAGCTTGGCTCATGACACGAATCTGCGTCTGGAGCTGGTTCCGAGGAGGCCGCCTTGCCGCCTTTTTCTGCAAGTATGCTTTGATGACGTCGCGCACAATCGGCACGGCTACCGTGGAATGTTCGCCCTGCATGACCAAGGCCGCGACGACGATCTCGGGCTTGCCACTCGGCGAGTAGCCCACAAACCAAGCGTTGTTTCGGAACTCGTGCTTCTTGGCGGACTGTTCAAGCTCAACACTGACGACCTGAGCCGTTCCCGTCTTGCCCGCGATATCCAGTCCCGGCTCGTAGGCGGCGGCGCCGGTGACGCCTTCATTGACGACTCCCCACATGCCGTGCGTGAGAGCCTCGACGGTTTCGTCACTCAAGGGGAAGCGGCGCTCCCCATCTTCGGCCTCGAATTTCACCGCCCCTTTCGGGAACTGGTTTCGGAAGACCAAGTGGGGCCGGTGGAACTCTCCCCCCGAGACGATTCCGCCGATCGTATAGGCGACTTGCAAGGGCGTCACGGTCACGGCGCCTTGGCCGATGGCCACCGAGATCGTCTCGCCAGCCCACCATTGCCGCTTGAACACTCGTTTCACCCACTCGGGAGAAGGGATCAGTCCGGAATCTTCACCGGGCAGATCAATTCCCGTGCGCGCGCCCAGACCGAGGCGGTGAGCAAAGTACGAGAGCTTTTCTATCCCCAAAAGCTTGCCTAGCGTATAGAAATACACATCGCAGGACTGGACGATGGCGCGATGGAAATCCACGCTTCCGTGCCCCCGATGCTTGCTCCACACCCAGTCGTGGTAGGTGTGCCCGTAGATGGTGACGGCGCCAGCGCAGTTCAGTGTGTAATCCGGCTTGATGGTTCCGGTTTCCAGGGCCGTCGTGCCGGTGATGATTTTGAAGACCGATCCCGGCGCCAATTGCGCCTGGATAACCTTATTCATCAATGGCTTCTGAGGATCAGAGACGAGCTTCTCCCAAGTCGCGGCGTCGATGCGTCGGGCGAACTCGTTCGGGTCAAATGAGGGATGGCTCGCTAGGGCGAGCACTTCACCGTTGGCCGGGTCGAGGGCGACCACCGCCCCCGCCTGCTCGCCCAGTCCCGCCTCCGCCACCATCTGCAGGTCGAGGTCAAGGGTGAGCCGCAAGTCGTTTCCGGGCAAGGCGTTAATCGTGGTCATCGAGCCCATTTCCTGCCCCCGGCTGTTGACCACCACCCGCCGCATGCCGTCCCGGCCCATCAAAAGGGAGTTATAGGCAGCCTCGATGCCGGACTTGCCCGCGACGTCGCCCGGGCGGTACGTCGAGCCCGGCTTAGCGAGCATTTCTTCCGAGACTTCACCGACGTAGCCTAGCGCCGCGGCGGCGATGGTCTGCTTGGGGTAGGACCGCTGCTGCACGTCGAGTAAGTCCAGTTCGGGATACTCCACGCGGTGGGATTCGACGAAGGCAATATCCTCAAGGGCCGCCGACTGCTTCAGGAGGATCGGTTGGAAGCGCGGAAGCTTGGCCGATCGCTCCAAGAGGCGCTCCAGCTCCGCCGGATCAAGATCCAGGCCGCGCGCAATTCCTACACGGCGCGTCCGCGTCAGGGCCGCAGGGTTTTCGCGCATCAGCAGAATGCTGAAGGCGGGGAAGTTGTCTGCCAGGACGCGCCCGTCGCGGTCCAGAATGCGCCCGCGCGGCGCGATGACGGGAAGGTTCCGGATGCGATTGCGTTCCGCTTGGTCGAGATATTCGCGGTGATGCGCAATTTGCAGGCGCCAGTATCCGAAAAGCAGGAAGAGGAACGTGCCCGCAATCAGATACTGCAGGAACGAAATTCTCCAGACCGGCGAGCGGTCATCATCCGGTAAACGAAGTACCATCCGCTTGCTTGTGCCGGCCTCCCCCTCCCCTCCGGCACGCCTTCGTGAGCATCCGACATCCTGCCCCAGAACAGGGCAGCCATCACATCCTTGGGCAGTTTAGACCTAACCTAAGGCACATTCAACAGCTAAAGAGAGAAGGCGGCGCGTTGTTTCCGAAGATTCCCGCGACACGACACCCCCGTTTCACAGATGGCTCCCCGCGCTCTACCGCTTCATTGCGCTTTTAATTTCCGCGGATTGACTTACAATAGCCAACGTCCGATCAGTCATGACTGAACCTGCGATGCCAGCTTACGGCCCGAACAAACGGCGCACCGAGCGCGTTCTGCTGCGCATCCCGATTGAAATCTCCGGTGAGAACGATGCGGGAGAGCCGTTCAAGGAGAAGACTTGCACGCTGGTGATCAACCGTGATGGAGCGCGCGTGGCGCTGCGCGCGCATGTACGACCCGGGTCGCTGGTCAACGTCAAGAACCTGCTGAGCGCGCTCTCCGCGCGTTTCCGGATTGTCGGCCCGCTGGGGCGCTCGCTCGGAGAAGGGCCAGAATGGGGCGTCGAGTGCCTGCAGCCGCTGATGGAGTTCTGGGGCATCTCTTTCCCCGAGAAAGGCGCCGTCGCCCAAGAGCCGGAACTGGTCGACGCGCTTCTCGAGTGCACGGCGTGCCGCTCGCAGGAACTGGCTCAGTTGACGATGGTGCAGTACCGAACGGCGAGCCGGGAGTCGGTCAGCCGGCCATGTGCCAAATGCGGCAGGGCAACACCGTGGCGATTTCCTTCCGGAGAGGCGGGAAAAGGAACCGCGATCTCCACCGGGCCGTCGGGCGGAGAAGCCGCTTCCCTGGCTGAGCGGGAAGAGGATCGCCGTGGCGCCAAGCGGTTGACCGTGAAGTTGCCCGTTCGTATCCGCCTGCAGGACGGCAGGGAAGAAATATCCACGACCGAAAACATCTCCAAAACCGGGCTCTGTTTCGCCTCGAGTCTGGGCATGAAGCCGCACGACCTGATCTATGTCACCGTGGGATACTCCCCCGGCGGCACTGAGCACGAAATCCCCGGGGAAGTCATGTGGCGAAAAGAGCTTGACGACGCCGGCCGAGCCTTATATTGCGTCCACCTCCAACAGTCCTGATATCATTTTCTTACTGCCTCGATTCCCGCTGCAGGGATAGACACTCGCTGCACTCGCCCGTGATCGTCCGTCCAGAGGTCGATTCGAGCCAAGTCGGTCGTGACGGCCAGGTGGCGCAGGTTTTGCGGCGCCCCGGCAACCTCTACTGGTCCCAGCCCGAGATCCTCCACCACCAGAGATCCGGAGAGAGCTTCCTGAGGAACGAAAGCGCGAAAGGTCTGCTTGCCTCCCGAGGTCTGGCGATATCGTTCGACGACGAGTTGATAATGATGAATCACGTTGTCATCCAAAATGACGACATCCCTGGGGAGCCCAAACTGGCGGTCGTCGGTCTCGCCGGCCACCGTGCGGTAATGAGCCGTGGCGGGTGTGGATCGGAAATCCACGCTGAGCTGGGAGGACTGGGCCCCCTGCTGATTCCAGGCGTATGTCAGAGGGTGTAGCTCAGAATCCATCGCGAGCTTCGAGGTGATCTTGAAATTGTAGGCTTTGCCTTCTGCTTCGGCGCGGAGTTCGATTTGCGCCTCGGCTTCGACCCGGTCGGAGGAGGGCTTGATGGTGAATGTTTCGGTACCGATTTCGCGCCCCGCCTGGCTGAGCACAAAAACGCCTTGGTCGCTCTCCTCGCGCACCGAAGCGCCTGGCGAGGCCAGGTCGGCCGCCCCGGCGGAAGCCGCGGCGGCACTCAGGATGGCGATCCACGCGCCAGCCCGTCGAATCCAACCCACCGAATGAACCACCGAAGCCTCCCCGTTGTTAGCTCAGGCTGAGCCGCAGGATCTCCTCCGCCACTTCCTCAGG
>JAIQGH010000083.1 GCA_020072655.1 Terriglobia bacterium | reverse complement strand
CGTTCACAACGTCGATGTCATCAGTACGATTGATCTCCGCAGCATGGCGCGATTTCATTGCGAAAATCACGCCCTCGCCACCCTGGCGGTAGACGACCGGGAGACCTCTCGATACCTGCTCTTCGACGAACGGCTGCAGCTTTGCGGCCGGCGATCCGGGCGCGGTCAAGAAACTCAACTCGCTGGACCTTCACCGCGGGTGCAGGCGCTGGCCTTTTCCGGCATCCACGTTATTTCTCCTCGTATGCTTGCGATGATGACTGAAGAAGGCGCTTTCTCGATCATTTCCCCTTACCTGCGCCTCGCGTCCCAGGGAGAAAGAATCCTCGCTTTTCGCGCCAATGAATACTATTGGCGTGACGTCGGCAAGCCGGCCGATGTGACGCAAGCCGCACAAGACTTGAGTTCTTACCGTTAACCATCGCGTCCATAGAATCCACGGGGATCTGGGCTCAGTGAAATGAAGAGGGCTGCGCGCTGGCCGTCCCGGCGCAGTGAGGCGGCGGAGAAGCAAAGTGCAGAGGTCCGGAACAGCAGTGGTATTATTGTGACCGCTATGAGACCAAAATCTTTCATCTCTGCGACGCTGTTTGGGTTTTTCGTATCCTGCATTCTTCTGTCCCGTGCCTTGGCTCAATCTCCGCCGTCTGCATCGGGGCACGCGGTGGTGTTGCATGCCGCACGGCTGCTGGATATCGAGAGCGGGAAAATCGTCACGCCCGGCGAAGTGCTGGTCGAAGGGGAGCGAATCGCCGCGGTGGGTTCGGCCGTCAAGCCTCCGGCGGGAGCGGAGGTCATCGATTTAGGCGATCGTACGCTCATGCCGGGATTGATTGACAGTCACGTGCACCTTTTTTTGCATCCGGGCGCCGAAGATATGCAGACCATCCAAGAGTCGGTGCCGCAGCGCACGATTTCCGCGACTCTCGCGGCGCGGGACGACCTGATGGCGGGCTTCACGGCGGAGCGCGACATGGGGACCGAGGGGGCAGGCTCGGCCGACACCGCAGTACGCAATGCGATTGACCAGGAGGCCATTCCCGGACCACGCTTGCGCATCAGCGGGAATGCGGTGGACATTCTGGGCGGACACGAAGACGCCAGCGACTACAACCCCGAACAGCGCATCTTCTCGAACGCCACCTACGCGAATAATGCGGCCGAACTGGTAACGGTGATCCGCGAGCAATTCAAGGAAGGAGCCGACTTCATTAAGATTTACGAAACGGGTCGGGACTCATTTCGCGAGGGTCACCTCTCGACGCCGTACCAGTACACCGAGGCCGAACTCAGCGCCGCGGTGCAGGAAGCTGCCCGCCTCGGCAAACCCGTCGCGGTGCATGCGACGGGCGAACCGGGCGCGCTGTACGCGGCACAGGCAGGCGTCGTGTCGATCGAGCACGCTGATCAGATGAGTGATGAAACCATGCGCTTGATGCGCGAGAAGCAAATCTTCGCCGTGCCGACGTTCGCGATCATGGAGTACTTCGCCGCTCATGCGGCAGCCCCCGCGCAAGCCGAGCGGATGCAACAGATGCTCAAGCTTCATCAGGAAGAGTTCCGGAAGCAGATGGCCGCCGGTGTGCCGATGGCGGTGGGATCGGATGTTGGTCCCTTTCCCCACGGCACCCAGGCACGGGAGTTTGT
The DNA here is from genome assembly GCA_020072655.1 of Terriglobia bacterium. Taxonomy (GTDB): domain Bacteria; phylum Acidobacteriota; class Terriglobia; order UBA7540; family UBA7540; genus JAIQGB01. The sequence goes on along the minus strand of JAIQGH010000083.1, from coordinate 14,825 downwards.
GCTGATGGTGAAGTACGGCATGTCGCCGCTGGCCGCGCTGCAAGCCGGCCTGCTCAACGGCGCGAAGCTACTTGGCTGGCAGGATCAGATTGGGGCGCTGAAGCCGGGCTATTGGGCGGACGTCATCGCTGTTCCCGGCGATCCGCTCAAAGACATCAACGTGCTCGAGCGCGTCAGCTTTGTCATGAAAGGTGGCGTGATCTACAGGAAGTAAGCAGGCGGATTCAGCAGAGTCGTGTGACGTAATCTGTACGGATAGCGGCGGGTCAGGAGAGGCGGTAGGTTCTTAAAATGCCCGGAGAGTTTGTGCTACACTCTCTGCGACACACCTGCGGAACGAGGTTGGGTGAGGCTGGCGCGGATGCTTTCACGTTCATCAGGCGGACGGGCCATTCCGGCGTGGTCGTCAGCCTGTGCTATGCGCACCCGACAGCTGAAGCAGTGGTTGTACGTCATTGATGGGCCGTTAGCTCAATTGGTAGAGCAACTGACTCTTAATCAGTAGGTTGGGGGTTCGATTCCCTCACGGCTCACCAAAGGATCACTCCTCTGCGGGACGTGATTCGCCCCGCATCTCGGATTGTCCCCGCGCACCTGTTGGCAAACGCATTCTGATCAGGCGGCCTCGCTGCTGCGATCTTTCGCCTATTTCTGCAAGCTGACTCCCGGTGATTGACCTTGGCAAGGCCGGACCCGATCCAGGCTTGCCGGTGCGTTGACTTCCCGGTAAACGGGGCGTATGCTGCCGGCAATCGGAGCTCGTCCTCATCTTGCAGTGAGGCCAGCACTTCATGGTCGGCCAGACCGTTTCCCACTACCGCATCCTCGAAAAGCTCGGTGGGGGCGGCATGGGTGTGGTGTACAAGGCCGAGGATACCCGGCTCGGCCGCAGTGTGGCGCTCAAATTCCTGCCGGAAGAGCTGGCCCAAGAGCGCAAGTTCCTCGAACGCTTCCGGCGCGAGGCGCGCGCGGCCTCGGCGCTGAATCATCCCAACATCTGCATGATTCACGACATCGATGAGCACCAGGGGCAGCCTTTTATCGCCATGGAGTTCCTGGACGGTCAGACGCTGAAGCAGCACCTGGCGGGAAAACCCTTCCCGACCGAAGAACTGCTCGACGTGGCGATTCAGGTGGCGGACGCGCTGGAGGCCGCGCACGCGGAAGGGATCGTGCATCGCGACATCAAGCCGGGGAACATCTTTGTCGGCAAGCGGGGGCAGGTGAAGGTGCTGGACTTCGGGCTGGCGAAGCTGACGGGACTCGGGACTCGGGGTTCGGGACTCGGGAAGGAAGCTGAGATTACTGCGGCCGCGGCCACACCCGAGGAATCGCTCACCAGCACGGGGATGGCGGTGGGGACGGTCGACTACATGTCGCCCGAACAGGTGCGGGCGGAAGAAGCGGACCAGCGCTCAGACCTGTTCAGCTTTGGCCTGGTGCTCTACGAGATGGCCACGGGCCGCCGCGCGTTCGCGGGCGACTCGGTGGCGATGATCTTTGATGGCATCCTCAACCGCGCGCCCATCCCGGCGCTGCGCCTCAATCCCGAGCTTCCTCCGGAGTTGGAAAAGATCATCGAGAAGTCGCTGGAGAAGGATCGGACGCTGCGCTATCAGAGTGCGACCGAGATTCGCACGGACCTGCAACGCCTGAAGCGCGACACGGAAGCGGCGCGGCCCGTAGCGGCAGGTTCATATCGCCATCCGCGCCGTGGCGACGTGAAGTCGCTGCTACGCTGGCTCGTCGCGCTGGCGGGGGGCGCCATCGTGGTGGTCGCCGCAGTCCTGCTGGCCCTCAACGTCGCCGGCCTGCGCGACCGGATTGCGAGCGTAGGGGCGGGCCTCGTGCCCGCCCTTGGGCGCCCACGAGGGGCGCCCCTACCGAAAATTGAATCCCTCGCTGTCCTGCCGCTGACGAATCTTTCCGGCGACCCAGCGCAGGACTACTTCGCCGACGGCATGACCGAGGAGTTGATTGCGACTTTGGGAAAGCTCAGCGCGTTACGGGTGATCTCGCGCACCTCAGCGATGCGATATAAGAAGACGGATAAGCCGCTGCCGCAAATTGCCAAAGAGCTGAACGTCGACGCCGTGATTGAGGGCTCGGTGCTGCGCGCCGGCGACCGCGTGCGCATCACCGCGCAGTTGATCCAGGCCTCTAACGACAAGCACCTGTGGGCGGAAACCTACGACCGCGACCTGCGCGATGTCCTAGCCCTGCAGAGCGAGGTAGCGGGGGTCATCGCCAGAGAAATCGAAATCAAGCTCACGCCCACGGAGGAAAGCCGCTTGGCCAGCAAGCGCGCGGTCAATCCCCGCGCCTACGATGCCTACCTGCGGGGCCGTTATCTTTGGGGCCAGAGGACTCCGGAAGCAGAAACGGCGGCCCGCGGATATTTCGAACAGGCCTTGCGGGACGATCCGGGCTTCGCGCTCGCCTATTCCGGGCTTGCTGACTACTATTCGGTGAGCTGGGGAATGAAGCCGGACTTGCGTCTGGCGGAAGAGCACGCCCGGAAGGCAGTGGCGCTCGAACCCGACTCGGCCGAGGCACACGCATCGCTCGGAATCGCCGCTGTGTACCAGCAGAAGTTCGCCGAGGGGGAGAAAGAGTTGAGGCGAGCCCTTGACTTGAATCCGAACTATGTGATGGCCCACCACTGGTACTCCCTCCACCTGCTCGCCCTAGGCCGTCTGACCGAGGCGCTGGCCGAGAATGACCGGGCGCGGCAACTGGACCCCTTCTCATTGCCAATCAATTACCTGCGCGGCGTCATGCTCCTCGGCCTCCGCGAATATGATCGGGCGGTAGAGCAGTTGGAAAGGGCGGCCGCAATAAGTCCGCAATCGCCCGCTCCCCACGACGAGCTTGCCCGCATCTGCTGGATCGAGGGGAGAATTCCCGAAGCCCTGGCCGAAGAGAGGAAGGTAGCAACCCTAGCGCACGATCCGGTGCTGTTGCAGGACCAGGACGAGATCGCGGCGGCTTACGCCAAATCGGGCGTGCGCGCTGCCCAGCTCAAGGCCGCGCAACTTAAGGAGAAAGGCTACGAACGCAATCAACTGGAGAGCGCTGTGCCGTCCCACGACTCTTATTCCGCTCTACTCATTGCCTTCCAGTACGCGCTCCTCAAGGACAGGGAGAAGGCGCTGCATTGGTTGAATCAAGCTTCCCACGAACGGAGGGACCTCCTCACCGAGCATCTGAAAAGCGCGCCCGAGTTCGATTTCGTGCGCTCCGACCCGCGCTTCCAGGACCTCCTGCGTCGCATGAACTTTCCGCCGTAGAGACGCTCCGGCGGAGCGTCTCCAAGACGGCCCGCCGGGCCGTCTCTACCCTAGTAGATGGTAGACGGTATACGGTATACAAGGAAAAACGCCACACAGACGTCGCGCCACCGCCCGTGGCGCTGCGATCTTGGTCCGTCGGTTCAAGGAACGGGACCCCGACAGGTCGGGGCAGGCTGCTCGTGCTGCGTCGCCGCGCGAAGCGAGCCATTGGAAACAACGGAGGGCGCCATGCAGGCAGATTCGAGGAAGATATCAAGGCGCAGGTTCCTGAGGGAATCGAGCGTCGCCGTGGGCGGTCTATCCATCTTGACGCTCGCGGAGCCAGCGGGAATGCGGGGAGCGCCGGCGGAATCCTCGCCCGTGGGGGCGATTGTCCTGCTGGGGCCGCCGGGCGCCGGCAAGAGCGTGCAGGGGCGTCGGCTGGCGGAGCGGCACGCGATCCCCGTCATCTCGACCGGCGACCTGCTGCGGGACCACGTCAGGCGCGGCACCAAGCTCGGTCTCGAGGCCGACTCCTACATGAAGACCGGGAAGCTGGTCCCGGATTCTTTGATGACCCCCATCCTCGAGGAGCGGCTGTCACAGCCCGACTGCGCGCGTGGTTTCATCCTGGATGGCTACCCGCGCACCCTTGCCCAGGCCGAGGGCCTCGACGTGCTGCTCAAAGGCAAGGGCTTGACGCCCCACATCATCCTTTTGGATGTTCCCGACGAACGCGTGCTCAAGCTCCTGAGCGGGCGGCGCGTCTGCCCGCGCTGCCAGCGCGTCTATAACATCTATTACCAGCCGTCCAAGAGGGAAGGCTTGTGCGACGCCGACGGTAGCGCGCTCGTCCAGCGGCCGGACGACCAGGAGGAAGTCATCCGGCATCGGTTGGAGACGTACCATAAAGAGACGCAGGCAGCCATCGACTACTACTCGCGCCAAAACCGGCTGATCCGTATCAACGGCGACCAGACGCCCGACCAAGTGGCCACCGAGATCGAGTCCAAACTGGCTCTCCCATCGCACCGCCCCTGATCACTCGGCAAAGGTTCTTGCGGGCGGCTTGCGAAGACGCAACCGCCCAGTGGGGCCAGGTAGACGGCGAGCCCTTCCCGAAATTCCCGCCGCGACAGGTAGTGGGTCAGATTGATTTTGTAGCGGCGAGTTTACCTCGCCAAATGGCGGCGTAAAGCCGCCTCCACGTCAGATTGACCCACCACCCCGCGCTTCCGTCTGTTGACTTGCTTGGCAACGCGGCCTAAGATGGCGGCAGTCGAAGGGGTCTCGCGCATCACTTCCGGGCCGGATTCTGCCATGATTGGCCAGACGATTTCCCACTACCGCATCCTGGAGAGGCTGGGTGGGGGTGGCATGGGCGTCGTGTACAAGGCCGAGGACACGCAGCTCGGCCGCTGCGTCGCCCTCAAATTCCTGCCCGAAGAGCTGGCGCGAGACCGCAAGTTTGTGGAGCGCTTCCGCCGCGAGGCGCGCGCGGCCTCGACGCTCGACCATCCCAACATCTGCACGGTGTTTGAGATCGGCGAGGCAGAGGGAAAGCCCTACCTGGTCATGCCGTGCCTGGACGGAGAGACTTTGCGGGAACGCCTGGCGATGGCGGAGCTCTACAACCCGCGCTCCGGCGCTCCGCAACCGGGGCTGCCGTGGGAGGAAGTGCTGGACCTGGGAACGCAGATTGCCGCGGGCCTGGAAGCTGCGCACGCCAAGGGGATCATTCATCGGGACATCAAGCCGGCGAACATTTTCGTGACCAGGCGCGGCGAGGCGAAGATTCTGGACTTTGGGCTGGCGAAGCTGACGGGACTCGGGGCTCGGGGTTCGGGACTCGGGAAGGAAGCAGAGATGACGGCGGCGGCCGCGGCCGCCGAGTCGCTGACCAGTACGGGGATGGTGGTGGGGACGTTCGACTACATGTCGCCGGAGCAGGTGCGCGCCGAGGAGGTGGACGCGCGCTCGGACCTGTTCAGCTTCGGGCTGGTGCTCTACGAGATGGCCACGGGGCGGCGAGCGTTCGGGGGCGATTCGCCGGGCAAGACGCTGGACGCGATACTTAACCGCCAGCCCATCCCGGCCCTGCGCATCAATCCTGAACTGCCACCCAAGCTTGAAGCAATCATTGCCAAAGCACTGCAAAAAGATCGTGCGGGGCGCTACCAGACGGCACGCGAGCTGCGAGAAGACTTAAACCTTCTCCGGCAGCGGATCATTTCAGGCCCTTCCGCGGTTGAGGCCGCTGCGCTATCACTCCGCAAGCCTCGTCTAGCCATTCCGACATTGCTTATTCTTGTCGCCGTCGGCGTTGTGGCAGGATGGCAGATTCAGCGCAGCCTTCGTGTGCGCCGGGCCAAGAAGCAGCTCCCCCAGATTGCCCAGCTCATTGAGCAGCAGAAGTACCCACAAGCCTTCCGCCTGATCCGGCAAGTTCAGTCGTATGTGCCAGGCGATTCTCTCCTCACCAGGTTTGACCGCGATCTTACGATCCCAATTTCGATCCGCACGACGCCTCCCGGCGCCGATGTATTCGTCAAGGGATATACGGAGTTGGATGCGGACTGGATCTTTCTAGGACAATCACCCATTGAGAACATCCGAATGCCTGGGGTCAATTATCGCTGGAGACTAACGAAAAACGGGTATGATCCGGTGGAATTCGCCGGAATCGCTCCCGGAGTGATGCCTCGTATTCTTCATCCGGCAGGCAGCCTTCCGGCGGACATGGTTCATGTGGCCGGCGGAACTGTTCAATGGGGTTACGCGCCGCCTGTTCGGTTGCCAGACTACTTGCTAGATCGATATGAAGTAACAAATCGTGAATTCAAGAAATTCGTTGATAGTGGCGGATATGGAAAGCGGGAGTCTTGGAAGCAGAAATTCCTGAAAGCCGGCCGCGAGCTTTCTTGGGAGCAAGCGATGGCTGAGTTCCGCGATCGTACCGGCAGGCCGGGCCCTTCCACCTGGGAGCTGGGTGACTATCCTCGGGGAGAGGATAACTTTCCGGCGACGGGGGTGAGCTGGTACGAAGCGGCCGCGTATGCTGAGTTCGCCGGGAAAGCGCTTCCAACCGTTTACCACTGGCGGTACGCGGCCAATCCGCATCCTTTTGCAGACATTTTGGAGTTTAGTAATTTCGCAGGGAAAGGCCCCGCCGCTGTGGGGAGTTATCCAGGCCTGGGCCCCTTTGGCACCTACGACATGGCCGGAAACGCCAGGGAATGGTGTTGGAACGAGATCGGAGAGCAACGCTGGGTCATGGGTGGTGCCTGGAATGAACCTTACTACTTATACGTAACCGGGGATGCTCGTCCCCCTTTTGACCGGTCTTCAAATAACGGGTTCCGCTGTATGAAATATCTCGGAACGGACCCTGTCCCGGAAGCGCTCCTTGGCCCAGTCGAGCAAGGTTCTGTGTGGCGCGATTATGAAAAAGAGAAGCCAGTATCAGACGACTTATTTCGGACTTATCAGAGTTTGTACACTTATGATCCCGGGGAACTCAAGGCCGAAATCAAATCGTTGGATGAAAGCTCGGATGACTGGCGAGTGGAACAGGTGACCTTTAACGCTGCTTACGGCAGCGAGCGCATCCCTGCTTACCTTTTCCTGCCCAAGAAAACCGCTCCTCCCTACCAAACCCTCATCTTCTTCGCCCCCGCCGGAGGGGTTAGCACGGAATCTTCCATCAAGAACTTATTGCTCGGGGTATACGCTTTCATCATGAAAAGCGGCCGGGCCGTGATGTTTCCTGTCTATAAGGGAACCTACGAGCGTCGAGTCGAGGACGTCAGGGGACCCTTGTCCTGGCGCGATATATTCATTCAACAGGTAAAAGACGTGGGTCGGTCTATTGATTACCTGGAGACCCGTTCCGATATCGACCGCAATCGGCTAGGGATTTACGGGATCAGTACAGGCGGCCAATTCGGCACCGTGGTGTGCGCTGTAGAAAAACGGTTGAAAGTGGCGGCGTTAGTGTACGCGGGCTTCCCCTTATACAAGCTGCTCCCGGAAATGGATCCGATAAACTTCGCGCCACGGGTCACCATTCCCGTCTTGCTCGTTGCCGGCCGCTACGATTTCGGCTTTCCATACGAGGCTTCCCAAAAGCCGATGTTTCGCCTGCTGGGCACGCCCGCAAGCAACAAGCGGCACGCCGTGTTCGAGACTGGGCACGTTACGCCGCGAAACGAGACTATCCGGGGAACCCTCGATTGGCTCGACCGCTACCTCGGACCAGTGGAGAGGAGTGAGGGGCCTTGATGGTTAGTCCGCACGACCTAGGACTTGTCGTGACTCCTGGCGCGGCGATAAGCCTTTCCAAGACCTCCTGCGCCGCATGAATTTCCCGCCCTGATGATAGTGACGAGTGACGAGTGACGAGCCGAGCTTAGGCCGTCGCCCTGCCCGCTAGGCTTGCGACACGGGAGCGCAGTGGCCTCCCGCGGGCAGCCCGAGGCCGCCCCTACTACCAATCCAGCCGCAGCCCAAACTGGATGCGCCGGGGGACGTTGCACTGTGCGTACACCGTCCCGAAGGCACCCGAGCTCCAGTTGGTGGCCGGCGGGCAGAAGAAAGTCCGGTTAAAGATATTGCCAAATTGCGTCTCAAACCGCAGCTTGATCTGCTCGCGTCTAATCGGGAAATCTTTGAAGATGTTGAAGTCCTCATTCAACACGGGGAAGTCCCGGAGGTTTGGATCGGTCCGGGCCGCGTTGCCGAAATTGAGCGGGCCGGGATCTGCCCAACCGCTCTTGGAGTAGTAGACGTCCGTGGCGGGGTCGAATTGGCCGCCTCCCCAGCCGCCGCCTCCCAGCTTGTTAGGACGCTTCACATTGTTGAACAAGAATCCTGACAGATTGTTGTTCATGGTAATCACGGCGGGACGTCCGCTGTTGTAGCGTTGAATCCCCGCCACATGCCAGCCGCCGATCACCTGATTGGCCACGCCGCCGACATTGGCGAACCGCATGCCCTTGCCGAAGGGCAAAGCGTACGTGTAGGCAACGATCACTGTGTGGGGGACATCATCCACACTCAGCGACCGTTCGGCCTTCTGATTGATCGGGTTCTGAATCGGGGCGGCCCCATTAAAGACGGCGTTTTCCGCCCCGTTGTTAATCAGTTTGGACCAGGTGTAAGCGACGCGCACTTGCAGACCGTTCGAAAATCGCTTCTCCAGCTTTGTCTGCAGCGAGTGGTAGATACTGCTGCCACCTGGAAAGCCACCTCGCCAGAGGAGGTTCATATACTGCGGATAGGGTCTGAGGGCCTGGGCCACGTTGCCGCTGAAACCCGCATACGGCTTGTGCAGGCTGTCCGCAGGATCCACAGGCATCGCTCGAACAACGGACAAGGCCTGCGCTTGCGCCGAGTTGATGCGGGCTTGCAGCGCCGCGGCTCCATGGGTAAGGATCGCAGGGTCATTCATATTGTTCAGCGGGTACCCCAGCGCGGCCGGGTGGATGGGCAGGCGGGTACCCTTGTTGGCGACGTAAGAAATCTCCACTGCCAGGTTGTCGGAGACCTGGCGCTGGTAGGTCAAAGACCAGTTCTGATACCTGGGCAGGTTCGTGTCATTGGATAAGACACCCCTCGGTGTTCCGCCATTCGCAATCGCAGGATTGAGGACAGGTGGGCGAGTGACGTACTGCGCCGGGAAACCATCGTCCCACCAGAAAGCGGGGTACAGCCCATTGGTGAGGTTCGACGCCGCGGGGTACGTCGCGCCTAAACCCCAGTCGGCGTCTGCCATTAGCCAGTTATAGGAGACCCCTCCATAGTACATCCCGTAGCCACCGCGGATAACGTCCTTGTTGGTGAGCCGGTAGGCAAAGCCAAAGCGCGGCCCCCAGGCATCCTTCGTCGGCTTTTCAAAGGTGTGGCTGCCTGTGCGCCCGGTCCCTGTTCCGGCAAAGACCATCGCACCCGGGATACCACCCGCACCAGGGTTGGGGGCCGTAATATCAATGGAAGAGAAGCGGTCGTGTGACTCCGATTTCGGGAACTGGTAATCCCACCGCAGGCCGAGGTTAAGCGTGAGCTTGGGCGTTACCTTGATCTCGTCGTTGACGAAGAACGCCGTGTATGCGTCACGCCAGGTCGTAGGCTGGAACGCCGCGAAGCTCGCGTTGTCAACTTGGCCGAGGAGGAAGGAGGCAAACGGGTCGCCCGTGGCAGTCAAGCTATTCCCCTGCGCATCGTACCCAGCGGTCTCCCCCCGGTTGAAATTCCACGAGCCGCTAATGTTGCGTTGCCATCCCACCAGGTTGAATTGGTGATGCCGCCACTCAACTCCCATTTTGATGGTGTGCTTACCGGCAATCCAGGTGAGGTCGTCGACAAACTGCCAGCGGTTGACGGCCTGGTAGCCTCTTGACCACCCACCGCCGCCAAGCCCACTGTAAGGAATAAGCCCGGAAAATCCGATACCAGGCATGTTAGCCAGCGCGTCATATTCGGGCGGGAGCCCTTTGATGCCGAGTCTTGAGAGCCAGCCGACTCCGGCGGACAATCCCCAGCCGCCCATGTACCAGCGGTCGTAGGAAATCGTTGTATGGTTGTAGAGATTGGGCCTGAGGATCCAATCGAACTGCTGGTGCGCGAACCGGTTGCCTATCCGTTGATAGTAGCCCGGACCAAATATAGTCCGTGTTTTTCTCGGATTGAGTGGGCGGATATTTCGTATCGCAGGCCTGAACCCCGCCGCACCCGACGATGCGCGGTCGCTCGTTCATCCAGAAGGTGGTGCTCATTTTCAGACTGGGATTGAAGGTGTGGTCCACCCGCAGCAGCCAAGTTTTGGGGTCAAGTTTCGCGCTTGGCATACTCGTTCCTCCGTGAACGTTGTATTGCAGACCCGGCCTGTCCGGTGGAGGCATCAGTGCCGCAATCTTGGCGGCCACGGAGCTGAGGAGAGGATCATCGCCGGGAATCATGTTGGCCTGCCCGGTGATGGGCATTCCCGTTGTCTTGTCGAACCCATAGCCATCACGGACTGGCACCCCATTGACGAGTCGCGTGCTGCCCGGGTTGAAAATCTCACCTTGAAAGACCGGACGCCCCAGGGCGTCAGTCCCGACCTGAAGGAAATTCTTGCCAAGCAGTGGGCTGAAGTTGCCCTGCCTGAATTCGGGTATGGGAACGGTGTTTGGGTAACCCAGGCTGACTTCTTGCCGCAGGTTCATCAGAGCCAGATTGGTGAAGAAGAAAGTCTTTTCCTTGCGGATTGGCCCGCCCACGCTGAAGCCGTAGTCGTTGTTCCGCACCGGCATTTTCCACGTGCAGAAGAATCCACAAGCGTTCAACTTGTCGTTCACGAGGTACTCGTAAACGCTCCCATGCCAATTGTTCGTGCCCGACTTCGAAACATACTCAACGAACGCGCCGGCGGTGCGCCCGTACTGGGCCGAGAAGCTGCTGGTGATGACCTTCATTTCTCGGATGGCTTCAAACGGCGGCGAGCTTTCCTGGGTTTCCTCATGGCCCATGGCATAACCGAAACCCGCCCCGTCCATCCAGTTCTCGACGGCCATGGTCTGGCCGCCGTTGATGCGGGAGTTAAAGCCGCTGCCCCGGAACATGGGATCCCCATTCGGTTCCACAGGGACAAACCCCGGCTGAGCGTACAGCAAGGACTCCGCCAGGCGCATGTCTGCTCCCATCACCACCGGGAGGTCCTGGTAGTACTTCTGATTCAGATCGTGGCTGACTTGCGGCGAGGCGACGTTGATCATCTCACTCGCCGCCTTGACCTCAATGGTGGTGGCCACCGCGCCCAGCTCGAGCATGGCATCCTGCCGGAAGATCATGCCGCCCTCGAGCTGAATGCCTGCACGCGCGAATCCCTTGAACCCTGGCTTCTCAATCCGCACCGTGTAGGTGCCGAGAATCAGCAGCGGCGTGGTGTAATTCCCCGTCCCGGTCGTTTCCACGACGGTTTGTACACGCCTGGCCTCGTCCGTGACGGTCACTTTCGCCGCGGGAACCGCGCCGCCCGAAGGGTCAGACACCAAACCCGTGATGACGGCACGATCGCTCCTCTGAGCCACGAGCAGCGGGGCAAGGGCTATCGTCGCAACGAATGTGAGCAACACGATCAGTTTGCTTCGGAACATGGGATCGCCTCTTTACCCCAACCCGGAGGTTGGTGTCCCTTTCCTTCTCGGGGGTGCGGTTCTTCCCTCCTTCTCAGAGGGGGCTGGCATGGCTAACTCGTCTTCGTACCCTTCACCTGACGCTTACGAGCAGGTGCAGTCCAAGCGGGAGTAGTTGACAGACCTGCGCTCCGGACCTTTGAGCCGCTCGTGATGGGAGAAATTCACCAGCGAGGTCATCCTCGGGTCCGTGCGGCGCTCTGCGTAAACCGTTGTGGCTATGCCAAGCCCAATACTACTTATCAGATGAGATGTCAAGGGCAAAATCCCCGATGCTGAGGCGACCCAGCGCGCATGGGGCCGCTGAGCGAAATCAAGCGACCTGCAGCCTTCCCCTGGTTCGCTGACCGCTCCACCGTGGCATGAAGTTGCCGCCCCAAAATGCCGGTGCCCTACGTTGACTTGCCAATACATGCGGCGTATGCTGGCGCCATTCCAGAGTTCACCTACATGTGGTTGTGAGGCAATCGCCTCATGGTCGGCCGGACCGTTTCCCACTACCGCATCCTCGAAAAGCTCGGTGGCGGCGGCATGGGTGTGGTCTACAAGGCTGAGGACACCAAGCTGGGCGGATTCGTGGCGCTGAAGTTCCTGCCCGAAGATCTGGTCCAGGACCGCAAGTTCGTGGAACGCTTTCACCGTGAAGCGCGGGCGACGCGGGCGCTGAATCATTCCAACATCTGCACGATCTACGACATTGATGAGCATGAAGGTCAGCCCTTCATTGCCATGGAATGCCTGGAGGGACAGACGCTGCGGCAACGTCTCGCCGCTGGAGCGCTGAAGATCGAGGAAGTGCTCGACCTGGGAAATCAGGTTGCTGACGGCCTGGAGGCGGCGCACGCGAAAGGCATCATCCACCGCGACATCAAGCCGGCGAACATCTTCGTAACCACGCGCGGGCAGGCGAAGATTCTCGACTTCGGATTGGCAAAGCTGACAGCGCTCGGCGGGGGAACAGCACGCGAAGCGACACCGCCCGACACGCCCACGCAATCGCTTGCCGAAGAATCAGTGCGCGCCGAGGAGCGCGACGCGCGCACGGACCTGTTCAGTTTTGGGCTGGTGCTCTACGAGATGGCCACCGGGCGGCGCGCTTTCGCGGGCGACTCACCGGGCACTCTCTTCGACGCGATTCTTAACCGCGTGCCTATTTCGCCCGTGCGGATCAATCCCGAACTGCCGCCAGAACTGGAACACATCATCAATAAGGCGCTGGAAAAAGACCGCAAGCTGCGCTACCAGAGCGCCGCCGACATTCGCACGGACCTGCAACGCCTGAAGCGCGACACGGAATCGGGCCGATCAGCTGCAGTGGCAGTAGTGCGCGAGCCGCGTCTGAAAAGACGGCGGACACTGCGGGCCTTGCTTGGCTTGGCCACCGGCTTGGTCGCTATCATACTCAGCCTCGTTGCTTACCGGCTTGCCCGCCCGCTACCCCCGCCGAGAGTTTCAAATCCTATCGCACTTGCTAGGCTGCGCGGAGGACTGTTCTATGGTCCAATACTCAGCGACGGCACGCGGGTCTACTTCTCTGATTCTTACGGCGACCGCTCGGCCATTATGCAGGTCCCCGTGGCAGGCGGCGAGGCAGTCGCCCTCCCCACACCTCTTCGATGGAACTTCGTGTTCGACATCTCTCCCGAGCGCTCTGAGCTTCTGATAACTGGGGCAGACAGTGGTGCGCCTGAGATGCCACTGTGGGTGTTGTCCATATTGGGAGGCTCGCTCCGACGCCTCGACATCGTGGCGAGTTTTGCGGTGTGGTCACCTGACGGTCAGAAGCTTCTTTACACCAAGGGCTCTGACGTGTATTTGGCTAGGAGAGACGGGACAGATTCGCGCAAGCTCGTGACAGCGCCGGGCAGCCCCGATTGGGCGATGTTGTCGCCAGACGGGTCGGTGGCCCGCTTCACTTCGGCTGAACCCTCAACAGAGACGACGTCTATCTGGGAAGTCTCGGCCGACGGAAGCAACCTTCACCGAGTGCTACCCGGGTGGAGCGGCCCGGGGGAGTTCGACAGTCGCGGCACCTGGACTCGTGATGGGAAGTACTATGTGTTCCAGGCCTTTCACGAGAACAAGGAAGGCCTATGGGCCATCCGAGAAAAGCCGGGAGTTTTTAGTCGTGCACCGCGAGCCCCTGTGCCGCTCATCACCGGCCCCTTGGATTATTTTGCACCCTCGCCCAGCTTGGATGGCAAAAAGCTCTTTGCGTACGGTAACGTGTTTCGATTTGAACTGATGCGCTATGACGCCAAGACACAGCAGTTCGTACCGTATCTTTCGGGGATTCCAGCCTCGCATGTGGATTCCTCCAGAGATGGGCAGTGGGTTGCCTACGCTGCAGATTTCAGCGAGGATCCCTGGTACCGCGGATGGATGCTCTATCGAAGCAGGTCGGATGGCAGCCAGCGGCTCCAGCTTACATTTCCGCCGCTGAAGGCAGTGTACCCGCGCTGGTCGCCGGATGGGAAACGAATTGCTTTCATGGGCAAGAAACCTGGCAAGCCCTGGAAAACCTATGTGGTTTCACCGGAGGGGGGAGCCTCACAGCAACTGATTTCGGGCGAGCAGAGCGAAGAAGGCCCGCAGTGGTCGGCGGATGGCAATCAGTTACTCTTCAGGCGCGTGCCGGCCAATAAATCCGAACCAGCGACCCTGTGCCTGCTGGACCTGAGAACCGGTCAAGTCTCGACCGTGCCCGGTAGCGAAGGCCTGGACTGGCCGTGCTGGTCTCGCGATGGGCGATACGTTGGCGCAACGAAAGACGAAGGCCGGAAGCTGATGCTTCTCGATCTTACAACCCACTACCAGGTGGAGCTGGCGACGGCCAAGGGCGGATTCACCTTTCCGTACTGGTCGCGCGACTATACATCCATCTATGTGTGGGCTGATTTCCAAGACCGAACATCTGGAATATATCGAGTCCGGCTGAGTGATCACAAGATGGAACTCGTATCGAGCGAAAAAACCGTGGGTCAGATCTGGGGTGCATTAGGTCCATGGGTCGGCCTGGCCCCTGACGATTCGCCGCTGATAACGCGCGACCACAGAATTAGCCAGATTTACGCCTTCGATTGGGAAGGGCCGTAAGAGCAGGTGCCAGGTGTCGGGTTTCAGGTCTCAGGCGCCAGGAAATGAATACCCACCATTGCAGCTCCGCCCCGCGCTGCGATCTTTCACCCTCAAAACATGATCCGCAGAACGACCTGCCAGGCGCGCGGAATCTCTTGGGCGAAACTGCCTGAGCCAAACCCCGCACGGTTGGCACTCATTTTCTTACCAACTTGATGGGCAACAATATCGTCTACGCCTACATTGCGCCGATGCAGGACACCTTTGATCCGTGGTTTTTTTCCAAGTCCGATGCCGACTC
>JAIQGH010000200.1 GCA_020072655.1 Terriglobia bacterium | reverse complement strand
CTCGACAGGAACATCGAAGGCTTGGATGTCGGATCCGGTCTTACGCTCCCGCTCAACCACAGCGAGAAGCTGGAACCGGTCCGGGTGACTTCGCCGCAATGACCGGCGGCGCAACCTAGGAGGAAGCGATGGCTTTGAACCGTGACTTGACACGACGGGACTTCATTCGGCGCGGCGCCAGGGGCGTCGCCGGCGTGGGATTGCTGCTCAACGGCAGGTGGGTGCCGCTCGCGGCCGCAACACAAATGCCGAAGCCGGCGAGTCCGGCGGACCGCGTCAATGTGGGATTTATCGGCGCGGGCATCCGCGGGCACATCTTGATAGATGCGACCAAGGCGACAGGGCAGGCGAATCTGATCGTGGCCGCAGACTGCTATCAGGGCCACCTCGATCGCGCCAAAGAGCGCACGGACGGCAAGATCGAAACCGTTTTCGCCCAGTACAAGAAGCTGCTCGACCGCAAGGACGTGGATGCGGTCGTCATCGCCACCCCGGACCACTGGCACCTAGCCATGGTGCTCGACGCGCTAGCCGCCGGCAAGGACGTCTACATCGAAAAGCCTATGACGCGACTGGTCGAGGAAGGCCCCAAGATCATCCAGGCTGCCCAGCGCTATAACCGCGTCGTGCAAGTGGGCAGCCAGGGGCGCTCCTCGGCGCTGCAAAAGAAGGCGCGCGAAATCGTCGCCTCGGGCCAGCTCGGGAAGGTCACCAAGATCGCCGCCTCGTACAATCGCAATAGCTCGACCGGCGCGTGGAATTATCCCATTCCGCCGGACCTGAAGAACGGCGTGAACTTCGACTGGGAAGAATGGCTGGGGAATGCGCCCAAACGGCCCTACGACCCGGAACGCGTCTTTCGCTATCGCAAGTACTGGGACTATTCGGGCGGGGTCTCGACTGACCTCTTCGTCCACCTCATTACTTCCATCCACTTCATCATGGACGCCAAGATGCCTTCGGCGGTGATGGCCTCGGGCGGAATCCTCTTCCGCAAGGATGGCCGCGAAGTGCCCGACACGCTCGACGCGCTGTTCGAGTATCCCGAAGGGTTCAACGTCAATATGAGCTCGACGCTCAACAACGCCTCGACCCCCGAGCAAGGCATGGTGTTCTTGGGGACGCAGGGCTCGCTGACGCTGCTCGGCGGAACGATGACCCTGGGGGCGGAGAATCCGCGCGAGGGCTACAAGTATTCGATCGATTCCTGGCCGGCCAAACTTCAGGACGAATTTATGAACATGGACAACCACCGCGAGGAGGCCAACCCGCCCTTGCGTCTGGAAGGGACTGTCACCTACCGCGCCGAGTCGCCGGACGCAACGGCCATCCACATGGCCGAGTTCTTCGACTGCGTGCGCACGCGCAAGCCCTGCTCGGAGAACGCCGAGGTCGGCCACTACGCCGCGGCCGCAGGTCACATGATTAACCTCTCGTATCGGTCCGGCAAGAGAATGCTCTGGGATGCCGCGAGCGGCACCGTGAAGTCGTGAGGCGAATTGCCGCACCGAGCGCGCGAGGCTTTCAGGATCCGCCGGCAATTTCAGGTGAGTCAAGGGTTTAGAGCACAGTTGAGGAATTGATGAGATTTCGCAGGAATCTCATCGCAGGGGCGGGAGTTGGGGCTGGGCCGAGCCTACCGGCCAGTCGGTAGGCCAGGAACCACGCCGCCCCCGCGCGGGTCTCTCCCGACCGTGAAGACCGCCCTAGAGCATTTCCATTCATTATGTAGCGTATCGGGCGCTAAAAAAGAAGCCTTTGCAGTCTGCGACGGAAATGGACTGGAAGGCCTTTTTCGCTGCACGCAGCAGTTGTGCGTCGCTCCGGGGAGCGTGGCCGCGCAGGATTTGTTTGATCTTGCTCCACATGGGCTGGATGGGATTGAAGTCCGGCGAATACGGCGGCAGATATAGCAGCCGGGCGCCGCCGGCTTCGAGGGCTTCCCGGACTCCCCGGATTTTGTGCGTGGCCAGATTGTCCAGAATCACCACCTCACCAGGGCGCAGGGCAGGCGCGAGTCCCTGTCTCACCCAAGCCAAAAACATTTCGCCGTTCAGGGGGCCTTCAAAAAGCCAAGGAGCGCAGGGACCCTCCAGACGAATGCCGGCTATCAACGTGCTGGTCTGATAGTGTCCGTGCGGGATGCGCGCCAACAGTCTTTGCCCACCCAGCGCCCGGCCCCGCAGGCGCGTCATCTTAGTGTTGGCTCCGCTTTCGTCCACAAACACCAGATGGCTCGTGGGCTCGGTGGCAACCCCCAGCGACGGGTCGCAGCCTGGACACCGTCCTCAGTGTCCCGATCGGTGTGCCGATTAGTATTACGCCGGGCGTATGTTCTGATTCACCCGGAAGAAGTTTGTCGGATCGTATTTCTTCTTGATCGCGGCCAGGCGATCATAGTTCTTGCCGAAGGAGGCTTTGACGCGCTCCTGGCCCTCCTCCATCATGAAGTTGACGTAAGCGCCTCCGGCCGAGTACGGGTGCAAGGCGTTGAAGTACTCCTTTGTCCACTGTGTGATCTTGTCTTTGTTCTTTGGGTTGGGGTCGATGCCCACAATGACGCCCGCCAGCAAACAGTCGCGATAGCTGAAGGCCGTGTCTGCGCTGCTGACACGGTGAACCGCACCGTTGATGGGATACAGGTGCATCTGGGAAAGGCCGGTGGGAAGCTTCTGGGCGTACTCGAGATGCGGGGCGATGGACGCATCGCTGATTTCCTTGAAGAAGTCGGCCCGCCAGTACCACTGCAATCCGGGCGGTAGAAGGGGATCGAAAAGGCTCTGGACCGCCGGGAAAGGCATCGGCCCCACGTGGTCGAGCGCCGGCTTGCCGACCGCGCGCATGGGCTTGGTGGCCTTGTCCGTTTCTTCGGGCGATGCCGTCGAGCACCAGATGATGGCGCACATTTTCTGGCCGTGCAGGTTCGCCGGGAACAGCGGCACGGGCGGCACGGTTAGGAAGGCAATGAAGCCGCTCACATTCTCCGGTGCCTGGGTGATGTACTCCCGGTAAGCTTTCATGACTTCGGGAGTCTGCTCGAGGGGCCAGAAGGTGGGGCCGGCGTTCACCATCGTCACGGGATGAAGTCGAAACAAAAACGTCGTGACCACGCCGAAGTTGCCGCCCCCACCGCGCACGGCCCAGAAGAGGTCGGGGTTTTCCTTTTCATTCGCCGTCAGGAAGCGGCCGTCGGCCAGCACCATATCTACGCCCAGAAGGTTGTCAATGGTGAGGCCGTAGGTGCGTGTCAAATGGCCGATGCCGCCCCCCAGCGTCAGCCCGGCAATGCCCGTGGTGGCAATCGTTCCGGTGGGTGTGGCCATGCCGAAAGCGTGC
>JAIQGH010000199.1 GCA_020072655.1 Terriglobia bacterium | reverse complement strand
CGCCCAGGCGCGCCGGGCTCGCCGAGGCCAGCGCCAGGTTGGCGAACTCCTCTTTGATGGAAATGCCCAGCTTCTCCGCCTGCTCCTGAAGGAAGGAGCCGGTGCCGGCGGCGCAGGCTTCGTTCATGGTGAAGTCCACGACGACGCCTTTGTCGATGGAAATGAACTTCGAGTCCTGGCCGCCGATCTCAAAGATGGTATCCACCATCTCGAGGCCCAGCTTCTGGCAGACGTGCGTAGCACCGGTCTTGTGGGCGGTAATCTCGTCGTTCACGGTGTCCGCGCCGACGAGCTCGCCGATCAGCTCGCGCCCCGAGCCGGTCGTCCCCACGCCGCGGATGTCGAGCTGGTCGCCGAGTTCGGCTGCGATTTCCTGCAGGCCGCGATCCACGACCTCCATGGGCCGGCCTTCGGTGAAGAGATAGATTTCCTTGAGCACATTCCCGTCGGCGTCCGTCACCACGAGATTCGTGCTCACCGAGCCAACGTCAATGCCGAGGTACGCCTCGATCTTCTCTCCCGGCGCGAGCGCGGGCAGTTCCGGCGGCTTCACTTGCTCGCGCAGCAGGCGGACCTTCTGCATGGAGAGGACGTCCGTGCACGCGAAAGTCTGCTTGCCAACGGCGTGCTGCTGAAGCTGGTGGATGGTCTTGAAGGAGCGCTTGCGGACTTCTTCGGCTTCGAACAACGCCGCGCCCAGGGCCCCCAGCCAGCAGTAGAGATCAGGAACGACGAACTCTCCCTCCTCGAGCTTGAACGCCTGGCGCAGCGCTTCGCGCACCCCCTGGTTGAGCCCCACAGCGCCGATAAAGGCTACGGGCGGGCGGACCTCGCGTCCCTTGACGATCGCCGACTTGAAGTTGCGCGCCACCGCGTCACACAATCCGCGCAGGATTTGGTCGGTCGAATAGCCTTTCTGCTGGGCGTGAATCATATCGGTCTTGGCAAAGACCGAACACCGCCCGGCAATCCGCGCCGCACAACTCGCGCCGCAAGCGGCGGGACCAACCTGCTCGACGCTATAAAGCAAGCGCGAGGCCTGCTGGTCGATGAACGAACCGGTCCCGGCCGCGCAGTCACCGCTGGTTTCGTAATCGACAATGCCCAGGTATTTCGACTTGGCCGTGGGCTCCAGGCGAAGGTACTTGGACGACTCCCCGCCCATCTCAAAGATGGAACGCACCTCCGGATAGAAGAGCCGCGTGCCTTTGGCAATCGCCCGGAATTCGTTCTCGAAGTAGATGCCGAGGATTTTGGCAATGAGTTGGCTGCCCGAGCCCGTCACGCGGATGCCCTCGATTTTCTTCTCGGGCACGACCTCGTAGAGCTCCTTCAGCAGATCAAAGGTGGATTGGATAGGACTCCCTTGAATTCGCCGGTAGCGGGAAAGCACGAGCGGGCGTCCGGCAAACGCGCTCGCCGCGGGGAAGTTGGCAGCGAAGAAGGAATCGGACTTTCGACCAAGCGCCCCGAGCAGCTCTTGATCTGCCAGCGCGCCAATGGCCGCGAGCTTCAAACTCACCGCGCCGATGTCGAGTCCGATGTTAATGCTCATGGCTGCTACCGGTCGGCAGAAGGGACTTCCCGGCCTCTTCAGGAGCCAACTCAGCTAAGTCTCGTGCCCAGATTCTACCGGAGAATGGGACGTTTTGGGTGAAAAAACCCCACCACCCGCGTACAGCCTCAGTCTTGGCAACTGTCATGCCGAAAGGCAGAATATGCTACAAAATGCCCGAATGCTTCAGTCCCGCCATCTGCAAGGATGAGCAGTGTGTTATAGTCGCTTTCAGCCAAGTTGCTGTGATACAAGGGGCTAGAGAACCGATGAACCGGCCTCATGCCGACAGGCTGGCCAGCTACGCCATGCGAGTAGAACAGTCTCTTGGCCGACGCTACCCTGAGCCTCGACATCCCTACCGGAACGATTATGAGCGCGACCGCGACCGCATCATTCACTCGCGGGCTTTCCGGCGCTTGGAGAACAAGACCCAGGTGTTCAGCCGGCGTTATTCCGACCATTTTCGCAACCGGCTCACTCACACCCTGGAAGTTGCGCAAATCAGCCGGACGGTGGCGCGGGCGCTCGGATTGAACACCGACCTTGTTGAGGCGCTGGCCCTGGTTCATGACGTGGGGCATCCTCCCTTCGGCCATGCGGGCGAAGAAACCCTCGACGGCCTCATGCGCCCCTACGGTGACCGCTTCGATCACAACCTGCACGCGCTGCGCATTGTCGAGAGCTTCGAGCAGAAGTATGTGGACTTCCCCGGGCTGAATCTGACGTTCGAGCTCCGCGAGGGAATCATCAAGCACTCCCGCGATTACGATCCCGAGCGCCATCCCGAACTGCGCGAATATCGGCTGGACAAGCAATCGCCGCTCGAGGCGCAGTTGATCAACGTTGCCGACGAAATCGCCTACAACTGCGCCGACCTCGACGATGGCTACGAGGCCAAGCTCCTCATCATCGCCCAGATCCGCGAGAGCTTGCCGCTTTTCGACCGCCTCTACCGGCCCTTCGAGCGCCAGCGCCCGGAAGCATTGGAGAAGCTGAAATTCAACGAGGCCCTCAAGCGCATGATGGATTACCTGGTGACCGACCTCATCCGGACGACTCGCCTGCGCCTCCGGCGAGCCGGCCCGAGGTCTGTGGAGGCCGTGCGCGCCAGAGACTCTCGCCTGGTCAGTTTGAGTCCGGCGGCGTCGCGCGAGAACCAACGGTTGAAAGATTTTCTCCACCAGAACCTCTATTCCCACCCCACCATCCGTGCCGAGCGGAAGAAGATCGCCGACTCGATCTGCGGGCTGTTCGGCTATTTTGTTGAGCATCCCCGCAGCTTGCCCGCCTTCTATCAGCGAAAGATGCCGCGCGAGCCGCTGCACCGTGTTGTCTGCGACTACATCGCCGGGATGACGGACAATTACCTGCTCGAGCAATACCGCAAGTACGTGAAGGCGTAGGCTCGTGCCGCCTGGATTCCTGCCGGTCGTCCGGCCACTGCTGCGGCTGAGAGCCTGCATCTCGCGCGCCCGCGCTGTGCTAAGATACGCGCCGGACGGAATCCTGCCCCGTTGAACGCCATCGGGGCGTCCTTCGGAAGATGCGCCTGTCATGAATCTTCGCCAGCGGCTGACTATTGCCGTGCTGCTCCTGCTCATCGTGGTGATGGTCACCGCGGCGGGCTACCGCATCCTGGGCGGGCCGGAAGTCAGTCTCCTCAACGCCATTTACATGGCGGTCATCACCTTCGCCACGATCGGCTACGGGGAGGTCGTGGACACGAGCCTGCACCCCGCCCTGCGCATTTTCAACATGGTCATGATCCTCTTTGGAATCGGGACCATGTTGTATGTGTTTT
>JAIQGH010000082.1 GCA_020072655.1 Terriglobia bacterium | reverse complement strand
GGAGAGGGAAGGGGAGGCAGTCGGCGGCTCCGCGTCGGGTGATACGAAAGCCGCTGCGAGCTCCGAGATGCGGGCAGGAGGGCAGTAGCGCCCCGATTCATCGGGGCATGTGCCGGGCTGAAGCCCGGCGCTACTTGTGAGGCGGACAACAGTGCTTGGAAAGGGAATCATGCGCAATTCAAGTCTAAGCGGGGGACGCCAGCGACACGTTGGGATTCGGAAGGCAGGCGGCCTTCTGCTCTTTTATTTTCTGTGGCTCGCGGGTGCGCGGCCCGCCCAAGCCGGCGACTCGACGACGCGTCCGCCGCTCCTGCGCGGCGTTGGCATCGACCAGAACCTCAACCAGCAAGTTCCCCTGGACTTGCCGTTCCAGGACGAAGCCGGACGCTCGGTGAAGCTGGGTGATTATTTCGGCAAAAAGGCGGTAGTCCTCTCGCTCGTCTACTTCAGTTGTCCTATGCTCTGCACGACCGCAGAGAATGGGCTGCTGGAGAGTCTGAAGGACCTCAAGTTCGATGTCGGCAAGGAATTCGAAGTCCTCACGGTCAGCTTTGACCCCGCGGACAAGCCTCCCGTGGCGAACGCGAAGAAGTCTCTCTATGCGGGGCTTTACGGCCGCCCGGGCGCGGACAAAGGCTGGCACTTCCTGACCGGCAACGAAACCGCCATCCGCCGGCTCACCGAGGCCGTGGGATTCCATTACGACTACGACCCGAAAACGCGCCAGTTCGCGCACGCGACCGGCATTGTGGTGCTGACGCCCGAGGGCAAAATCTCGCGCTACTTCTACGGCATCCATTACCCCTCGGGTGATTTGCGCCTGGCGCTGGTCGAGTCTTCGCACAACAAGATCGGTTCGCCGGTGGATCAGGTGCTGCTCTTCTGTTGTCAGTACGACCCGGCGGTGGGCAAGTACGGTCTGATTATTTCGCGAATCTTTCAGCTCGCCGGAGCGATCACGGTCGTGAGCCTGGGGACGTTCATGCTCGTGATGTTTCGCCACGATCGCCAAGCGCGGGCTTGAAAACGGGAGGGCCTTTACGGCCCTCCCGCGGGAGCTCCGATGCAGTTCATCGGAACTCCCCTACTTCCGGAAGGTGACAGATAAGCATGTGGTTTGGGTTTCCACTTCGTCCTGAGCAAGCATCCACGATTGCCCAAGGGATTGATCACCTCTATTACTTCCTGACGGCGATGGACCTGTTTTTCACCGGGATCATTTTCCTGACGATTTTCTATTTTGCCATCCGGTATCGCCGTCGGAAGAAAGATGAGACGCCAGCGCAAATCGAGGGTTCGCTGCCCCTCGAGGTCGCCTGGACCGCCATCCCCCTGGTTCTGGTCGTCGTCACCTTCGTCTGGTCGTCGAGCCTCTTCATCCGCAATGCCCGCCCCCCGACGGCCGCGACGGAGGTGTTCGTCATCGGCAAGCAGTGGATGTGGCAGCTCCAGCATCCGGAAGGCGTGCGCGAAATCGACGAGCTCCACGTGCCCCTCGGCCGCCCCATCAAACTGACCATGACTTCCGAGGACGTCATCCACGACTTCTTCATCCCCGCGTTCCGGGTCAAGAAGGACGTCGTCCCCGGCCAGTACTCGACGCTGTGGTTTCAGGCGACAAAGCCCGGGTCGTACCACTTCTTTTGCGGTCAGTATTGCGGGGTCAGCCACGCGCTCATGCGCGGCGAAGTCATCGTGATGCAGCCGCAGGATTACGAGCGCTGGCTGAGCGGCAGCAAGAAGGCGGGAACCATGGCCGACGCGGGGGCGCGCCTCTATGAGCAATATGCCTGCATCACCTGTCACGGGACGGGCAAAGGCCCGCCGTTCGTCAACCTTTATGGAAGTCAGGTGAAGCTGCAGGACGGCTCGACAGTGGTGGCTGACGACGCGTACCTGCGGGAATCGATCCTCGTTCCGTCGGCCAAAATCGTGGCCGGCTACGAGCCGATCATGCCCACCTTCAAAGGGCAGCTCTCGGAGGAGCAAATCCTCCAGATCCTGGCGTACATCAAGTCCCTCGGCGCCGCGGAAAGGAAGGCTGGACAGGAATGAGCACGACGGCAGTCGCGCCGACCACCGGCGTGAATTATTTGAACGCTCAGTATGGCATCCGCTCGTGGCTCTTGACGACCGACCACAAGCGGATCGCGCTGCTTTACCTGGGCTCGGTCACGTTCTTCTTCCTCATTGGCGGCGCGGCAGCCGTGCTGATGCGCCTGCACCTCATCGAGCCGCAAGGCGCCCTGCTCGAGCCCGCCACCTACAACAAGATGTTCAGCATGCACGGCATCATCATGGTGTTCTTCTTCCTCATCCCGTCGATCCCTGCCGTGATGGGGAACTTTCTGGTGCCCATGATGGTGGGCGCGCGCGACCTGGCCTTCCCGCGCCTCAACCTGCTGAGCTGGTATGTCTACATCGTCGGAGGACTCTTTACGCTCTACGCCGTCGTCGCCGGCGGCGTGGACACCGGCTGGACGTTCTATACGCCGCTCAGCACGACTTACGCGAATGGCAACGTGATGGCCGCAGCGCTCGGAGTTTTCATTACCGGCTTCTCTTCGATCCTCACCGGCCTGAATTTCGTGGTCACGATCCACAAGATGCGCGCGCCGGGCCTCACCTGGTTCCGGCTGCCGCTCTTCCTCTGGGCCATCTACGCCACGAGCATCATCATGATTCTCGGCACGCCGGTGCTGGCCATCACCCTGCTGCTGGTGGCGCTGGAGCGGACGTTCCACGTGGGCATCTTCGACCCGGCGCTGGGCGGCGACCCGATCCTGTTTCAGCACCTTTTCTGGTTCTACTCGCACCCGGCGGTTTACATCATGATTCTTCCCTCCATGGGCGTGGTGAGCGAGCTCGTCACCTGCTTTTCTCGCAAGCGGATTTTCGGCTACAGCTTCGTGGCGTTCTCCAGTGTCGCCATCGCCGTGATCTCCTTCCTCGTCTGGGGACACCACATGTTTGTCAGCGGCCAATCGGTCTATGCCGGGCTGGTGTTCTCGGCGCTGAGTTTCGCTGTGGCCATCCCTTCCGCCATCAAAGTCTTCAACTGGACGGCGACGCTCTACAAAGGTTCTGTGTCCTACCAGGCGCCCATGCTCTACGCCCTGGGCTTCATCGGCTTGTTCACCATGGGCGGGCTGACCGGGCTTTTCCTGGCGTCGCTCGCCACGGATATCCACCTGCACGACACCTACTTTGTGATTGCTCACTTTCATTACATTATGGTGGGCGGGGCGCTGATGGGGTATCTCGGCGGGCTGCACTTCTGGTGGCCCAAGATGACGGGACGGTTGTATCCCGACGGCTGGGCCCGGTTTTCAGCCTTGGTAATCTTCATCGGATTCAATTTGACGTTTTTCCCGCAGTACATCCTGGGGTATCTGGGAATGCCGCGGCGCTATGCCGTCTATCCCGAGGAGTTCCAGGTGCTGAACGTGATGTCCTCGGCGGGGGCATCGATCTTGGCGGTCGGCTACCTGATCCCGCTGGTCTATTTCATCTGGTCGATTCGCTATGGGCCGCCCGCCGGGCCCAATCCCTGGGGCGCGAAAGGGCTGGAGTGGGAGACGCCTTCTCCGCCCCCCACGGAAAACTTCGAGGAAGTCCCCGTCGTCGAAGAAGAAGCCTACGCCTACGGAGAGAAGGAGGCGCACGTTGTCTGAAGTCCGCTCGGCCGCGCTGGCGGAACAATTTGAAGACCTGGACCAGCAACACGAAGCTTCCAGCCTGGGCATGTGGGTGTTCCTGGCGACGGAGATCATGTTTTTTGGCGGGCTGTTCGCCGGCTACTCCGTCTACCGCGGCCTCTACTTTCCAGGCTTCGACGCCGGCAGTGCACTGCTGAACGTAAAGGTGGGAGCGCTTAACACGGCGCTGCTGCTGTGCAGTAGTTTGACCATGGCCCTGGGCGTCCGCGCCGCCACGCTCGGCAAGCGGCGCGAGCTCGCGACCTTCCTGGTTCTGACAATCTTGCTGGGTCTGACCTTCGTGGGCATCAAGCTGGGGGTCGAGTGGCATCACGACTACCTGGAACACTTGGCGCCGGGCATCAACTTCGCCTACGAAGGGCCCAATGCGCGCGCTGTCGAGCTGTTCTTTGTCTTCTATTTCTTTATGACCGGAGTTCACGCGCTGCACATGGTGGTCGGCGTCTCCATTCTCGCCGTTTTATTGTGGATGACGTTCCGTGGCCGATTCGGTCCCGAACGCTACAACCCCGTGGAGATGGCCGGCCTCTACTGGCACTTTGTGGACATCATCTGGATTTTTCTTTACCCGCTACTCTATCTGATCGGAGCGCATCACTGATGGCCGCGCATGTTGTCGCGAAGAAAACCTACTTCACGGTTTTTGCCACACTCATTGGCCTGACCGCCTTGACCACCTACGTGGCCACGATTGACCTGGGCCCGCTGAATATCGTCGTGGCGCTCCTGATCGCCATGTGCAAGGCCAGCCTGGTGGTGCTCTTCTTCATGCACTTGCGCTGGAGCAGCCGGCTGATGCACGTCGTCGGTGTGGCGGCGCTGTTCTGGCTGGCCATCCTTCTCGCCCTGACCCTGAGCGACTACCGCACCCGCCCGTGGACCCCGGCTGGTAAACCCTGGGGAACCTCCAACATACAATTCAATCGCTGAATCTCGAGTCCCGAAATGTGTCGCTTACTTTTCAGCCCCGCCGGTCGTAGAATAACTATGGGGTGTGAGCAGTACGGTTGAACGACCGGGCATCGCAGGGCGAATAGCAGCGCGGAAAAAATTCTGACCCCGGAATCTCCTGGAGTGGCGGGAAACCAGCGAGGGACTATGGTCAAACCCCATGAGTATCTGACCTACAAGGGCCGGGCCGGGCAGTGGGCCTGGCTCCTGCACCGCGTGACAGGTGTGGGAGTGCTGCTTTTCCTGCTCGTGCACATCGTGGACACGGCGTTCATCGGCTGGGGGCCGGCGCTCTACAACAAGGCGATGGCGGTTTACCGCATGCCGATCTTCCGCGTCGGTGAGGTGCTGCTGGCGGGCTGCGTGCTCTTTCACGCTCTGAACGGCGTGCGGATCATCCTCATCGATTTCTGGCCGGAGACGACCGCCGCACACCGCAAGTGGGTTTATGCCGTCGGCGTATTGTTTGCCGTGATCTTCATCCCCACGGCCATCGTCATGCTGGAATGGGTGGCCCGATAGGGAGGTGCTCATGAACGGCGCGGGACGGGCAAGACCGGAGAGCGGGCTGGAGCTTTACGCCTGGCTCTTCATGCGGATTTCGGGCGTGGTGCTGCTCTTCATGGCGCTTGGGCATTTGGCGATCATGCATCTCCTCAACAACATTGAAGTGATTAATTATAATTTTGTGGCGCAACGCTATGCCACGCCGTTCTGGCGGACGTACGACCTGGTGATGCTCTGGCTCGCCCTCCTCCATGGCTTGAACGGCGCGCGCACGTTAGTAGAGGACTACGTGTCGGCACAGGGCTGGCGGGCGTTCTCCCTGGCCTCGCTTTACGTGCTCGGATTCTTTTTTCTGGCGCTGGGGTCGCTGGTGATCCTGACGTTCCAGCCAGTGACCGCGCCCTGACGGGAAAGGCGAAAAGCGAAATTAGAAACTGGAAACTAGAAATTGGAAATTGGAAATTCGAAACTAGAAATTGGAAACTCGTAAGCCGCGGATCCAATTTCTAATCTCCATTTTCTAGTTTTTAGTTTCTAACGGGTATTGGGTCCGGGTTCCAAACATGGTTCACAAATACGACGCGGTGATTGTGGGAGCAGGTGGTGCGGGCCTGATGGCTGCGCTGAACCTCTCCCCGCACGGGCGCGTAGCGGTCATCAGCAAGCTTTATCCCACACGCTCGCACACGGGCACGGCACAAGGCGGCATCGGCGCGGCGCTGGGCAATATGGAGGAGGACCACTGGGAATGGCACATGTTCGATACCGTCAAGGGCAGCGACTACCTCGCTGACCAGGACGCGGTGGAAATCCTCTGCCGCGAAGCCATCGAAACCGTCTACGAGCTGGAACACTGGGGCCTGCCCTTCAGCCGCACCGCAGAGGGAAGAATCGCCCAGCGGCCCTTCGGCGGGCACACCAAAGAATACGGCAAGGGCCCCGTGCGCCGGTCGTGTTACGCCGCCGACCGCACCGGCCACATGATCCTGCAGACGCTCTATCAGCAGTGCATCAAGAACCAGGTTCACTTCTTCGACGAATACCACCTGCTCGACGTGCTGATGGCCGACGGCCGGTGCGCCGGCGCGGTGGCGCTGTGCCTGGCGACGGGTGAGATTCACACCTTTCACGCCAAAGCGGTGCTCGACGCCACGGGAGGCTGCGGGCGGATGTTTCGCGTCACCTCGAACGCCCACGCGCTTACCGGAGACGGCATGGCCGTGGCGCTGCGGGCCGGGGTTCCGCTCGAGGACATGGAGTTCTTCCAGTTCCATCCCACAGGAATCTACAAGATGGGCATTCTGCTCAGCGAGGCAGCGCGCGGCGAAGGCGCCGTCTTGCGCAACCGCACGGGCGAACGCTTCATGGAGCGCTATGCGCCGACGCTGCTCGATCTTGCTCCGCGCGATATGGTCAGCCGCGCCATGTACCGCGAGATCCGCGAGGGTCGCGGCATCGACGGCAAGAACTACCTGCACCTCGACCTGACGCACTTGGGAGCCGACGTCCTCGACAAAAAGCTGCCCGACGTCACGGAATTCGTGCGCACCTACCTCGGCATCGAGCCGAAGAAAGAACGTGTGCCCGTGCAACCCACCGCGCACTACGCCATGGGCGGCATTCCCACCGACGCCAACGGTCGCGTGATCGTGGACGAGGCCAATACTCCCGTCGCGGGCTACTACGCGGCAGGAGAGGCCGCTTGCGTCTCCGTGCACGGCGCCAACCGCCTGGGCACGAATTCACTCGTGGATATTCTCGTTTACGGGCGGCGCGGCGCGCGGCACGCGGCCAGTTTCATCAAAGAGAACGATTGGGCGCCGCTTCCCGAGAGAGCCGACGATCGCGCGCGAGAACAGGTCTCGCGCCTGATGCCGGCGAACGGTAAGGAGCGCGTCGGCGCGATTCGTGACGCCCTCCAGGACGAGATGATGGAAAAGGCAGCGGTGTTCCGCGACGCCCAGACGCTCCGAGCCATGCGCGAGACGCTCCAGGAGCTTCGCGACCGCTACGCGCGGATCAAGATCGAGGACCGCGGCACGAAATACAACACCGAGCTGCTGGAAGCCATCGAGCTCGGTAACCTGCTCGACCTCTCCGAGGTGCTGGTGGAGAGCGCGCTTGGCCGCCAGGAGAGCCGCGGCGCGCACTGGCGTGAGGATTTCCCCCAGCGCGATGACATCAACTGGCTGAAGCACACCCTGGCTTACAAAACGGCCAACGGCATCGAGTTCCGATTCAAGCCCGTAACGATCACGAGGTTTCAGCCGATGGAGAGGAAGTATTGATTCATTGAATCATCGGTTCATTGGATCATTGAAGAACGGAGTCGGGAAGTCGAAACTTGTTGCGGGAGATTCCTTGGGCTGGGGATTCTGCTCTTCAATGAGTCAATGAATCAATGAAAAAATGGCTCAATCGGCTGGGAGCGCAGCGATGAAGGTCACACTGCGGATCAAGCGGTTCAATCCGGAAAAGGACTCGCAGCCTTGGTGGGGGGAATACCTGCTGGAGGCCGAGCCCACGGACCGCCTGCTCGACGCGTTGAACCACGTCAAGTGGTACCTCGACGGCACGCTCACTTACCGGCGCTCCTGCGCGCACGGCATCTGCGGCTCGGACGCCATGCTTATCAACGGCGCGAACGCGCTCGCCTGCAAAGTCCTGCTCAAGAATCTGGGGAGCACGATCACCGTCGAGCCGATGCGCGGCTTCAAGGTCATCAAGGACTTGCTGGTGGATATGGAGGCCTTCTTCGAGAAATACCGGAAGGTCAAACCCTACTTCATCACCCAGACGCCCGAGCCCGAAAAGGAGCGGCTGCAGTCCATCAAAGACCGCGAGCGTTTTGAGGACACGACGAAGTGCATCCTCTGCGGGGCTTGCACGACCTCTTGCCCATCGTTCTGGGCGAACGAGGATTACATCGGGCCGGCGGCCATCGTCAACGCCCATCGCTTCATCTTCGACAGCCGCGATGAAGGCCGCGAAGAACGCCTGAACATCCTGGGTGCCGCTGACGGTGTCTGGCGTTGCCGCACGATTTTCAACTGTGTCGAAGCCTGCCCGCGCGGCATCAACGTCACCCGCGCCATCGGCGAAGTGAAAAAGGCACTGCTTTTTCGCAGATTTTAGCGGAGGGCCGCTGTTGCGCCCGCCTTGACGCGCACAGCGTCGCCAACCAACGTGACCGGGGCTAGGTCATTAATTCGCCGCGGACCGATTGCGCGTAGACATCGATTTCAGCGAGGGGTTGGAGGGCGATGCGGGCGTCCTCGAGGACACGCTGGGAATGCCGGGCAGCCTCGTCGCCCGCAGCCGGCAAACCCTCGATGACGGCGGTGAGCTCGGCAGGTTCTTTCTCGCGGACGTAGCGGATCGTGTTGGCGAGTACGTGGGCGAGGTCGTTATCGCGCTTGAGGGAGAGCGCGTGGATGAATTTGAAGTGCCCGTTCGGCCGCCCCTCGAACTGGAGCGGGCGATAGCCGTAGTCGAAGGTGAACGGGTCGCCGGCATGGGTCCACTGCGCAGCGGGGATCTGCTTCTCGAAGCGCGGCGTTTCAAGCAGGCCATGGCGCGCCAGCGCCGCCTTTAGCCGCTGTTTGATACGCATGCGCGTGTCGCGTTCGAGTTGCACGGTGCGGCGCGCGCCGATGTACCGACCGAACAGCGCCTCGAGCTCCGCCTGCGGGTCGGCGGCCAGCACGGCGCGCGGCGGCGTCACCTGGATGAGGTTCGAATAACTCTCCTGCATTTCCCGGATGAATTGTTCCAATTCCTTTTCGCGCGCTTTGATTTCCTGGGCAAAGTGCTCGGGAAGCGCCCGCAGCAGCTTCAAGTCGGCTTGGGGATGGAACGCGCGCAAGCGCCGGAAATCGTCGGTGAAGAGGCAGTCGAGATACTCGTCCTGGGGGCTGTAAAGAAACAGGCCGATGTTCAGCCCTTCATCGCGGACGATGTCCGGGACGTAACGCACCAGGAAGAAAGTGCAGGGTCTCGGTGGGGTTTCGTCTGGCATATCCCGCCGCGCAGGGGAGCACCTTCACGGTGGTCCCCTCGGGAGGGCCGTAAAGGCCCTCCCCTACCTCCAATTCGGAAACGGCGCGAGCGAACTATCTCGCGCTTCGATCAACGCCTGCCGGACCCTCCTCCGCCGCTCGTAGAGGCGCTCGACGAGGCGCGTCAGCTCCTCCGGTTGCTCGCCGCACCACTCTTCCGGAATGCCTCTCACACAGTCCGCGAGGTCCGAGGCTTCCAGATTTTCCACCCGCGAGAGAAAGGGTTCAAACGAGTCGAGTCCGCGGACGCCACCGTAAACCATGCGTCGCGGGTAGAGGCTGCGAATGGGGCTATCGGGAAAATTCCAGTCGCCGTCGTTGAAACAAAAGCCGTGGTCGATCAGCGTGGTCGAGTACGACGAGCCTTCCCGATCCTGAAGCCGATAGAAAATGACCTGGCGGCCGTCGCAATTGCAGGTCCACTTGTCAAAGACCAGCGCCCCGAGGAAGCAGCCCGGCTCCTTCTTGACGACATCCTTCAAAAGGCGGTCGGGGAGAAAATCCACGACCAGGGTCCGGCCCGGAACGCCCGGGAAACGCGACCCGAACTGTAACCCAGCCGCGCAGGGCTCACGCCGCGTGCCCAGTTCGAACTGCAACAGCGGGCTCGCAGCGATGAGTTCGGGAGGGACATCAACGACCGTCGGCCGCGGCACGGACAGGCCGATCAGCAACGCCAGCCGGCCGGCCAGCATCTCGTTGGCGAGCACGCGCACGTGCTGGGGATTGTTGCGGAACTTAACGACGTAACTGGCGCCGTCCTCGCAACGCAGCAGGCTCGGCTGCGAGGCTCCGCGCATTCGCCGCACGAACTCGACGGCGCGCAGCCTGAAGGCCTCCGCACGCTCGGCGGAAGGCCCTTCCCCCGGCTCCCCCACAGTTGCCGAAACCTGGCGGGAATGGCCTCTCTCAC
This sequence comes from Terriglobia bacterium, assembly GCA_020072655.1. Taxonomy (GTDB): domain Bacteria; phylum Acidobacteriota; class Terriglobia; order UBA7540; family UBA7540; genus JAIQGB01. The sequence goes on along the minus strand of JAIQGH010000082.1, from coordinate 13,636 downwards.
CGGCTGACATCGTTTTACAAAAGACGCTTGACAGACGCTCGCCTCGCGTACTCCGCCCCCGAGGGAGACGAGAACGGACCGAAACGGGTGCGCCCCGTCACTCTGGGCTCCAAGGTTGGGCCTACACTTCCAGGCACACGCCCACCCTGCCGGATGACCCGCGGTGCTTAGCGGCGTCGGGCCTTCTTTGGCTTCTTGGCCGCCACCTTCTTCGCCTTCTTCGGCTTAACTTTCTTCTTCTTGGGCGGCGGAGCTTTCTTCGCCTTACGAGGCGGCTTGGCCGCCTTTCCTGGCTTGGGCTTACGGGCCACGGCCTTGCGCGGGGCCGCAGCCGGCTTGGGGGCCGGTCCTTTCACCGGCGCCGGAGGTGCAGGCGGCTCCGGAGCTTTTATCTCCGTCACCGTTTCTTCCGTTTCGTAGGAGACCTCTTCCGCGGGCTCTTCGTGTTCCTCCCCGGTCACCTCTGCCTCTTCCTCCTGGTAGTCGGAGGAGAGTTCATCCCCGAGATCTTCCAGATCGTCGCCTGGCTCTCGATCAGCATCGTCGAACGCCATGAATCCCACCTCCCCGGTTCGTCAGTCTGCGATTTGAGTTGTTGTGACGGCTCGTGTCTTGGGCCTTGCGGAACCCGGTTCTGAATCACGCTCAGCGAGGCAGATGTATACCACAGCTTTCGTCATGTCAAGGACAATGATAGCGGCCTACAGGGGGTCATCGAGAAGCGCGGGGACTGGATGCGGCACGAGCGGACGCCGGTCTCGAACCCGCCGTAGCCCCCGAGCGCGGGGACTTGGTGGTTCTTCTCTTCGCCTGGCTGGAGGAGGCGGAAGTTCGGGCACGACGCGAGCGGGAGACGCCCGATGCGGAGCGTCCGCCGGCGCCAACATAAATGCGAAGCGACCGGCCGGGGGTGACAGACGAGCCCCGCAGCTTGTTCCATTTGCGGATCTGATAAGGGGTCACGTCGAAGCGGTCGGCGATGCGGTCGAGCGTATCGCCGTCTTTCACCCGGTAACGGAGGAGGCGACGAGGCCCGCGCTCGCGCACCCGGGCGAGCGAGGATTCGGGTCCCGGAGCCAACGGCACCACCAAACGCGCCCCTTCCTCGATCGAAGCGTCCGGCGGAAGCTGGTTGGCGCCGGCCAGGGCTACGGTCGTGACGCGGAACTGGCGCGCCACACTGGCGAGCGTTTCACCCTCCGCCACCTTGTGCGCACGCCACCAGACGCGTTTGTCCGGCGGGATGCGCGTAACGGCGTCCTCGAAGGATTCCTTGGTTCCCAACGGCAGATGCAGGATGAATCCCGGGTCGTTGGCCGGAGTCGTCCAGCGCAGCAGACCCGGGTTGAGCCGGATCAGCTCCTCCACGGGACGATCAATGATCTGGGCGACCAAGCGAAGGTCCGTCGGGGCACTGGCCACGACCTCGTCGGTCGCGAGCGGGGCGTCGGGTTCGATCTCGAACCCGTAGGCTTTGGGGTCTTTGCCGATCAGCGCCATCGCCAGGATGGCAGGAACATAGTTCTCCGTCTCCCGAGGCAAGGCGTGGAGCTTGTAGAGGACCCAAAAGTCGGCATAGCCCGTTTTCTCGATGGCGCGCTGAACGGCCACCGGGCCGCAGTTGTAAGCTGCCATCGCCAGGTACCAGTCCCCGAACATCGTGTAGAGGTCTTTCAAGTGCCGAATAGCCGCCTGCGTGGATTTGGCGGGGTCCTCCCGCTCGTCCACCCAGCGGTCTCGCTTCAAGCCGTACTCGATGCCCCGGCCGAGCATCAACTGCCAGATGCCCTTCGCCCCGGCACGCGAGCGGGCGAAGGGGTTGAAGGCGCTCTCCGCCGCAGCAAGGTACACGAGGTCCTGCGGCAGGCCCTGCTCGCGAAGTTCCTCGGACAAGAGCTGTTGGAATTGCCCCAGGCGCTTCAGAGCCGTTTTGACGTAGCCCGACCCCCGACCTTGCAGGTAGGTGATCACGCCGTCCACGACATCGTTGGAGACGAGTGGCAGGTCTGAGCGCACGGTGCCGAGCTCCTGCTGGACACGGTCCCGGACCTTGGGGTCGACCGGAAACGTAAGGCCGGAAAACGAATCCATCGGCGCGGGCTCATACCGCTGCTCGCTGAGCATATCGCCGCGCTCGACCGCTGCCACTTCCAGGCTGGAGATGTTCTCCGTCAACGTCTCGAATTCGTTCCGCAAACGCTCGTCGCCAGCCAAATCGAACTTGGATTCAAGGAGCAAAGCCAGGGCCTGATTGAACTCCTCTCGAGCCTTGACGAATTCGCCCGCACTGTAATCCTTGACGCCCGCCTCATAGACCTGGTCGGCTTGGGAGATCAACTGGACGATAGGATCAGGCGGAGGCGGCTGCGGCGGGCGAGTGAGGTTGGTGAAGGACGGGAGAGGCAATTCCGTCGGCGTGTAGGGGGGCGGGGGCAGATTGATGCTCACCCGGCGTCGGGCAGGGCCCCCGCAAGAGGCGAGGGCGAGCATGGCCGCCAGAAAGCATACAGCTCTCAGCCTTTCTCCCAAAGATCCCCCATCACCCGAGGTATCAACAACTTGCTCGCACCCATGGTTATCTGGGCGCGCTTTCAGTCATTGTACTTTTTCGCCGGAAGAGGGGTCAACCCAAAACCGCTGTGGATGCTGGCCCAATCTGAATGTAGCGCCGCCCTTTAGGGCGGCATGTTGTTGATTTCGCGTATGCCGGGCTGCCCGCCCCGGCTCGCGCCGGCAACGGGCCGGGGAAGCCCGGCGCTACTTCTTCGTAGGGGAGGGCTATGCCCTCCCGCAGGAGCCCAGAGGGCTCCCCCTACCCGCCGGTCATAGACCGGCACTACAGCAGTTGTCACACCGGGCGGTCACCTGGGGACGACCGGTCCGTCAGAAAGTGAACCGGGTTTCCAGCTCGATGCGGCGGTTGGCGGTGGCCGGGCCGAAAAAGCCGCCGCCAAGGGCATTCGAGCGTCCGAACAGCGGGGAGCTCAGGTTACCGATGGGCGGCGCCAAGTTCACGTTGTTGAAGACATTGTGCACATCGAGCGTGATCTCGATAGTGTACCGCTTGTTTCCCACGGGATGGAACATGCCGGGCGGACGCCCCCCGCCGCCGCTCAACCCACCCGGACCGAGACCACCCCCCGGAGGGCCACCCCCGCGGCCCCCGCCGCGCGGTCCGCCGCCTGGAAAGTCGCTCGGAGCCCGGCCCTCGCCTTTGCCGAAACTAAAGATCTTGGTCAGGTGCATGTTCAAGCTGAACCGGCCCGGGCCGTTCCCATAATTGCGGGGAATGATGGTCTCGCCGGCGATGGGTAGGGAGTCGAAGATCCCGTACGCCGTCCCGACGACGCTTGGACGAGTGAGATCGGTGGCGAAGGCTGGCCGGTCGTTGAACAGGGAGTCTCCGTTCAAATCTTTTCCTGACACAATGTCAAAGGGCATCCCCGAGGAAACTACCATGAACGGGCTGATGCTAAAGCCGAGCGGGAAGGCAATCATCCCCCCCATGAAGAGGCGGTGGCGGACGTCAAACATGGCACGTCCGTACTCTGCGGCCAAGTCGTACTGGTTGGCCGGGAAACGGCCCGCTCCGTCGGTGTTGCTACGCGCCTGATTGAGCATGTAGAAACCAAACAGCGAGTACCGGGAACTGACGCGGGCGTTGAAGTTGGTGATGAGCTGATTCTGATTGAAAAGTCCGCCCGATTCGTATTGGTAGATGTTCTCGCTCCCGCCATCGGGCCGCACGCCGCTCGTGGGAACCTGGGGGTCGTAGGTGCCGGGAAGCGGCGCGTTGACGTTGCGCGAGCGCAGAATGTGAACGCCGTGTGAGTTGGTGTAGGTGACGGAGACGGTGACGTTCTTGGGCAACTGCCGTTCTAGCCCGACGGCAGATTGGATAGTATAGGGGGCTTGGAGGCCGGACGCCACCCGGCGAACGGTTTGAGGAGCGGCGCTGGCAGCCAAGTCAGCAAGGGGCGGAATGGTGGGGAAGAAATCCGGGCTGGAAATCAGATACTGTTGTTGGGTGATGCCATTCAGACGCAGAGCTTGCAGCGTGAGGTCCGCGTCAAAACGATCATAGAAAACGCCCGCGCCGGCGCGCAGCACCGTCTTGGGCTGCCCGGTCTTCCCTCGGTCCAGGCCCCAGGCAAGGCCGAAGCGCGGCGCAAAATCCCGGTGGTCGCTAATCTGGTTTTGCGTCTCATAGCGTAAGCCCATGCTCAGGCTCAGGTTCGATCGGGCTCGCCAATCGTCCTGGATGAATACACCGACATCTGTTCGATTGAGGCTGGCGACGGGATTCCCAGCGATGATCGAGAACTGGCTCGCGCCGCCCCCCTGGGCCCGGATCTGCTCAGTTGTCAGGCCATCATTGAGGCCGAGCAGCGTCACGCGATAGGCGTCGAGGGACGTAAACGTGAAGGCGCCATTGTAGGTTTCGAGGGAACGATCCCACAGACGGAAGTCGCGCAGGCGCCCCCCGAACTTGAGGAAGTGTTTGCCCTTCGTCACCGAGGTCATGGTATTGGAAGCGCGTCTCGTTGACGGCGTGCATGCTGACCATAGCGGTCTCAGTGACCTGGAAGGTTTGCTCTTGGTTGCGCATGTCGTAGCCTTGGGTGGGCAAGGAGAACTGGCCAATACCGTTATTGTCCGACCCGCGGCGGGCAAAGCTGTAGCGCGCCACCAGGGTGTTCTTGGGAGTCAACTGGTAATCGAAGCGCGGGCTGACCGTTGTGCGCCAGGTGGGATTCAAGACCGCCTGACTGAACGGCGTCGCGTTGTAAGAAGAATCCAGTGTGACCGCGCTGACCGCGGCGACTTCCCCGACGTCGCGCCGCTCGGCGTCCAGGAAGAGAGAGGCTTTCTTGCCCAGCGGGCCGCCCAGGTTCCCGCCGAACTGCCGTGATTGATAGGGGGGCTTGGTGGGCGCGAACGGATTGCGCGAGTTGAAAACCGAATCGCCGAATTCAAAGAAACTCTGACCATGATACTTGTCGGTTCCCGGTTTGGTGAAGATCTCAATGCGGCCGAAACCTAGCCGGTCGTATTCTGCGGCGAAGGGACTCTGATTGACGCGGATCTCGCGAATCGATTCCTTCGGCGGCAGACGCCCCTCGGTGAAGCCGTCGATATAGATTTGGCCGCCGCTGGGTCCCGCCGCAGGGCCCGCCAGCGCCTGCAACTCGTCCTGCAAATCGTCGGGATTGTCGGAGAGGGCTTTCAGGTCGTCTCCTTTCAGCACCACAGCACCAACGGTGCTCGTAGGGCTGACACTGACCGCCAAACTCTCGCCCGTGACGGTGATCTTTTGCTTTTCCAGAAACACCACAAGCTCGGCGTCCACCACTTGGGGAGGGCCGGGCGCGACCAAGACACCGGTCCTCTCGAAATCCGCAAACCCTTTTACGCGAATCCGCACCGTGTAGCTGCCGGGCGCAAGATTACGGACGAGGTACCGGCCCTCGGCGTTCGTCTCGACCGCCTGCGTGGTTCCATCTGCGCTGATAATGGCCACGGAAGCGGCTGGCACGACCGCGCCAGAAGGGTCGGTGACTTGGCCGCGCAGACTGACATCACTCGACTGCGCGAAGAGTGCGGCAGACAAAAGCGATGAGGCAAGCGTCGCACAGAACACGGTTCCTATGTATCGTATGAGACCAGACATTCTCAACTCCTCCATATTCCATTCCTGTAGGCAGGAGGCCGGAAACTGGAAACTCGAAATTCGAAAAGGCAGAGACGATAGACGACCACAAGTATCCAGTTTCGAATTTCGGTTTTCCAATTTCCAAACTACTGCCCGGCTTCGCTCATGCTCATGTTCCACGGTCCCAGCACCATCTGTTCACTGCCTTTGGGCTGGGCAGCCAAGATGGGTTCGACGCCGGCGAGGACTGTGATGGCCGTGGTCTCCGTCGGCTTCGCTCCCTGCGTGCCGAGCACGATCAGCGCGTCACCGGGCTTCAGATCGCTGAGAGCCAGCGGCGGCGTATGCTCGAGCATCTGCTGGAAGTCCGGTGGGCCATTGCCACGCCAAGCGCCTGAGCCTCCTCCTTCCGGACGCGAGGGCACTCCGCCAGGAGTCTGCCCTTCCTGACGCCCAGCTCCCGGGCCGCCGCTTTGGGGTTGCGGGGCCGACCCACCGGAGCTGAATCTCGCAATCATTTGGGCAAGGAAAGGCGGAAGACGGTGCAGCCTGGAATCAGCCGTCGTCCCCACGGCGACAAGCTGACCCGAAACGAGATCCTTCACGGTCACGGTTGCCCCGCTGCCCTCCATCGGGGCTGCGTTCACGGAGACCACCGTTGCGCTGAGGGTGCGGAAGGTTCCGGACACGAGCTTCTCCGCAACGAAGCGGCTGCCGTCTTCGCTCTTCGTGCCTAGCGCACGCACCTGATCTCCCACCTTGACCTCCTGGAAGGTGCTGGGGCGGGCGTCGCTGAACTTGATGGAATTCGGCGCGTAGCGAAGGAGTACGGCGTTCGCCGCCAGCGTGATGACCACGGGATGCGTGAGATTTCCGGGCGTGGCCGGCACGTTGGGAACCGAAATGGTGATCTCCTTGCTGTCCGCATGCAAGGCTTTCACCAGCCCACCAATCCCGCGCCGTTGCCATTCGGCCCGCTCGGCCTCACGCGCCTTCTCAAGTTCCGTTTTGGCCATCACGATGACCGATGTCGCGACGACGGACTTCTGATCGTCGGAAACCCGGCCCCGGATCAACACTCGGTCTCCCAGGCTGATATCTCCGATCGTGATCGGGGTAGCCGCCTTCAAATCCTTTGCGCCCGGAGGAACACGCAGGACCGTGATCCCATCCGGCAGGGGAACCTGCAATTCGGGACCGGCATCAGTCCGCAGGGTAAGGCTTCCCGTTTTGATCTCCGTGACCACACCAATGGGCCGCACCAGCAGAGTCGCTGGCGCGCCGGGCGAGACCGAGGGCGCTGTTCCTGGCTGCTGCGCCAATGCGAGGCCCGTCCAGGCCGCCAAGATAAACGCGATCCCACTCTCCATACGCTGCCGCCTCTCCCCGCGGGCTGCCCTTGGCCGCACGAGTCGTCTGTCACTCTTTTCTGCGATGGCGGAGGTGCTTCGCTTTCGCATTCCTTCGACAACCAGTGGAGTCGCGAGCGAAGTTCACACGATCCATGGTGATGACAATCGGCTTTTCACTGCTTCGCCAACACATTGGATTCGTACGGCGACGGGAAAACCCGCCATGGCCTTCGTTGTCTGGATTCGACGGTCGGCGCCTCTGTCGAGGCGCGACAATACCTTCCCGGCGCAGCACTACCTGCTACGCTCAAAACACATAGACGGTCTCCAAGACGGGGGGGTTACTTTCTGACGCGAAATAAAGGTGGGACCTTATGTCTGACCCTGGGCACCTTCAAGGTTCCCCCGCTCGTCCGGTGGGTTTAGGCAAGCGTCAAATCTGTACATCGAGCGCAGCCGAAATTAGACTTCAGGTGTCGTCCTTTGTTTTGCTTGAGTTGCGCGGAAGGCCAGAAAGCGGCGCCAATGGCTTGCAGCGAAAGACAGAGCGGATGGCGTTCGTCTATCTTGAGCGACACGCCGAAACAGAGTGCGGCGCGGAAGGCTAGCACCTCGTCCTGTTCAACGACACCTCGCACCCCACACATCCTGACTCCGAGCCGACGCCCTTGAACACCGTTTTCTGATTACCCTTCGGTTGGGCTAGGGGCGGCCCTTGCGGTCCCCGGCACACGCTCGGGGGGCTAGCGGGTGCACAGCAGTTGGTGTCAGTTCAAGAGAGGTTCTCGTTGCGGATGGCGTCGCGCCCGTAGGTCTTTTTTCGAGGGTAGTGCAGCGTCCGGTATTCCCGGATTTCCTGCTCTCCGATGCGCAGGTGCGCCTCAGCGTGCGAATCCGGCGTCTCTCCATCCAGCTCGCGCTGCAAGTGCGCAAAACAGATCCCCGGGCCATCCTGATAACTCAAAGATCCTGCGCGAAACGCCTCAGATAGGACTTTGACGGTAAATTCGCGACTCGCCGCGGGAGGGTCGATCACATCAAAATTGTAAACGCGAGAGCTGGCAACAATGCTGAAACCGGCATATTGGATGTACATAGCAGCCACCTTTTGGTTCCCGGCCGCCGGGAGCGATTCCCCAGATCGACCGGCCTAGGGACCAGCTCGGAGGGACCTCAAAGACGACCGCGTTCCTCAGGCTTGCCCCGGAAACCTGTTGGATGGACGCGCGCCTAAGCCCGCCGGTCAAACAACGGGTTCCTTCTTGCGCGCCTCAATCCCAACGACTTTGAACGTCTTTGGAGAGGTCACGAGCCTCTTGACGCCCACCGTCCGAAAACACACCATCGTCTGATGACGGTCGCACTCCAAGACCGTGCCCCATCCGTATTGGGAGTGACAAACCTGTTGTCCATCCTTCAGCTTCATCGCTGACCCCCAGGCTAGAAGCGACGCCCGCCATGGTCGGAGCGACCCCGGTAACCTCCGCGTCCACCGCCGCCGCCGGGGCCTCTGCCAAAACCCGTGCGCTGGGGTTTCGCCTCATTCACGGTCAACGGCCGGCCTTCAAGAGCTTGGCCATTCAATCCCGCGATCGCCCGCTGCAGGTCTTCGCCTTCCGCCAGCTCGACAAAGCCGAATCCGCGCGGAGTTCCCGTCAACTTATCGCGAATCACCACCGCCGACGCCACTTGAAAGCCAGCATTGATGACAAACTCGTTGAGCTGAGCATCGGTCGTGCTATGGGGAAGATTACCTACGAACAACTTCGAAGCCATTTAATCCTCCAATTAGTGGCGGCCTTTGGGAGGTCCGCCTGGTTACGTTCATGGAAAGAGCTCACCGCACCACCATAAGATGATTCGCGGTCTCGAAAGGGCCTTCCTTTATGAATGTGCCCGCTCGCCCGACGCCGAGATCGTTCTCACTTGGACTCGGGACGGCTGGCTTTGGCATCTTGCTTTCCAGCGCTCTTCGCAATTCTCGGTTGCCCTTTCGGCGGAGAATCTTGCGCTTTCGTTCTCGACCGAACCGGGCCTTGTCGCCATTTCTTTCCGACACGGTGCCTCCCTTCGTGAGGCCTCCGCTTCCTTTTACGCCCCAACCCTTTGGGACCCGCGGCCTTCCGGAACGCGCGTGGGCGCGGACGGATTGGGAACCTTGCTCCTTAGCCCGAACAGGAAAAACTGACCGCCATCAGGCGATTCCCTGAGAGACGCAATCACAGATAATCTGATTTAGTTCAGATGATCTGGAAGGTGAGTTGCGAAGCTCGTCTTCTTAACTACTCTAAGGAACTTTACTTTGCTTGTCAAGGAGAATATGAGATATTGGACCTGTCGAATGCGGTTGTTAACCTGCGGAGGTTAACAAATCAGGAGGAATCCGGTGGACGTACCTTTAGTCATCAGACAGCGGCTGGAACAGCTAGGGGTCGAGCAGAGAGATCTAGCGACCGCCGCCCAAGTTACGGAGTCCTACATTTCCCAGTTGCTGACTCGGAAGAAGGCTCCTCCCGCGCCTGACCGGACAGATATTTACAACAAGATGGAGCAATTCCTGAAGCTCCCGGGTGGCGAGCTTGCGAGGTTGGCTGAGGTCCAGCGGACGGAGCAGCTGAAGCGAAGACTCGCAGACCCGCCCGCGCCCTTGATCAAAGAAGTTCGCGAGCTGGTTCTGCGCAAATGCCGACCCGCAAACGAGAGACCCATCCGTGCGATCTTTGAGAAACAGCCTTTCGGCGAACTCGAACAGCTCGTAACCCAGAAGCTTTTGGATATCGTCAAGGGAATTGCCAAAGAAGAGTTGGAAAATGAAAACTGGCTACGTCTGATGGCTCGACTCAGCAACCAGAAGTACGAAGAGATGCGAGTCATCGTTCTTGAATTCCTGGACACGGACGTTTTCAACGTGTCGATCGAAAACTGCGTTGCCTTCCTGGACCCGCTGATTGAATCCTGGGACATCGACCTAGCGACCTTTAGTATGGAGATTGTCCTCAACCGGCGAATCGCGTCTGGGGAACCGAAAAGATTTGAGTTTGTTGAAAAGGAAGCTGAAGGGCCCCTTGGGCAAGAGCCGGGACTGAAGGCGTTCCTCGAAGATCCTGTCCTCGCGCGCGGTGCCACTCGGGAGGAAGTCGAGTTTTTGAAAAAGCTGAGGTTCAAACAAAAACGGCCGACTCCGCTCTATTACTACCGGGAGCTGCAAAACCTCAGGGACCCTCTCCATTTTCGCGGGCTATGATCCAGACTGCGCTGCGCCGAAAGCAGATGTCTTCGGCCCTACCTGCCCATCCATCTTCAGGAGGGGCGAAACGGACGCTTGGCCCAGGATCACTTGCGTGGGCTGGGGTGGTAGCTATCAGGATGCAAGCCGGGATGCTCTGTCGGCTACTCGCGTGCGGGGGAAGAGAGGGATCTAGGGCGCGCTAGCCGACAGGACGAGTCGGGACTACAGGTCGCGGAGGATCGTTTCGAGCTCGGAGAGTAAGGTGATGCGCGGACCTTGGGCGTGGGGGTAGGCGCCAACGCGGTCGAGAAGCACGCCGCCCAGCCCGGCAAGTTCGGCACCGCCCATATCGGTAGCGTTGGTGTCGCCGACAAACATGGCTTCCTTCGGCGCGACGCCCGCGCGCTCGAGTGCAATCCTGAATATGCCCGGATGGGGTTTCTCGACGCCGACGACGGTGGAGTCAATCACCGTTTGGAAATGTCGCCGCAAGCCGACGCGCCCGATTTGCTGCTCGATCGTGCCGTCGGAATTTGAGATCACACCCAGGTAGTACCCCCGCGCGCGGAGCTTCTCGAGAAAGGGCGGCGTCTCGGGCAGCACCTCTGACCAGAGCGAAATCTCGCGGAAGCCATTCGCCACGCCCTCCATCACGGCCACACGGTCGAGTTCGGGCACGCCGACACGCGCAGCGAGCGCCTGCAGATACTCGTTCCAGTAGTAGCGATCAATCGTGGGCGGGAGCTCTCCCTGGCGGATTTGCGGCCAGAGCCACTCGTCGAGCTTTTGCTTGCCAGCCCGCTCCGCCGCGAGGAAATCGTCTGCGCTCGCCGGGTACCCGCGCTCGGTCAAATCCGCGGCGAGCTCCTCGACACGCGGGTAAATCAGCGTGTTGCCCGCATCGAAGAAGATGGCGTGCAACCTAGTCGGCATCGTGTGCTTGTCTCGTCGGGGAACAGTGTTTCAGATTGATCGCCGGATCCGGGCTCGACCCGGCTCGACGACAATCAGCGCACCTGGAAACTCGCTCTCCGCAATCGTCGTCAAGGTCTGAACGACAGCATCCACAACGGCGCGGCTGCGCCCATCCGAAGGAAACCTGACCACGACAATTCCTTGGTGGCTTCCCAAAGGGAACTGCAACACATTTCCGAAATCGCTGTCGCGGGAAACCAGGATTGCTTTGCGCTCCTGCGCCAGGCCGAACACCCGCTCATCAGGGGCGCCGCGTTGTCCGATTTCAATAATGTGCTCGCACGAATGTCCCGCTTGGCGGAGGGCCGCACTGAGGGAGAGCGGCAGGTCTTCGTCAATTAGGAAGCGTGCCATCAGCGCTGCGCCCGGATCGCTTCTTCCTCCAGCCGCTTTGTCGCGTAACTCAAAGCTGCCCGGACGTCCTCGACGGTGATGCCGTACTCGCGGGCAACTTCCTCGGGGGAATCGCCGGCCGCGATCGCCCCGACGACGACAGCCACGGGAACACGCGTGCCCTCGATGACGGGCTTACCGAAATGGACCTCTGAGTCCACATTGATCCGGGGTGCGATCTGCGCCATTGGTCCCTTCCTACACACCAATTATACCATGCGCCGTTGCGCCCGCCCGCGCACGAATTCCCTTGACCCGCTTCCAATCGCGTCTTTAGAGTAGAAAACCGGAATGAACGCAATGCAGCCAGGCGCTGGCGGCACCAGAATGATGTCCACATGGGCCCTCGCTGTCTTTCTGTATGGGCTTACCCTGACAATCCCCTTGGTCGGCCAAGAAAAGACACCTCCTCCTCAACCCGCGCCATCAGCGAATGCCCGCGAACCTAGCCGCAGCGCACCTCCGTCCGAGGCGGACATCGAATCCGCCGCACTCGAAAAGGCGTTCTCCGCTTCCCCAGGCGATCCGCAGGCGCTCATCAAGAATCTCGAAGCCTTCCTGGAGAAGTACCCCCACAGCCCGCGGCGCGAGCAGGTGTTGCGAACAATTTATCGGCAGGCCCTGCAGGGAAACGACCCCAGGAAGGCCGCGGCAACGGCGGAGAAGCTGCTGGAATTCAGCCCTGATGACCCCGACCTGCTGGGTTCGCTAGCCGACCTCTACAGCCGTCAGGACGACTCGGCGAGCCGCGAAAAAGGGATTTTCTACGCCACGCGCCTGATCGAGCAGTCAGAAAAGCTTTCCGACGAGACGCGCCCAAGCGAGGTTCCGGCGGCGCAGTGGCCGGAGGTGCGCAAGCTGCTCCGTGCTACCGCGTACACGCTGCGCGGCAGGATCTACGCCCGGGCGGGCGAGAGCCAAAAAGCGGCAGCCGACTTTGAAAAGAGCCTCGCGGCATACCCGACGGCGCAAGTCGCGGAAGAGCTGGGCGACGCCGCCATGCAGCTCGGTGAGGCGGAGCGGGCGATCGACGCTTACGCGACGGCGTTCATTATTCCTGATAAGCGCATCGACGAGGCGAGGCGCGACGTGATCCGCAAGAAGCTGGGCAGCGCCTACCTGGCGAAATACCACTCGGAGAAAGGGCTCGGGGATCTCATCCTCGCGCGCTACGACGAATGGGTTCGCTCGTTCCCTGAGCGCTTCGCGGGCACGGGCAGACCCAACCGCGACGCCCGCGATCCCTACGATTTTGTGCTGGAGCGCCTGGATGGAAGTCCCCTCAAACTCTCCGTACTGCGCGGGAAGATTCTGGTCTTGGATTTCTGGGCCACCTGGTGCGCACCATGCCGCGTGGAGGGCAAGCTTCTTGACCAGGTGCGCGAGCGCTTCCAAGGGGAAAAGTCCGTGGCGTTTCTTGCCGTCAACATGGACGACAACCGCGCCGCTGTTCCCAAGTTCGTCAAGGAGGAGGCGTGGAAGACGCCGGTTGTCTACGCGCAGGGGCTGGAGGAGGCGCTGGGCGTCCGCGCTTTGCCAACCCTTCTGATCTTCGACGGCCAGGGGCGAGTCGTATTCCGGCAGGCGGGGATTGTCGCCGCGCCAGTCCACCGCCACCAGGTTGACGCCGAACGGCTGGCCCGCGTCGCCCACGTACTTGTCCGTCGCAAGACCGATGTAATAGTCGGCGCGATGCTGAACGATCTCGCCCCGACCCGAGACGACCTGGTTGTTGCTCCCCGTCGCCGTGGCCTCTACGATCAGCTTCATACTCCCCGTCACAGGGATTTGAAATTTGTCATTTGAAATTTCAAATTTCAGGTTGCCTTGCTCGTCGGTCGTCCCGCTGCCCGAAAGCACGACGCGGCGCGGTTGGGTGCGCGGGAACCACCAGCAGTCAAAGCAGCGCCACGGGTCATCGGTGTCACGGAAACTATAGACGCCGCCCCATGCCGGTTTAAGGACCCGGAGACCGGGATCCGCAACATGTCCATTCAACGTCATCAGGTCAAAGATCGGGATAAACTGGGGATT
>JAIQGH010000081.1 GCA_020072655.1 Terriglobia bacterium | reverse complement strand
CGCGGCAGAAAAGGCAACCGAAATGGCGGCCGCCGCGCGCGGGGCGTCTCCCCCCACGCCCCTCGCCCTCTTGCCCAAGGAGTTGATTTCAACCCCGGAACTCACGTTATGATTGGACCTAAGAACGGGGGCAGGTCACTTTGGCCCTCAGTCTGGCTATTTCACGATGTTACATGCTTGTGTTAAGCAGCGACGCGAAGTAAGAGACGACATGGACCTGGCGGCGAAGCGCAAGAAGCTGGTTGAGCAGGGCAAGGGGAGGGTCTATGAGTTTGCAGTCAAAAGAAGACCTGATCGAAAAACTACGCAATAAGACGTTCCGAGATGCCTTCGTATCTTCGCGTGTCTCAAACACGCTAGCGTTCCAGATTCGTGCGCTTCGTCAAAAGCGAGGGTTGAGCCAAACACAGCTCGCCAAGGACTTGTCAACCAGTCAGAATGCCATATGCCGATTGGAAAGCCCGCACTATGGCAGGCCCAGTATAACTACGCTAAAAAAGCTGGCATCTCTCTTCGACGTGGGTTTGGCAGTCTGGTTTGTCCCCTTCAGCGAACTTGTAGATAGATTTACCAATCTGTCTACAGAGTCTCTTTTGGTTCCCGCATTCGACGAAGAAAACGCAGAGCGTCAATCCCAAACCGCCACCGCGACAAAGGAGGCAACTCTCCCTCGTTATTTGGACGCTATCAAAGCGGAGGTTCTTGACCAGCGCAAACACGAAGAGTTTGACTTTACACCGCGTTATAGGGTAGGCCTCGAGTCAGCAGTTCAAGCATTCCAATTGAAACAAGCACTAGATCGAACTCCAAGCATTTGTGAGTTGCCCAGTTCAAGGCGCATTCGTGGAGCTACGTCAGCCCAGGGAGGAGCACCGTGAAACTTCTTAGCGTGACAACAGCTCGCGCGATCTGGCTGTTTGATATTCAGGACATGAATCCTAAAGGGAAAAGTATATTCCCTGATCTTCTAGACTGGCTGAAAGGCGAGTATCATTTTCAGAAGTTTCCAAAGTCAACTGCTGATCGTGACGAACACGGAGGTCTAGCCTTCAGCGAGGGAGATTTCCAGATCAAAGAGGAGATTTTCGATGTAGCTATGTCGATTTACAATGACGGGCTGGTCGCTACTACTCAGTCGTCTACAGACGAAAGCGAGGCGTTCCTGGTCAACGTGCTAGATCTTGCCTGCAAGGAATTTAGCCTCAAATTCGACACCTCCATGATTAGGAGACGGATGTATCTGAGCGAAATCAACGTCATATTGGACGGTTCCCTCAGCCGCATAAATCCAAACGTCGAGGCAATCTCAGAGGAAATCTCCGCTGCCCTCAGCTTGGACAAGGCATCTGGATTTCAGCTTACCGGATTGATACTCGGAGCAGACTTAACGACGCTTCCTCCCTCAAAGCAAGTATTCTCTGGATTCGTGATTGAGCGCAAGGTAGGGGCCCCATTCTCGGAGAATAGATTTTGGTCCAAAGCCCCCCTGCCAACTAACAGGCACCTAGAGCTTCTTAACCAGTTTGAGAAAATCCTCACCTGACAACTCAGACCTAGGATACCGCGCAGCCCCGCCTCCGGCTGAACTGCGAACCCCGGTGTGATACAATTTTTGTTTACAGCCCTCGGGGCAAAAATCCGACTAAGGAATTAATACCTTTGTCGTCCGCTCGCAGCGCAGAGACCACGCCGCCACGCCCCTTGGAGCTGAAGCTCGCCCACAGCCCGGACTCCGACGACGCCTTCATGTTCTACGGCTTGGCCACCCGGAAGGTCTCAACCGGAAACTGCCGACTGCAGCACGTATTGGAGGACATCGAAACCCTCAACCAGAAAGCCCAGCAGGAAGCTTACGACATCACGGCGATTTCGTTTCACGCCTACGCGTATCTCGCCGACCGTTATGTGCTGCTCGCCTGCGGGGCGAGCGTGGGTGACCGTTATGGCCCGATTGTCGCCGCGCGGGGCCGAATGACGCGCGCGGGGCTGCGCGGCAAGCGCGTGGCCGTGCCCGGAAAGTTGACGACGGCCTACCTGGTCCTAAAGCTCTACGAGCCGGAAATCGACCCCGTCGTGATGCCGTTCGATCAAATCCTGGGGAGTGTCGCTCGAGGCGAGACCGACGCCGGCGTGGTGATCCATGAGGGCCAGCTGACTTACTCGCGTGACGGCCTGAGCAAGGTGGTTGATCTCGGCGAATGGTGGTGGAAGGAAACTCAACTGCCGCTGCCCCTGGGGGCGAATGCCGCGCGCCGCGCGCTCGACCGGCAGGCGATTCGGCAAGTCGCCCGGAGTTTGAGAGACAGCATCGAGTACGGGTTCAAGCACCGGGAAGAAGCGCTGGCCTACGCCCTGCAATTCGGGCGCGGTGTGGACACTCAAACCGCCGACCGTTTCGTCTCGATGTATGTCAACGACTGGACGCGCGACCTCGGCGAGCGGGGACGGCGGGCCGCGCAAGCCTTGCTCGACCGCGGGTTCGAGAAGGGCGTGCTGCCCCGACGGGTGCAAGCAGAGTTTGTCGAATAACGCCGCGGCGGGCGTCCACCCTCCATGCGGGCGGACGATCAACAGGACACGAGTTCAGGGAATACCAAACAATGGAACTGATTCTGGCGCATCACAGCAGCTTTCCGCGCATCGGCGACGGCGCGGACCAGCAGATTCTCCGCCGCACCATCGCGCAATGGGAGAAGGGCGAAAAGACGGACGAGGATTTGCGCGCGGCGGAAGAGCGCGTGATGGAGTGGGCGCTCGCCGACCAGATTGAAGCCGGCCTGGACGTGGTCACGGACGGGCAGATTCGCTGGTACGATCCCATCTCGCACCTCGCGGGGAAACTGCGGGGAATCCGCATCAACGGCCTGTTGCGCTTCTTCGATACGAATACCTACTTCCGCCAACCCGTCGTCCACGGGCCCATCGAGCGCGCGGAGACGATGGTGGTTGGGGATTTTGAATTCGCGAAAGCCAAGTCCTCACGGCCCGTCAAGCCTGTCCTGACGGGTCCCGTAACGCTCGCTCGGCATTCCATCTTTAAAGACGGCCAAGTGGGAGGCTTCGAGCAACTTGTTGATGGCTACACGCGGGCGTTGGCTTCGGAGGTAGAAGCTTTGGCCGCGGCTGGCGCGCGTCTGATCCAGATTGATGAACCCTCGCTCGTCAAACATCCTGGCGACCTGCCCCAGGCGGAGCGAAGCCTGAAGGCGCTCAGCGCGGCGAAAGGCGGCAGCCAGTTGATCCTGGCGCTTTATTTTGGAGACGCCGCGCCGATTTACGAGAGGCTCCAGGCTCTCCCAGTCGACGCCCTCGCGCTCGACTTCACCTACAGCCCCAACTTGGTTGAGACGATCGCCGCGCAAGGCAGCGCGAAGCAATTGGCGCTGGGGCTGGTGGACGGGCGCAACACTCGGCTGGAAGACACGCGGACGGTCGCTCGGCAGCTTGAAAAGATAGCCCACCGCTTGGGGTCAGCTCGCGCCTGGCTCTCTTCCTCTTGCGGCTTCGAATACTTGCCGCGCGATCGGGCGAAGCTGAAGCTACGGCACCTCGAAGCCATTCGCCAAGAGTTCTTGGGGAGCGCGCGATGAGTCGAGAAAAGCTCCAGAAACTCGGAATCGATTTGCCACTGTTCCCCACGACCTCTGTGGGCAGCTTCCCGAAGCCGGACTACTTGGTCAAGGCGCGGGGCGATTTCCTCAAGGGCAAGACCTCGCAGGAAGCGCTCGACGAGAATTCGCGGCAAGCGACGGAGTTCTGGATTCGCAAGCAGGAAGAGCTGGGAGTGGACGTGCTCGTCGACGGAGAAATGTACCGCGGCGACATGGTCGCCTACTTCGCCGAGCACCTGCGCGGCTTCGAGCCAGGCGGGCTGGTTCGCTCCTATGGCAACCGTTACTATCACAAGCCGATCATTACCGCGGAAGTTCGCTGGGAGGCGCCCATCACGGTCGGTTGGTGGAAATACGCGCAGAGCCTGACCGCGAAACCCGTCAAAGGAATGCTGACGGGGCCCTACACGGTGATGGATTGGTCGTTCAACGAGTTCTATCCCGACCGCCGCGCGACCTGCCTGGCGCTGGCGAAAGAAATCCGGCGCGAAGTCGAAGCGCTGATTGAGGCCGGAGCGAAGATCATTCAGATCGACGAGCCGGCAACCTCCGTCCGCCCGGAAGAATTGCCGGTGGCGATCGACGGCCTGCGCGCGGTCACCGAAGGGCTCTCCGCCTACTTCATCACGCACATCTGTTACGGCGCCTTCGAACTCATCTACCCCGGTATGCTTGAGATGCCGGTGGACAATCTCGATCTGGAGATGTCGAACAGCGGCCTTGACATGCTCGAGCTCTTCAAACGTCACCGCTTCACAAAGGATCTCAGCGTCGGCGTGGTGGACGTTCACTCCCACGTCGTGGAAGAGGATTCCGTCGTGGAGAATCGTCTCCGCCAAGTGCTGGAAGTTTTGCCCCAGGAAATCGTTTGGGTCGATCCCGACTGCGGTCTGAAAACCCGGAGCGTCGAGGAAGCGATCGCCAAGATGCAGGTCCTGGTCAGAGTCGCCAGGCTGTTACGGATTTGAGCAGGCGCCCCGTCGGCCTGCCGTTGCTCATTTTGCACCCCAAGTGCACGCGCTGCCCATGACCACGCTGAAGACGGCTTCTCGGATTCCCTTCACCAGTCACCAACGCAAAATCCTCCTGGCACTCGCCTCGACCGTCGGGCTGCGGATGCTGGGCCTGTTCCTGGTGCTGCCCGTCTTCACGCTCTACGGCCTGCAATTCACCTCCTCAAAGTTTCTGGTGGGATTCGCCTTCGGCTGTTACGGCCTGACGATGGCGCTGCTGCAAATTCCCTTCGGACGCCTCTCCGACCATATCGGTCGCCGCAAGGTGCTCATCCTCGGCATGGCGCTTTTCAGCGTCGGCTCCTTTGTGTGCGCCGTCCCCCATTGGTTTCCCCCGCCGGCTTCCATCGTGGTCCTGATCGTCGGCCGGCTGGTGCAGGGGGGCGGGGCGATCATTTCGGTGGCCTTTGCGGCCGTCGCGGACCACATCGAGCCGGAACGGCGTTCCACCGCCATGGCCGTGCTGGGAATTCCGATTGGCGCCTCGTTCGTCGTGGGAGTGGTGGGTGGACCCCTTTTGGCGGGCCTCTTCGGAACTGCGTCCTTGTTTTGGTTGACGGGAATCCTCGGCCTCCTGAGCGATACACTCCTCGTCCGTTACCTGCCGGAAACGCCCGCTTCGTCAGCCTCGCCAGCGCCGCTGGGGGAAGTCATGCGCAATCGGCCGGTCGTCGTCCTGGGAATCGGCGGCTTCCTGATGAACTTTTTCATGGCGAGTTTCTTTTTCTATTTTCCGCTCATCGTCACCGGCCAGCATCATTTGAAGATGACCCATTACTATTCGCTCCTGCTTCCCATGATGTTCATCAGCGGCGTCACGATGTTCGGATTCTCGCGCGGCGCCGACCGCGGCTGGGGCCGGCGACTCTCCGCGCTGGCGTTTCTGATGTTCCTTCCCAGCGTGCTCGTGCTTTTCGAGCCGGGAGCGATGGGTTTCAACCCCGCCCGCCTGACGGGCGTGCTCGTGGCCGGAACGCTCTTCTACATCGGCTTCACAGGTCTCGAACCGGTCCTTCCCAGCCTGGTGAGCCGATATGCTCCCCCCACGGCGTATGGAACGGCCTTGGGGGCTTACAACAGCCTGCAATTTCTGGGGAGTTTTGCCGGCGGCGCGTTAAGCGGAGCGCTCTCTCACCTTGCCTCGACTCAGCCGACGATGGCCTTACTGATCACCGCTTCTGTCGCGGGCACGCTGCTCATGCTCAGCCAGCCCAAGAACTGACCGAACCGTTCAGACTCCGGCGCGAAGCCCGTTCGTTACTGCGGAGTTCCTCCCGAGCACACCAGGAAGACGCGGAGCAGATCATTATCGGGCTTGCAAAAGGAGCGCGTCTGCGGTAAGTGCCATAGGCGTCCCGCCGCTCCGACCATGAAGAGATCGGCGGAACGCCCTACGGCTCGAAAGCAGGCGGCCTATTTGGAGGAGCGATTCGCCATCATGAAAGCTGCAAAGAAAAGCCAATATGTTGCTGCTGTCGATCTCGGCGCCGAGAGCGGCCGTGTAGTGCTCTGCCGCTGGGACGGCGCAGAAGGAACGTTGACCGAAGTACACCGATTTCCCAATACTCCGCACCACGAAGGAGGCCATCTGGTGTGGGATCCGGAACACCTTTGGCAGGAAATCCGGCAGGGCTTGTCCCGTGCCGCCTCCCAGGCGGGAGGGGACATTGCCAGCGTGGCCGTTGATGGCTGGGGCGTGGATTACGTGCTGGTCGACCGCTCCGGCGACATCCTCGGGCGCGCGTACTGTTACCGCGACGCGCGCAACTTGCCGCAAATGGAGCGGGCGTACTCGCTCCTTCCCCGGCAGCGGATTTATGAAATCACTGGTATCCAGTTCCTGCCTTTCAATACGATATATCAACTGATGGCACATGTCGCGGAGTTTCCCGACGAGTGGGCGCGCGCAGCGTTTTGGCTGAACCTGCCGGAGTACTTTCAGTATCGGCTGTCGGGAGTGGCGGCTGCCGAATACACGGAGGCCAGCACGACGCAATTGCTCGACGTGCATACCAGGTCCTGGTCCCAGGAACTCGCCCCAGCCGTCGGTCTCGGCCTGGAGAAATTCCCGCCGCTGGTCGAGCCCGGAACGCGTCTCGGGAAAGTCCGCGGCGCCGTGGCGCAGGAGGTGGGGCTTCCCGCAGCGGAGGTCATTGCACCGGCGTGCCACGACACCGGCTCGGCCGTCGCGGGGATTCCCTTTTCGCCCGAACAACTCGCCTTCATCAGCTCCGGCACGTGGTCGCTGGTGGGCACCGTCCTCCTCGAGCCCGTCGTCAGCGAACAGGGTCTCGAGCTGAACTACACCAACGAAGGCGGCGTGGCCGGAAGCGTCCGATTCCTCAAGAACGTCATCGGGCTTTGGCTTCTTCAGGAGTGCTTGCGTGAGTGGAAAGCCCAAGGGATGCAACTGACCGCGGCCGACCTCGCCCGCCAGTGCGCTGACATTTCGGCCAGCGGGCCCGCCTTCGACGCCGATGAGACGGCGTTCCTCGCCCCCGGCAACATGGTGGCGCGCATCAACGCGGCGCTCGAAGCGCAGGGCTTCCCGAAGGAGGAGCGGCC
Organism: Terriglobia bacterium; assembly: GCA_020072655.1. Taxonomy (GTDB): domain Bacteria; phylum Acidobacteriota; class Terriglobia; order UBA7540; family UBA7540; genus JAIQGB01. The sequence goes on along the minus strand of JAIQGH010000081.1, from coordinate 7,592 downwards.
CGTGGAGCTCGCGGCGATTATCTTTCGGAGCCTGGCGCGGCGCTACGCTCAGGTTCTGAAGGAGATTCAATCCCTCACCGGAAAGTCTTTAGCCCGAGTCGCGATTGTGGGCGGCGGGGTAAGAAACCAAACACTCAACCGCCTGACGGGTGAGCTCACGGGACTGGAAGTCCTGCGCGGCCCGAGTGAGGCGACGGCCGCGGGAAACGTCGCCGTGCAAATCGGCACGCTCGAAAACGCCACGAGCTTGAGCGACATTCGAGCCATCAGCGCCAAACTACAACTTGCCGGGTCTTGAGTTGGGCTTCGGCGATCGTTCCCGCGGGCTGACGTGCCGAGCACCGGGTCGGGTGGCCTACGCAGATGCCGTTGAAGTCGGCGGCTGGAAGCTCTAAACTCGCTGCCCAGGGCGATTCCCGAAGCCCAGAGCTCGACGGTGCCATCTTGCTCGCGACGGACTCCTGCACCGCTGGAGTAGTCAAGCTGCTCACTGCATTGGGAAGGATGGGATCAGATGAATAACCATCGCGCGTCTCGGCGCACCAAGAGCAATCCGGCGCGTTCTCCTGTGCCTCCAGGTTCGGAAGCGAAGAGACCTGGCCGCGGATGCCGATCATGGGCGGTTGCAGCGGCAGTCATTCCTGCGATCGTCTTGGGGGTCGCGGCCTTGCAGGCGCAAGAGGCCTCCACGGCAAATCCCTACCAGGACGCGCTTCCCCGGCTTAGTGCCATGTCCTCGCAGTGGATTCCGGATTGGCGGGCTCATGCTGATAACCTGCCGCACGGAGAAGATCCCAGCCTGAATGATGCGGATTGGGCGCCCGTCCGCGTCACCGAGGCCTGGGGCAGCGGCCCCGTCTGGTTTCGGCGGTGGGTTGAGATCCCGACAACGCTAGGCGGGTATCGCATCGAGGGAGCGCGCGTGCGTCTCGACCTGACGGTCAGAACGAAAGGCCGGCCCGCGATCCGAGTATTCTTCAATGGCGCGCTGGCGGAATTTGCCGATGAAGACACGCAGCAGCCGATTCCGCTTATGGAGAGCGCTGAACCCGGGAAGAAGTTCCTGGTGGCGATCAATGTGCCAGCAGCAACCGGCCCTGTCACCATCTCGAATGCGCGGCTGCTGGTTGACTATCCGGCCGGCCGTGTTAGCCCCAGCTTGCTCCACGAAGAGATCCGTTCCGCGCAAGCCTTGCTTGCCGGATTTCCCGATGGCCGGGCGGAAAGAAAAAACCAGCTCGACGCGGCCGTCCAAGCCTTGGATTTCAAAGCGCTCGACCGCGGGGATCAAGCAGCATTTGACAGCTCATTGAATACCGCCCAGGAGAAGCTGCGGCCGATTGGCGAGTGGGCGAAGCAATTCGCCGTGCGGGCCGTGGGCAACGCTCACATCGACATGGCCTGGCTCTGGCCTTGGACCGAAACCGTCGAAGTCGTCCGCAACACTTTTTCGACCGCGGTGCAATTGATGCGCGAGTATCCGGGTTTCACGTTCGCCCAATCTTCCGCTCAGGCCTATGTTTGGATGGAGGAAAAGTATCCCGACCTGTTCAAGGAGATCCAGGAGCGTGTCCGAGAAGGGCGCTGGGAGATTGTGGGGGGGATGTGGGTTGAACCTGACCTGAATCTGCCGACCGGGGAGTCGCTAGTGCGTCAGATTCTGGTCGGGAAGCGGTACTTCCAGCAGAAATTCGGCGTGGATGTGAGAATCGGCTGGAACCCAGATTCCTTCGGCTACAACTGGCAACTGCCACAGATTTACAAACGGTCGGGTCTGGATTATTTCGTCACGCAGAAGATCTCCTGGAACGACACGACGAAGTTCCCCTACAAGCTGTTGTGGTGGGAATCGCCGGATGGCAGCCGGATTCTCACTTATTTCCCGCACGACTATGTCAACGTCATCGACCCCGTTCGCATCTCCGAAGACGTTGCCGATGCGGTTCCGAAAACCGGCCTGTCGGAGATCCTACACCTGTACGGGGTCGGCGACCACGGCGGGGGGCCGACCCGCACGATGCTTGATGCCGCCGTGCGTTGGCAGACCGGCCAAAACGTTTTCCCCAAGCTGGAATTCAGCACCGCTCAGGCTTTTTTTGACGACGTCAGTAAGAACCTCGGTCACCTGAAAATTCCCGTTTGGAACAACGAGCTCTATCTCGAGTATCACCGCGGTGTGCAGACCACCCAGTCCGAAACCAAGAAGCGGATTCGGCAGAATGAAGAGCTGCTGCTGAATGCCGAGAAATTCTCTTCCCTGGCCCTGCTGGACGGCCAGCCTTATCCGCATCAGGAATTTGAGGACAACTGGAAGAAGGTTCTCTTTGACCAGTTCCACGACATCATGCCGGGCTCGGGAATCGCCATCAATTATGTGGACGTGGCGCGAGAGCAGAGCGTGGTGCGCCTCTGGGGAGAGAAGAACCTCGCCAGCTCGCTGCATAGCCTCGCGGCGCGCGTGAACACGCAAGGAGAGGGCGTTCCCGTAGTGGTCTTCAATCCACTCAGTTGGGTACGCACGGATGTCACCGAGGTCCAGGCGCAGTTCCCGTCCGCGGTCTCGGAAATCGAAGTGCGGGACGCCGCGGGAGCAGTAATGCCATCCTCGGTCTTCGCGCGCGATGAGGCGACCAATACCGTCAAGGTGCGCTTTCTGGCCAAGTCGGTGCCGGCCATGGGATATGGCGTTTTCCGCCTTCTGCCGCGGAAGCAGGCGCGCACGGCGGCCTCCACGCTGAAGGCCAGCGCGGAGGGAATGGATAACGAGCTGCTGAGCTTCAAGCTGGATGCGAAGACGGGCTGCCTCACGAGTCTCGTCAACAAACAGGACGCCCATGAAATGCTGGCGCCGGGAGCCTGCGGGAACCTTCTGCAAACCTTTGTGGATAAGCCCAAAGAATATGATGCCTGGAACATTGATGCTAATTTCGAGGATAAGAAGTGGGATCTGACGGACGCCAACGAGGTCAAGCTGGTTGAAGACACTCCGGTGCGAGCGGTCATCCGCGTCAAAAAGCATTTTCAGAACTCGACCTTCGTCGAGGACCTTTGCATGTATCCCGGCGTCCCGCGCGTGGACGTGAACATGCAGGCTGACTGGCATGAGAAACACATCCTCTTGAAGGTTGCTTTCCCGGTGACCGTCGAGAGTAATTACGCGACGTACGAGATCCCCTATGGGACGATCCAGCGGCCCACCACTCGCAACACCCCGGCGGAAAAAGCGATGTTCGAGGTTCCCGCCCTACGCTGGGGAGACCTCTCCGATTCCCGCCACGGCTTCAGCCTGCTGAATGCGAGCAAGTACGGCTACGATGCCAAAGGGAATGTCATCCGGCTGTCCCTGTTGCGCTCGCCCACTGACCCCGACCCCCACGCCGATGAAGGCTTCCACGAATTCACCTACGCGCTCTACCCGCACGCCGGAGACTGGAAAGCGGCCGAGACGGAGCGGCGCGGCTACGAGCTCAATTTTCCGCTGATTCCCGTCCCGGCGACCGCGCACACGGGAGCGTTGCCCGTGACGCATTCTTTCGTCCAGATTGAGCCTGGAAACGTCGTCCTCACCGCCGTCAAGAAAGCCGAAGACGGCGACGACCTGGTTTTCCGCTTCTTTGAATTCGAGGGAAAACCCGCGGACGTCCGCCTACGCTTCCCGCGGCCCGCAGCCAAGGCGGAACAAGTGAACCTCATGGAGAAGCCGCAGGCTCCGCTCACGCTCCAAGAGGGCGGCAGAGAGGTCACCGTGCCGGTTCATCCCTATGAGATCGTAACAGTGAAGGCATCGTTTGGAGATTTCAGGGGTAGCCAGTCCATCCACCAAGGCGCCAGATAAAACCGGCGCCAAAGCAGGTTTTCGTTCGGCCGGATAACGCCCTCAGCGAGCACTGCCGCGGCCAGATGCCGGCGCGGGCTGGTTCTTCAGGTTCGCGCCTCTTCGCGTGGCGTCCGCTCCCAAGCGCCTGGCTTGTTCCGCAAACAGGGCGTTGGTCGGGAATTCTGAGGAAAGCTCAGCCATAAGCGCCGCGGCGGCGGGCTTGTTCTTCTCTCGAAGGTAGGCGATGGACAATAGCAGCTTGGCATAAGGGCTGAGGTATTGCCCTTTTTCGGCCGCCAAGCGAAGGTTGGCAACTCCGGTCGCCTTGTCGCCACTCAGCCCGAACAGGCGGGATGACCATCGCAGAGGCCAGGGGAGAGAGCCGCAAATATAGTTGGTAATGCCCGTCCAAACGTACGCATCGTAGAACTGGGGATCTTGCTGAAGGAGTTTCCTCGCGAACTCATCACCGAGGCGCCCGTACTTGACCGAGGCCCAGTAACGGCGTTCCACGCGGGCCGTATAGTCCCCCTGAATTCCGTTCGTTAAGGCCAGGGCAAAGAGGGCCTGCTCGTCCTGCGGGTTTTGCCGAAGTTGGCTTTCCGCAAGTTGTCGCGCGTGCTGGCTGAGCTCCAATATCCGCTGTTTGACGTTAGGGTCGGGAGCAACAGCCGGCTGGGCAAGGAACTTACTGTTGTCGGTCTCGAATTCGGCGTCCAGCAGCTTCAGGCGGTTCAATTCGCTGAAGACAAGACAGGCGGCCTCCGCCGCAAATCCCAACGGATCGGAGGGGCGCCCGTTCTGGTAGCCCGCGAACAACCTTTCAGCAGAAACAAAGTCCAGAGCATACATCGCACGGAAACCCGCCTCGACTGCCGGGTCCTTGGTCATGGCCGAGGCCCTTCCGCTCGCCATCCAGACCAAGAGAACACCGAGAACCGCGACTGCCTGTGACAGTCGCTTCGAGATTGGGTTCGCTTCTTTTGGCATGGGCATCACTGGGGAGCACCAAGGTGTTCGGTCTTTGGGCGGTTTGAGTCGCCTGCGCAATTGCACCTCGGGCCCGGCGGGTCAAGAAGTTTGCGGCCCTCCAGCCGCTGGCCCTAGTGCCGTTCCAACTGTGTTGCCCTAATCCCGACGCCAGCTTTCTCACCCAGTCTGCAAAGGTCCCGACCTTAGCGGTTGGACCGAATAAGTTGGAACGGCACTAGTTTCGCCCGCGCATCCCTCCTGCAGCCAAACATTAACGTAGGAGCGGCGGAGAGCGTGCCACCTTCGTGTCAAGGGATTGTCAACTCTTTGCTCGCCGGCGGGGCTGACATCAGCTCGGGGTCTCTGCAAAACTGGAAGTTGCAGCGGGGTGTCTCGTGGGAACAGATGAGCTAAAGCAACGGGCCTGCTCGCTCCGCGCAGGCGTGCCGCGAGGAGCCACAGTCGCAGCCCCGACTACATTACCCACGGGCGCGAGGCCTTGTAGGCAGCAATCCGTTCGGGGAGCCAGTCCTTCAAGCGCGGCGCCAGATAAAACCGGGGCCAAAGCAGGTCATCGTTCGGCCCGATAACGCCTTCAGTGAGCGCGGCCGCAGCCAGGGGAGTCTCCGGATAAATCCGCAACCCTACAGTGATTTTCAAAGCGTTCAGATCCAGGGAGTCGGCAAACGAGAGGCTCTCCTCGACGCTTTCCTCGGTTTCGCCGGGACCTCCCAGCAGTAGAAAACCCCTCCGGAAGATGCCGGCGTCGGCGAATATCCTTGAGACCGTTCGAACCTTCTCGGCATTGAACCTCTTGTTGAGGCTCCGCAGCATTCGGTCGGAGCCGCTTTCGAACCCCAGGCTGATCTCGCGGCAGCCCGCCCGTGCCATCAGTTGCGCCAACTCAGCATCGATCCACTTGGGGTAGATGATGCACCAGAGGTTGATGTCCAAACCCTTCTGCACGATCTTCCGGCAAAGCTCTTTGGCGTAATAAGGCGGAAGGTTGAACGTGTTATCCACAAAGTTGAAGTTGTGGAACCCGCTTAACGCGAGCTGCTCCAGCCACGCCACGACCTTTTCCGGAGAGCGCCTCCTGATGGGCCGCCCTTCGATGGCGCTGGTTGAGCAGAAACTGCAATCCAGGGGACAGCCTCGCCGGCTCTGGACGGGAACCCAGAACTCACGGCTGCCGGAACCTGCGGGGATCCAGAGTGCGGGTTCGGGAAGCGGCAAGTTGTCCAGGTTCATTGCCAAGTCTCTCGCGGCAGACGGCTGCCCGGGAAGGTACAGCCCAGGCAGCCCCGCGAGCGGAGCGCCCTCGGCAATCCGCTCCAGCAGAGCAACAAAGGTGGTTTCCCCTTCCCCGCGAATTCCCATATCCGCCCCAAGGTAGCGCAAGGCGCTCTCAGGGAAGATGCTGTAACCCGCCCCGCCGAGGACAACTGGTGCATTGGACAGGCTGCGACAGGCTGCCACGACTTCACGGACCGGAGGCAGGAGGAAGATGGGGCCGTCCATGTTTTGGTCATCGACGTTGCGTACCGAGATTCCGATGACCTCGGGCCTGAGCCCTTCGAGACACCCGCGAAGGGCCGAACTTGGGTCGGCCTCAAACATCAGGTTCAGTAAGTTGACCTCGTGGCCGGCTTTCCGGCTGGCGGCGGCGATACATGCCAGCCCAAGCGGCAAGGGGAGGAGGTTCATCCTCTCGGTGTTTGCGGAGATGAGAAGGGCTCTCATGCGGCCCGCTACTTGACCAGCCGCCCGCCATCCATCAGCAACGTCGTGCCGGTGATCCATCGAGCGTCATCGGAGGCAAGGTAAAGTGCCGCTTGGGCGACTTCCTCCGCCGTGCCGACGCGGCCGAGCGGATAAAAGCGCGCCATCTCTTCCTTCCGGTGCCGCGCGCCGTCCGGCGTAAGGTAGGTCTCGTGGATGGGCGTATCCACCACTGCCGGCGAGATCGCGTTGGCTCGGATGCCGTCTTTGGCGTGTTCCAGGGCAACCGAAAGGGTGAGGATTTGCTGCGCGGCTTTGGTCATGGCGTAAGCGCCAAAGCCCGGCGACGGCTTCAAGCCGAGGCTCGAGGTGATATTGATGATGACTCCCCCGCCGCGCCGGGCGAGCCAAGGCACCGCCGCCTGCACGACCCAGAAGGGATTCTTGATGTTGTGAGCGACGAGCTCATCCCACAACGGTTCATCCATCTCGAGCAACATGCGCTGGCGCGAAATTCCGGCATTGTTGACGACGATGTCCAGGCCGCCGAAATGCCGGGCGCATTCATCAACCGCCCTCTGAGCCTCGGCGCGCCGGCTCAAGTCGGCGGCAAAGCAGAAAGCATCCTGCGCTGCTTTGGCCGTTTCTTGGAGCTTCGAGGCCGTGCGCCCAACCAGCGCGACCCTGGCGCCTTCGTGTGCGAAGAGCGTCGCGGTCGCTCGGCCAATGCCTGAACCCGCGCCAGTAATCAAAGCCACCTTGCCTTGCAGTTTCATCTCAACACCTTGCGGCGAACGCATGCCCGTGTCAGGTTCCAACTCGGCGCGACCAGGGCAGCGAAGCCGTCGCCCGACTTAAGTCTTTGGCCAGAGGCCCAGCCGCTATAATATGGAATTGGAGGGGGTGTGAGCAACGCCGAAAGAGAAAGGTGTTGGGGCGCGATGGCAGCGCCTACAGGGATCGCCAAAATCTCGAAATATGGAATGGGCATGAAAGAACTGCTGCGGCGGATTTTTCTGGTGGACCTGCTGCGGGGGCTGCGGCTGACGTTTTCGTATCAACGGCCGAGCGCCACCTACAC
>JAIQGH010000080.1 GCA_020072655.1 Terriglobia bacterium | reverse complement strand
TTCCTCCCTCTGAGCACCGACCAGGAAATGTCGGGCGCTCTCGACAAGGCGTCGATCTTCTTCATCAAGTGCACGCATCCCGGCTATACGGACCAGGTCATCGCGGCCATCCACAAACTGCTCCCCCGCTACCAAGTCCTGTCGGTGAAAGAGTATATGTCGCTCATGACCTCGAACAACTTGCCCAGCCTGCAGTGGTTCCTCGGGGCGATGATCACGATCGCGGTCGTCATCGGGTTCTTGGTGATTTTCTTGTCGATGTACACGACTATAACCGAGCGAACCCGGGAGATCGGCATTTTGAAGTCGCTTGGGGCTTCAAAAGCGTATATTATTGACGCCATCTTGCGGGAGGCCGGGCTTCTCGCGGTGGTTGGCGTCCTGGCCGGGTTCGTCGGCACATGGCTTGCTCGCAAGGTGATCCTGGCAACATTCCCAACCTTGTCCGTCGATCTGACAATGGAATGGGCCCTGCGGGCGGCTGCCCTCGCCCTGGTCGGCAGTCTGATTGGAGCGTTTTATCCGGCCCTGCGCGCCGCCCAACTTGATCCGGTGGACGCGCTGGCGTATGAATAAGAGGATTCAGGCGTAGCGCCGCCCTTCAGGGCGGCAGGCCGGGCTAAAGCCCGGCGCTATTGGTAATTGTTCCCATGGAACCCATTATTGCCACCCGCGATCTGAAGAAGGTTTTCCACGTCGGCAAGGTGGAGGTGCCGGCTCTCCGGGGTGTGGACTTGGTCGTCCAGGAAGGCGAATTCCTGGCCGTGGTCGGGCCTTCCGGGTGCGGGAAGTCCACGCTGCTTCATATCCTGGGCGGCTTGACGAATCCCACTTCCGGCCATGTGCTGGTGGACGGCAACGACTTCATGGCCATGAATGACGCCGACCGCACGCGCTTCCGCCGGCACAAGATCGGATTCGTTTTCCAGCGCTTTAACCTGCTGCCAACGCTCACCGCAGAACAGAATATCGCCATCGCGCAGCACATCCAGGGAAACGGCTATAACCCGCATCGGTTTTACGCGGTTGTCGACATGCTGGGGATCCGTGAAAAGCTGCACCACAAACCCTTCGCGCTATCAGGCGGTGAACAGCAGCGCGTGGCCATTGCGCGCGCGGTGATTTGTGAGCCGAAGATCCTCTTGGCGGACGAGCCGACGGGAAATCTGGACACGGAGAATTCCCAGATCGTCCTGAACATGCTGCGGGCGCTCAACCGCTCCTTCCGCCAGACCATTCTCATGATTACGCACAACCCGGAAGCCGCGGCCGTCGCCGACCGCGTCGTGCGCATGCGGGACGGCCGGATTGTTGCCGATTGATTCTCTCCGCGTTCCCAGATATCCTTCCCTGACGTAACCTCATGGCGGAAAGCACACCACTTCGCAACCAGGCCTTGCCCGAGACCCGCACGGCGGAGCGAACCCGGCCTCTCGGGAAGGTGTGGAGCAAGGTCAGGCTGGCGCTGGTGCGCGCCGCTTTTTGGTCGTACGAACGCGGCACCTGGCAGTACGACCTGATGGTGCTGGCCATCCTGGCGTTTATTTTCCTGACGCCCCGCGCCTGGTTTCAGGACCGTCCCACGTTGCAGTTGACCGACCTTCGGCACAGCCAGGGGGTGGTCGAGGTAAGCCAGGGGAGGGAAGGCCGTCGCTACCTGTTGGACGCCCGCTTGGTCGAGTCGGTCACGGCGCAGAATCCGGAAGAGGCCATCCGCGAAATCCTCCGCACGCGGATCCCGAAGCCGTTCACCATCAAGTCCATCGACCCCATCCGCGACCGACATAATGTGGTTTTGGGGTACACCGTGGTGGTCGACGTCCATTGAAGTCGCCAGCGCTCCTCCCCAGGAGAATCAGAGCCGAGGAGACAAACCCGTTGGACCGCGCTCGCCGCTGCCCCTTTCCAGCCATCCTGGCCATCGTGGGAATCGTCCTGTCCCTGGGGGGAGGATTCGCGCTCCCGCACAAGGGCAAGCTCGCTCCCGACCTGAGCGAGGTCCTCTCGCACATGAACGAGTCCGCCAAGCGGCTCAAGACCGTGTCCGCCAGCCTGGAGTACACCAAGGTCACGGTGCTCGTCAACGACGTCTCCACGGAGACGGGCCAGCTCTTCTACCGCCGGGGCACAGAGATTCTTATCAACATTAAGAAGCCCGAACCGAAGACCATCTTGTTTCGCAAGAATCGCGGGGAGATCTTCAGTCCCAGGATCAACCAGATTCAGGAATACGATTTGGAAGGGAAAAATGAGCTCGTCGAGCAATTCTTCTTGCTGGGATTTAACACCGACGCCGACAAGCTGAAGAAGGAATACGAAATGAAGCTCTTGAAGGAGGAGAATCTCAACGGCGATACCACGGTGGTGCTCGAGCTCGTCCCGCGCTCCGAGGCGATGCGCGCCCAAATCAGCGAGATCACCCTTTGGGTCAGCGAGGAGTCCTGGCTCCCTGTCCAGCAGAAGTTCCTGCAACCTGGCGGCGATTACTTCACCGCCCGCTATACCAACGTTAAAGTCAACCGCCAGCTTCCCTCCTCCGCCTTCCGCGTCCCCGCTCCCCCCGATGCCAAGCGCGTGAAGGTGAATTAGCCCCGCATTACCATCCCCCACTTCTTAGAAGGCGCTCCTTTTCGGGCTTGCTAATTACTATTTGTCAGCCGCTACGAACGGCGATGATGATTTTTTCTTGCCCTGCCGGGACCCGGCGGTCGCAGGAGCGCACCCCGTTCGTACGCGAAGAGGTCACCATATGAAACGGGCGGAGGGCAAGCCGCAATCCTGGTTGAACTTCGCAGCTTTCCCCATTAAAATACTTGCGGTCAGGGCTTGACACTTTACGACTGAGAATGCGAAGGCGGGCGATCTTGCCCAACGTGTGCTGTGACGCTGCAACGAGCCGCGGCACAACCGCGCATGAAGACTGCGGGGCCTGGACCCCGGGGCAGGATTCATCGCCAGGCCAGGGCTCAAAACTAATCCGCAACCCACAAAGGAGGATGGTCAATGTACAAGAAAGCTGTATTGCTTGCAGTCACGGTTCTGGTCTTCGGCTGCCTGGCATGGGCAGCCGACAAAACGTGGACAGGTACAGTCAGCGACAGCCACTGCGGGCTGAAGCACTCGGAGCCCAGCGACGCCGCGGCGGAGTGCGTGGCCAAGTGCGTCCAGGGCGGGGCCAAGTACGTTCTGGTGTCCGGCGGCAAGCTCTACCAGGTCGAGCCACAGGACAAGTTCGCGGATTTCGCCGGGAAGTCAGTGAAAGTTACCGGGACGGTGAAGGGTGGCACCATCACCGTGGAGTCCGTCGAAGCGGCGCAGTGAAAGACTGCCACGGTGCCGGCGGAGGCGCCGGACCGGAGCAGAGCAGTGGGCCGGGCATAGTGATGCCCGGCCTTTCTGCCTTGCCCTGGTGCTCATCAGCACCGGGAGACAAACGCGATGCGATTTGACAGGAGGACTGTAATGCGCACGACAACCTACTTTTCTGTTGCGGTTCTTCTCGTCGCCAGCCTCACCTTGGCCGCTCCCAAGGAAAAGACTTTCCTGGGCAACATCAGTGATGACATGTGCGGCCTGAAGCATGAGATGGCCGGCAAGACCTCCGCCGAGTGCACGCTGGAATGCGTCAAGATGGGCGGCAAATACGTTCTTGCGGACACGGTGAACCGAAAGGTCTACAAACTGAGCGATCAGGAAAGACCTCAGCAGTTTGCCGGTCAAAAGGTTAAAGTTACTGGCACGCTCCAAGGCGATACGATCCACGTGGCATCGATCGTTGCGGCCGAGTGATGCGCATCTTCCTCCATTCCTCCCTGCGCTCTCTGAGTAAGCAGCGGTCTTCGGGCCAAGCGGGCAAATCCCGCGCCCTGTGGGGATGGTTTCTCCGCTATAATTCCCTATTCGCAAACCGACCTCATGGGGAGGAAGAATGGAACAATCTCCAGGCTCGCAACCCACGCCCCAGGAATGGAAAGTCCGCCGAGTGGGGAGCACCACGTTTGCGATTTCCAAACCCAAGCGCAAGCGGCACAAGCTGCGGCAATCGCGGCTGAAGAACAAGCGGCGCGCGCGCTGAGGGAGAATGTCCACCACCTCAGGGAACGAGCGCTCCAAGTAGGATGAGGCGCGAAGGCGTGGAGCAGCCTTCAGGGTGTGTTGGTGGGAGGAGCGCGCAGCCGGCTCCTGCCCAAGGGATGGTCCGCGCCCGACCGTACCGCGCTCGGCCTGCCCCGACCTGTCGGGGTCCCGCTCATGGCGCAACCCCGCCAAGACGGCGATGTCACGCCTCGAACCGCTTGGCTTCACCGAGCATCTGATTAAGCGTCCAGGTCCCCGTGTATGGTTCACATTCTTCGCCAATACGGCCACTCGCTGATTTTCGTCGCCGTCTTGGCGGAAAACCTGGGCCTTCCAGTCCCGAGCTACGCCTTGGTGCTGGTAGCTGGGGCGCTCTCGATGGAATTGGGCCTGCGGCTCTGGGGCGTGCTCCTGGTGTGCGCCCTCGGGGCACTGATCGGTGATGGCATCTGGTACCTGCTGGGCCGACGGCGCGGCCGGCCCATCCTGCGCACGCTCTGCTCCCTCTCACTCAATCCCGATTCCTGCGTCAGCCGGACGGAGAATCTTTTCGGGCGGCATGGGCTGAAGTCGCTCCTGGTCGCCAAGTTCCTTCCCGGCCTGAACACCGTCGCGCCCCCCCTCGCCGGCATGCTGCGGATGTCGCCCGCGCGATTCCTACTGTTTGACCTAGGGGGCATTGCGCTGTGGACAGGGTCGGCACTGGCGCTGGGGCTGGCCTTTCGTTCCCAAGTCGAGTGGATGCTCGAGTGGCTCGCCGCCTTCGGCCGGGCAGGCATCTCGATCATCGCGCTGGCCGCAGCGGGCTGGCTGCTTCTGAAATGGATCGAGCGGCGGCGCTTCTACCGCCTCCTGGAGCGCTCGCGCGTCTCGGCGCCGGAGCTTCGGGAACTGCTCGCGCAAACAGGCTCGGTCACCGTTGTCGACCTTCGCTCCGACCTCAGCTATCGGGCCGATGCGCTCAAAATTCCTGGGGCCATCCATATTCCGCCCGGGGAATTCCAGGCCCGTTTCAGTCAGATTCCGAGCGGGCGGCCGGTCGTGATGTACTGTACCTGACCGAACGAAGCCACCAGCGCCAGGATGGCGCGGCTCTTGCTCGACCACGGCTACAAAGACGTCCGGCCGCTGCTCGGGGGGTTCGATGCCTGGGTGGAACGGGGCTATCCGGTTGAGCCGCATCGCACGCTGGCCGCTCAGGCCATGGTGGCGGCTAATCCCGGCGGTCCCGGATAGTTCGCCGCCGATGCAACTCTTCGCGGCGTGATAGACTCTATGTATAAGGGCCTGCCCTCGGAGCAGTGTCAAGGAGCGAGTCAGTGGACAAGAGCAAGTTCCAGCGCCGCGTGGTGAAAAGTATCTTCGCCGTTGTCGCTGTTGTGGCTGTGGTGTGCGTGGTTCCGAGTCGCGCCCGCGCGGCCGACCAGCCGTTGACCAAAGATGATGTTCTGCTCCTGCTTCTCGGAGGAGCGTCCACGCAAAAGATGATCGGCCTGATCGAGCAGCGCGGGGTGGATTTCAAAATGAATCCCGACCTCGCCAAGAAATTCCACGATGCCGGCGCTGACGACATGGTGATTGAGGCGCTCCAAAAGGCGGGAGCGAAAGTGCAACCCTCTTCCGCCGGGTTGGCTCCATCGCCGGGCACCTCGACGCCTTCTATCGGGGCCACCCCTCCTCCGGCAGCCCCGGCGGTGAGCGCCCCACCGCCCGCTTCCAGCGACGCCGAACTTGACCGCAAGATCGCAGACACCTACGCGGGCGAGCCTGGCGAGCACCCGTTGGCGCCGGCGTTCTCGCTGGTGGATCTTACTGGCCAGAAGCAGGACCTGGCCACGTACGCCGGCAAAGTTGTGCTGGTCAACTTCTGGGCCACGTGGTGCCCTCCTTGCCGTACCGAGATCCCCAAACTGATCGAGCTCCAGGACGATTACGGCCGCAAGGGCCTGCAAGTCCTCGGCATCGTCGTCAACGACACAAGGAACTCTGTGGAAGAGTTTTTCAAAATGATTCGCCCCAACTATCCGGTGGCGATGGTCACGCCTGAGGTCCGGCGGAGCTTTGGAGGACTGGCGGCCCTCCCCGCAAGCTGGCTGATTGGCCCCGACGGTCGGGTCTATGCCGAGGTCAAAGGCGCGCCCGCCGACCTGAATGGGTTCGACCGCCTCATCAAAAGACTGCTCGCCGAGCAGCCGGCTGGACAACAGGTCGCCTCCAACCGGACACAGGCTAGCCCGACTGCGCCTCGCGGCGCGGCCTCCGTGCCAGTCGCCAAGTCACAGAGCTCCAAGACCCTTCCGGACCCCAGCCCCGAGCAAATCCAACAGATCATCCAGGCGTTCGCGGCCAAAGAGAAGATGTTCAAGGAGGCGCGCGACAATTACACCTTCCACCAAATCAATAAGGTGGAACAGTTGGATCCCGAAGGCGGTGTGGTCGGAACCTTTCAGCAGGAGTGGGACATCCTTTACGACGACGCCGGCAAGCGCCTGGAGCGCGTCACCTACGCGCCGCCCGACACGCTGAAGAACCTCATCGTGACCAAGGAAGACCTCGACTCGATGCGCAACATTCAGCCCTTCGTACTCACCACCGAGGAGCTGCCCGATTACGACGTCAAGTATCTCGGACATGTGCGGGTGGATGAGATAACCGCTTACGTCTTCTCCATTCGCCCCAAGGAAATCAAGAAGGCACGGCTGTATTTCCAGGGCACCGCCTGGGTGGACGATCGCGATCTCCAGATCGTAAAAACTGAAGGCCGGATCGTTCCCGAGCTCAAGACCAGCAAAGGGGAGAACCTATTTCCACGCTTTACCACCTATCGGGAACAGATCGATGGCAAGTTCTGGTTTCCGACTTACACTTACGCCAAGGACACGCTCTACTTTTCCTCCGGGGCCGTCGACATGAAAGAAATAATCCGTTACAGCGATTACAAGCAGTTCAAGTCGAAGGTCCGGATCCTAGCGACGGAAGTCGCCGACACACCTTCGCCGCAGTCAAACATGCAGCCGCAAGTCAAGAAGTGAGCGCCTCGGCGCCCCTCGCGGCCTCTTCCTGCTACAATCCGTCCCATGAAGCAGCTCGCCCTCAACTGGCGGATTGTGCTCGTGCGACCGCGCAATCCTCTCAACATTGGCGCAGCCGCGCGCGCGATGGCCAACTTTGGCTTCCGCGACCTGATGGTGGTTGCGCCTCATGATCCGGTCTGGCAGGAGACACGCTCGGCGGTGGGCGCGGAAAACATCATCAAATCAGCGCAAGCTGTCGACAATCTCCTCGACGCCATCGGTGACGCAACCATCGTCATCGGCACCACCTCGGGCTCGCGCCGTACCCTGGACCGAGAATTGATGCCGTTGCAGGAGCTTCCCGCCTGGCTCGCCGCGAGGACTTCCAGACGCGCCCGCGCCGCGCTGCTCTTCGGCTCCGAGAAGACCGGCCTTTCCAACGATCACCTCAGCTACTGCCACGCACTCGTGCGCATTCCCACCGTCGCGGATTGCTCGTCGATGAACCTGGGGCAGGCGGTGGCCGTTTGCTGCTACGAATTGGCGCGCGCCCGAGCCGTCGCCGCCCGGCCGCCCGCGTCCCACGTTTTTCTCTCCGACCGCGCTGACCTTCATTCCCTCGAACACGTCTTCGAACGCGCGGTTCACATCCTCGACGCCGTCGGCTATCTGAAACCGAAAAGCCGCGCGGCCACGCTCGTCAAACTCCGCCGAGTGCTGCTTGACCTCGGCCTGACGAATAATGACGCAAGAATCCTCGGTGGTGTGCTCGCCCAAATCGAGTGGAAGCTGCGAGTGCAGGAGTCAGAAGCCAGGAGTCAGAAGTCAGAATAGCTGGCCCCCTTCCCATCACACTTCTTCAAGCTGCGGTGGGACGCGCACGAGCGTGTCAGCCGGGACGAAGGCCGGGCGGGTTTGCGGATGGCGCCAGTTATCGAGCAGGGCAACCTGCTGGACGCACGAGACAGTGCAACGCGGGGCACAAGATTTCTGGGTGTGGTATTCATGCTCGCGGATGGCAGGGGAATACTTCTCGAGCGGGATGGCCGGGAAGCCGCGCTGCTGGGAGCAGTAGTGCACCAGGCCGTCCTCGCACACGTAGAGGTAGCGGCTGCCCGCCCGACAGCGCCAGTCGTTGGGGAAGCCGCGGGCAATGTTCTGCTGGAACTGGTTGAAACGCGAATAGGAGCGCTTCCCCATCCGCATGATCTCGCCGTAGATCTCTCGCTGCCGCTGGCTGAGCGGCTGGAGTTGGCCCGTGCGGTCGTGCAGGATGCCGACCGTCGAAGTGAAGCCCAGCTCGAGCGCGCGGCGGGCCACAACCAGTGCATCCTCGGGATCGCGCACCGCGCTGCCGATCACGGAATTGATGTTGACGTGAAAGATGGCGTGTTCGGCGAGCATCCGGAGCTTGCGATCGAGAACCTTGAGGCTCTTCTTCGAGACGTCGTCCGGCTTCACGTTGTCAATCGAGATTTGCAGGTGATCGAGCCCCGCGCGGTTCAGCCAGTCGATGCGCTGCGGTGTCAGCAAGTAGCCGTTCGTAATCATTCCGGCCAGGATGCCGTTGCGGCGAATGCGCCGGACGATCTCTTCGAGTTCGGGATGGAGCAGCGGCTCGCCGCCACTGAGGCAAATGATCGTCGTGCCAAGCGACGCCAGCCGGTCCACGCGCCCGACCAGCACCTCGGTCGGCACGGGCTTCGAGACGGTGTCGTACTCGTTGCAGTACGTACAGGAGAGATTGCAGCGGCGAATGGGAATCAGGTGAACCAGCACCGGATGCCGGGTCGAGAGCAGCCCCTTGGCAATCATGCGCAGTTCGCGCAAGCGAGTGTTCAGGAAGCGCAGTCGTCGTCGGACTTTGATGCTGATCAACGATGCCGCCCTAGTTGAGTTGTCCACTCCGTGTTCGTTGGGTGCCCTGACTCAAGAACCGGCGGTCGCTCGGGGTGATACCGCGCAATTTTGCCCTACCGCCTATCACCTCTAGCCACCTGTAAACAAGAGGGTTAGCGTATAGCGGATAAACCCAGAAATGAACCAGAATGCCCTGAACGGTGAATCCGGGAACTCGAAATGCCAGTTTGGGGTGTTGAACGTTTCGCCCCTTTGGGTGGGTTGTTCGTCTTGGCTCGGGCCTGGCACTCTGGGTGCTCCGAGCACTTGCGTCGCGGCTCGTGTGGGAGTATGCTCAGAGTCCTTCGCGGCGCGGATGACCGTACTCCTCGGACTCTAAGTCTGGGTCTTGTCGGAAGTTTCCCGATGTAGCAGTTCAGCCGTCAGTAGGGCCATGTGCCTCCTCGCCGGGCGGACGGCTGCGCCATAAGGAGCGATTGTGCCATCGATACCCTTTGCCCGAGCCGCACGCATGGTGGCCCGAGGGACTTGGAGTTTCGTGACGGGCCGCCCCCTGGTCGTCTCCTTTGAGGTGACGCATTCCTGCACCTCCAACTGCCGTCATTGCGATAAGGGCGGAATTAAGCCCGAGCCGCCGGGTTTGCTGAAGGCGGAGGATTACGGAAGGCTGCGCGCCGCTCTCAAACCTATGGCCGTGCAGCTCTCGGGCGGCGAGCCGTTGCTGCGCAAGGATATTGGGGACATTGTCCGCGCCGTAAAGGAACCAAACGGCTTACCCTACACCATCCTGGTCACCAACGCCCGGCTGCTCACCGAGGACAAGTACTTGATGCTGAGGGCTTTGGGCGTTAACCAGTTCTCGATTTCGATGGACTTCCCCGACGAGCGCCACGACGATTTTCGCCGGTCGCCCGGGCTCTTCAAGCATTTGTCAGGGCTCGTCCCCAAGCTCAGCCGGCACGGCTTTGGCGACGTCGTCCTGAACACCGCGATCACGCGCGAGAATCTGCCCACGCTGCGTGCGGGCTACGATAAGGCTCGACAGTGGGACGTCCAGATCTCCTACAGCGCTTATACGCCGCTACGCACCGGAAGCCTGGAACATTACATCAGTTCGCCGGAAGACCTGGAAGTGCTACGTCGCACCCTGAACGAACTGCTCGAGCTGCAGGCCCAGAATGGGCACATCACCAACTCGCCCTGGACGCTCTCGGGAACCTACGACTTTTTCAGAACCGGGAATATACCGGGCTGCCAGGCCGGGCGGCGCTTCTTGGTCGTGAAACCGGACGGCGGCCTGCGACCCTGCTCGATGTTTGAACCCACTTACGGCTCACAGAAGGAAATCCTGGAGAAGTTCGTTGCCAAGAACGAATGTGGTGGCTGCTACGTCTCGATTCGCGCCTATCTCGACGCTTCCTTCTGGACCCTCCTCAAAGATAACGTCCGCACACGGGTTCTCGCCCGCAACGGCCGCCCCCAGTCTTGTTGAATTGCGGGGGCAGGGCTGATCGGCCATTGCACTTTCCGCAAGCAGTTGAATCGTTGGGGAATAGTCGGATCAATTCGGGATTACTGCTTGGAAAGGCCGGCGCTGGGGCCCGATTCGGCCGGGAGCCACGAGCCGAAGACCCGATTTAGCCATTTCTCGACGCTTGCCGAGTCCTGAACGGCTTCCGCGATAGGTCGTTCTCGGAATTTCAGGCCAATTCCCTGCTCGAGGGCCAGGACGCAAAAGCCCCGTCGCTGGATCCACAACAGCCTCCCCTGCGCGTCCCAAAGCTTGAAGAGGGCGGTCGAGGCAGGAACGTGGCCGTCAATCGGAATGCTGGCAAGCATCGTTACCGTGCGCGAGACTTTGCTCGAAACGAGCTGCTGGGAGCCGTCCCAGACAGCCACCTGGGAGTGGAAGTTGACCTGCACGAGTTCGATGTCGGTTTCCAGCACGGCATCCACATGGGCCGCGTCCGCAATCCTTTGCATCAACTGCCTACGCGGGGTGGCATACCGGCTGAGGTCGACCTCGCCCGTTGCAGCATCGATGGCGTCGAGCGTCGACGTGGGCTTTTGAGAGCGCCGCTCGATTTCCTCCGCCAGCATGCGGTGCGCAACAAACCAGCCCATCCGATTCTGGAGAAAACCCTCGACGGCGTCGTAAAGCCCGTCGGCATCTCCGGCGGCTGAACTCGGCAGGAGAATGATTTTCTTAATCGGCCCGAGGAACTGTTTTGGCGAGACGAAGAAAACCTCTAGCGGATATTCGAGCCACTGCAGCTCGTTGACGGGCTGCGCTGGGTAGTACCACGCCGTGACCTGCGAGCCCACGGCCACCTTTTCAGTGAAGTCCTCCTTGGGCTGGACCGCCACGTCGTTGCCCTTGCCGTCGCGGATGGTCAGGCGCGTCGGTTCGACTTGGGTGACGATGCCCTTAAGCCTTAGCGGCTTCTGGGGCTTGTCGACACCCTCTAGACCCGACGGGACGCTCGCCATCATGGCGCCGGCCGCGAGCAAGCACAGCAGCAAAGCGACGCTTCGGCCGCTGCTTCGCAGGATTTCCTTCGAGATGCCCAACGCCAGAATCCCCCCTTGATGTACCCAATGCCCCACAAGCCTGCGCACCTCGGCCGGACGGCTCGCAAAAAGGGGCCGCATACTCGACCGGGGCCCTGCGATTCTATTTGCGCCTGGGCCAGCCGGCAAGAGTGCAAGGGCAGATTCTGTATTGAAATACCGACTCGCGCCTCCACACACAAATACCGGCGACGGACGACTCGGCACGGTCCCGTACGTCGCCCGTTCCGCCGGTATCGTGCGGCCCGGCGTGTGCGGATTCGGCGCGCCAGCCGGCATGCCCAGCAGAGGAAGGCCCTACTTCAGCTCGACCCAGTAACGGCCGAAGTAGAGCTTTGCGGTCTTGTCCTTGCCTACAATCACCTGCAGGGGGTTAGGCTGCTTGATTTCAGCGTCCTTCTTGGCAGGGCACTCGGCGACCTTCTCGCCCGCCTGGTTATAAATGAAGAGCTTCGCGTCTTCGTTGCTCGTCGCCGGGGGCTTCGTGTACCCAAACCCGTAACTCCCCACACCCAGCTTGTGGCCGCCCACGGAAAGGCTGCCCTCGGTGATCAACATCCCTTCGTACTTCTGCTGAATCCGCGAACTGTAGCCGGCGGTGTCAATGCGCCCGATCACCGCTCGCGCCCCGGCGGGCGTCTTGAGCAGGACCGCGTCGCGCTTCTCGGTGGGAATGCGGTTCCCTTCGAGATAGAAGTCGTTGGGGATCGCGGCATCAAATGCCTTCCCTGTGACCAGCTCGAACTCCCCCTGCGCGCGGACATATCCCGGCAGGACAGCGAACGCCAGAATCAGCAAACAGAGTTTCGCGACGGTTGACCCTAGCTCTCTCATGATGTTTCCTCCTCCTCAGAATCTTTGGTCGAGTGCCAGGCGGCTCGGACGGCCGCTTGCGCTCGCAAGTGTATCACGGCACGACGCCCTCGGTTTCAGAAAGGGCCTTGCGGGTCGCAAGGACGACAACCGGTCGCCAAGGGCAGTGGCGGGACTAATCGGACGGCGGTTTGAGTTGAGGATCGAGTTGGGCCGCCCGCTCGAATTCGGCCGAGGCTTGCGCAGCTTCACCCTTCTTGCGCAGCGCCAAACCGAGTTGGTAGTGCGCCGGGGCCGATTCCGGCGATAGATCCATTGCGGCGCGGAATTGCTCGATGGCGGCGTCCAGGTCGCCCGCACGGAGCCGTGCCGTGCCGAGGTTCTGGTGCGCAGCGAAGTCTCGAGGGTCCAATTCCGTAACTTTCTGAAACTCCACCGCCGCCTCCCGCCATTTCTGTTCCCGAAGAAGCGTGAGCCCGAGCACGTTGTGGGGCGCAGACGAGTTGGGGTCAAGCTTGATGGCCGCTTCCAATTCGGTCTTTGCCTCCGGCAGGCTGCCGGTAGCGGCCAGCGCCTTTCCCAAAGCGAGCCGCGCTTCGCCCCAGCCGGGCCGGAATTGCGCCGCCCATCGGTAGAAGGTGATGGCGCCTTGCAGGTCCTGACGGCTCTCAAGAGCCCGGCCCATGTTGATATAAGCCTCCGTGAACCTCGGTGAGAGCGCGATAGCTTTGCGGAATTCCACCACGGCGGGGTCGGCCTGGCCGGCCGCGAGGTACGCCTCCCCGAGGGAGTTGTGTAATACAGGATCCTTGGGCGCATACTTCAAGGCCCACCGGAATTCACGAATGGCTGCGGCGTAATCTCGCTTTTGGAATGCCGCCAAGCCGCGAGCAGAGTGGATTGTAGATTGGCCATCGGAAGGCGATTCCGGCGTCGCCTGCTGAGCCGCCAGTGGCAGCAGCGAGAGAACAAGCGGAAGGGCGAAGAGGAGCGCGAAGCGTGGCCCTCGGGCGGTCATCGTTCCGGCTCACCTCCGGTTCTCTTGGATCTCCGCCAGGCTCCCCTGGGGCACTTGATACAGCGCCGACCGGAGCACGATCCGCTTAAAGCCCTGATCGGAGTCCGCAGGCTGGTACAAGATCGCCGCCAGATCGGGGTAGGAGGCGAGGTATCGGCGCGTTCGGTCCACACCCAGCACAAAGAAGGCCGTCGAGAGCGCGTCGCTTTGAGTCGCGCGGGTGGCAAGAACCGTCGTCGAGAGCATGTCCTCCACGGGCCGCCCCGTCCGGGGATTCATGATGTGGGCGTATCGCCTGCCCTTGATCGTGACGAATTTCTCGTAGTTTCCCGAGACCGACAGCGAGCAGTCTTTCAGCCACACAGTATCCCCGGCCTTTTTCGCCTCCAAAGGGTCACGAACGACCACTTTCCAACCTCGTTCTTCGGGTGGCGCGCCGAGCGCGTAAACGCTGCTGGTGCCACTCGAAACGAGTGCTGCGCTCACGCCGCTCTCGCGCAAGATGTCAATAGCCCGGTCCACCGCGTAGCCCTTGGCAATGCCTCCCAAATCGAGCTCGATACCGTCCTGGTCAAACCGAACCTGCCGCCGCCCAGTATCCAGGCGAACATGATGGTAACCGACGCGCTTCATCACTCCTGCCAACTCGGCCGGCCGTGGCAGGCGCGCCTTGCCGTCCAGGAAGCCCCACACCTTCATCAGTGGGCCGACGGTGATGTCAAACGCCCCGTCCGTCTCGCGGCTATATTGCAGGGATTCCTCAATGAGCGCGAAGAGCCCTGGCTCGACCGTCACCGCCTGCCGAGCGGCGTCGCGGTTGAGCGCCGAGAGCTCGCTCTCCGGCCGGTAATTGCTCATCTGCGCGTCGAGCCGGTCGATTTCATCGAAGATCTTGTTCGCCACCTCGCCGAGATACTTCGAGTCGCGGCCATACGCCACGACGGTGAATACCGTACCCATGGCGTTATGGCTGGCTTCGTAGCGGACCGCGCGGTCCTGAGCAGAGAGTGGCAAAGCAAGAGCCACACTAATAATGCAGATTGAGAGTCGCACGTTGGGTCCAATAAGCTCTGACGAATTCGCTGGTGAGACAAGCGCCGCCAGGTTCAAAGCGGAGTATTCGCGGCGACGTAGCGGCCCCGATGGAGTTCATCGGGGCGATAAGTTCAATCGTTGCAGAGTGGCCGTGGCGGCATAAAGCCGCCCCGATGGAGTTCATCGGGGCCAGAACACCTTCTGCCCGGTGTCCACCGATCGGTTGCCATAAATGACGCCCAAAGCGTCGCCGACCCCGATCTCGAACGGCGCGACGACCAACTTCCTTTCCCGAACACTCGCGAGGAAGTTCACCATCTCGCTGTACCAGGGGTCGTGGGCTTCCTCGTATTCATAGATTCCCATCGAAGCCAGCCAGCGCTTGGCATATTTCATTTCCCGGTCGAAGAAACCCGCCCCGCCGTTCCCTCTTTCAGGAAAGATGGGGATACCCTTCTGCGTGGCCTCCTCGCTGACCGTGGCCCCGGCCCACCAGGTTTCTTGCGTTCCGCCCGTCGTCACCTTGGCGACTT
>JAIQGH010000198.1 GCA_020072655.1 Terriglobia bacterium | reverse complement strand
GCTGGGAGAAAATAAGCCCTGCCCCTTAAACGACTCGTGCAAATGCCGGGCTAAAGCCCGCCGCTACAACGTCTTGATGATTCAATAACCAAAGGAGAGCAACATGCAAATGAACCCATACCTACTTTTCAACGGCCAATGCGAAGCCGCCTTCAAGACCTATGCAGAGTGTCTGGGCGGCAAAATCGAAGCGATGATTACCCACGCGGGTACGCCCGCGGAGAAGCAAGTGCCACCGGAGTGGCGCGACAAGATCCTGCACGCCCGCTTGGCGGTGGGCGACGAGGTCTTGATGGCTTCCGACGCTCCGCCCGGACGCCAGGAAGCGCCGAAAGGCTTCTCGGTATCGCTAGAGGTCAACAGCGCGGCAGAAGCTGAGCGCGTATTTCAGGCCTTGGCGGAAAACGGCACGGTCCGGATGCCCATCCAGAAGACCTTCTGGGCGGAGCGTTTTGGCATGCTCGTGGACCGATTCGGCATACCGTGGATGATTAACTTCACGCTACCTGAGCATTCGCCCGAGGGGACGCCCGCGAGGTAGTGGGTAGCGCCCCGATGAATCGGGTCGGCGTTTGTTGGAAGAGCCCCGGGCCTGAAGGACGCAGTGCCAGTCAATTGGAGGAACAGATGCCTGGACTCGATCGTCGGAAATTCTTGAACGCCGCGGCCGCTTCGGCGGCGTTGGTTGCGCCCCCTACATTGCGCGCGCAAGCGCCGGAGGCCTCGCCGGCACCACAACCGAAGTCGGAGGATGCCGGACGCAGAGGAAAACCCGGGGGCGCCGGTGGATTCTCGAGGGCGCGCTTGGCCCGCATGCACGACGCCATGGCGGGGTATGTCGAACGCGATGCATTGCCCGGGATGGTCACGCTGGTGAGCCGGCGCGGCGAAGTGCACGTCGACGCAATTGGCATGAAGGCGGTCGGCGGCAAAGACCCCATGCGGCGCGACACAATCTTCCGCATCGCCTCGATGACCAAGCCGGTCACGGCAGCGGCGGCGATGATTCAGGTGGAGGAATGCAAGCTGCGGCTGGACGAGCCGGTGGACAAGTGGCTGCCCGAGCTGGCGAACCGCAAGGTGCTGAAGCGGCTCGACGGGCCGCTCGACGACACTGTGCCCGCGAGTCGACCGATCACGGTCCGGGATCTTCTGACCCTTCGCATGGGCTGCGGATTGATTCTGGCTGCGCCGGGCACCTACCCGATCCAGAAGGCGATGGCGGAGGCGGGGCTCGCCCCCGGTCCTTACCTGCCTGAGTTCGGGCCCGACGAGTATATGAAGCGCCTCGGCCGTCTGCCGTTGGTCCATCAGCCGGGCGAGAATTGGATGTACCACACGGGCTTGGACGTTCTGGGCGTCTTGATCGCGCGCGCCACAGGCATGTCGCTCGAGACGTTCTTCCGCGAGCGCATCTTCGAACCGCTAGGAATGAAGGACACGGGATTCAGCGTGCCGGCGGCGAAGCTCGACCGGCTGGCGGCCTGCTACCAAGGCAATCCCCAAACCGGAAAGCTCGATCTCTTTGATGACGCCAACAAAAGCCGTTGGGGCCGCCCGCCTCTTTTCGAATCGGGCGGCGGTGGATTGGTTTCGACTGTGGACGATTATCTTGCCTTCAGCCAAATGCTGTTGAACAAGGGAGAGCACGGCCACGAACGCATCCTGTCGCGGCCTTCAGTTGAGTTGATGACGGCCGACCACATCACTCCCGAGCAGAAAGCCGTCTCCCCGTTCTTTCCCGGCTTCTGGGACAGCCGCGGCTGGGGTTTCGGCCTTGCTGTTGTGACGAAGCGCGACAACGTGGCGGCATCTCCCGGACGATTCGGCTGGGACGGCGGCTACGGCACATCCGCGTATTCGGATCCGAAGGAGGACTTGGTCGGGATCCTGATGACCCAACGCGTGCTAGATCCGGTCGCGTTCGATCTCAACGCGGATTTCTGGACCTCGGCCTACGGGGCGATCGATGACTGACGCGCCTCACGGGCGCACAAACCACGGCACGCTTCTGAAGCGGCCTGACCACTGATGAGAAGGAGGAACGTATGAGCGGAGTACGAGTACTGGTTGGCACGCGCAAGGGCGCGTTCATCCTGGAGTCGGACGGCAAGCGGGAAAAATGGAATGTAAGCGGGCCGCATTTTACGGGCTGGGAGGTTTATCACGTCAAGGGGTCGCCCGCCGATCCGAACCGGATTTACGCTTCGCAGACAAGCGGATGGTTTGGGCAAATCATCCAGCGCTCGAGCGACGCCGGCAAGACGTGGGAGACGCCGGGGGGCGGGCCGACGAAGTCGCCGCAGGGCTGGCCGATGGGCGAAAGCAACAAATTCGTCTATGACACCAGCCCCGAAACCGGTAAGCCCCTCACCACCCACCAGTGGTACGACGGCACGCAGCATCCCTGGGAGTTCAAGCGCGTCTGGCATCTCGAACCGTCGCTCACCGATCCGGATACGGTTTACGCGGGCGTGGAAGACGCCGCCTTGTTCCGCTCGACCGACGGCGCGCACAGTTGGCAGGAACTCGCCGGCCTGCGCGGCCACGGCACCGGACCGCGCTGGCAGCCCGGCGCTGGCGGAATGTGCCTGCACACGATTCTTCTCGATCCGAGCAACCCCGGCCGCATCTATATCGCCATTTCGGCGGCGGGTGCCTTCCGCACCGACGACGGCGGCAAAACGTGGAAACCGATCAACCGTGGGCTGAAGTCCCAATATCTCCCTGACCAGACCGCCGAAATCGGCCACTGCGTTCATCACGTCACGTTGCACCGCTCGCGCCCTGGCGTGCTCTTCATGCAGAAGCACTGGGACGTGATGCGCAGCGACGACGCCGGCGATTCGTGGCACGAGGTGAGCGGGAACTTGCCGACGGACTTCGGGTTCGTCATCGATGTGCACGCGCACGAGCCGGAAACCATCTATGTCGTCCCCATCAAGAGCGACTCGGAGCATTTTCCGCTCGACGGACAGCTCCGTGTGTATCGCAGCCGCACGGGGGGCAACGAGTGGGAAGCGCTCACCAAGGGCCTGCCGCAAGCCAACTGCTACGTGAACGTGCTGCGCGACGCCATGGCCGTAGACTCCCTCGACGATTGCGGCATCTATTTCGGCACTACCGGCGGGCAGGTGTATTGCTCGGCGGATGCGGGAGATAGCTGGGCGCCGATTGTCCGCGACCTTCCCGCTGTGCTTTCCGTTGAGGTGCAGACGCTGACGTAATAATCCCCATGGGCGGAGCGGTAGCGCAGACCTCTGCCGTTGAGGTCTGCGGCGCTGGATTGACAAGAACCGCGGACCCCGATGAACGACATCGGGGTCCGCGCTACTAGCTTTGCGGGAATCGCGAAACCAGGGGACCGACTAATATGATTCGAGTCGCGCTGCCGTATCATTTGCGGAGGCTCACGGGCGTCGAGGGCGAGGTGACGCTCGAGGTCGAGGGGCAGGTCACGCAGCGCTCTATTCTCGACGCGCTCGAGGCCCGCTATCCGGCGTTGCGCGGGACGATCC
>JAIQGH010000079.1 GCA_020072655.1 Terriglobia bacterium | reverse complement strand
GCATCTTCCGCACGCGCGTGCCGCGACGGAACTGCAGTTTCCCGCCTGGAATGCCCTTTACCAGGTTCGAGATTTCGTTCGCGATGTGCAGGAACTCGAGGCCAACTGCGATGGGCGAAAGCAGACACTCACGCGCATTGACCTCCAGACGTGGCGAAGCGACGAACGTGACTGCGACGTCCTCGAGGTGCGCTACCGCGTCTACTGCAACGAGGACGATGTGTGGTCGTGCGTCCTCGACGGACATCACGCCTTTCTGAACTTCGCCCTGCTCTGTTTTTATCTACCTCAGGAGCGCGGCCGCCCGATGCGAGTCAAGTTTCTGCTTCCCGAGGGGTGGAAGGTCGGCACTCTGCTCAAGGACGACGTGCATCCGAACGAATTCACCGCGGCCAATTATGATGTCCTGACTGACAGCCCTGCCGAAGCCGGCGAGTTCCAGGATTATTCCTACGTACAGGGCGACACAATCTACCGCGTGATCGTGGATGCGCCGGGAGTGGATTACTCTGCCGACCGCCTGCTCTCCTCGCTGAAGAAGATCACGGCGACAGAGACCGCGCTGATGCGGGACACTCTTTCGGCGCGCTACACATTTATTCTGCATTTCCCCGCCCAGGGAAGCGGAGGCATGGAGCATCGGGACGGGACCGCGGTCAGTTATCCCGCCCCTGACCTGACGACGAATTGGCTGGGGCTCGAGTCCGTCCTGGCCCACGAGTTCTTCCACGCCTGGAACGTCAAGCGCTTCCGGCCGCAAAGTCTCGAGCCCATTGACTACGTGCACGGAAACGATACGCGCGACCTGTGGTTTTGCGAGGGTGTGACGAGTACGTATCAGGAGTTGGCCCTATTGCGCGCGGGACTGATCTCCGGCGATATGTTCTACGAGCGGCTGGCGGCAGCCATCCAGCAACTCCAGGAACGGCCGGCGCGGCGCTTTCAAAGCGTCGAGGTGTCCGGCCAGGAAGCTTGGCTCGAGAAGTATCCGGACTACTACCGGCCCGAGCGAAGCATTTCCTATTACAACAAGGGCTCGCTGGTCGGCTTTCTTCTCGACCTTGGAATTCGCCACGCGAGCGCGAACGCGCACGGTCTCGACGATGTCATGCGACGGCTGAACGAAGAGTTCGCGCGTCGCATGCGGTTCTTCACCGAGCCGGACCTGCTGAAAACCATCGCCGAGCTTGCCCCGGACTTCGATGGTTTGAACCAGTTCTTCGACGACTATGTCTCGGGCACTCGCGGGCTGGATTACGACACCTACTTGGGCTATGCCGGGCTGCGCCTGATTGCGGGGACGCAGCAGACCGCGGCACCTGGTTTTCTGGCTGTGCGCGGTTTCGAGGGGCCGGTGAGGGTCGAATCGGTGGAACCGGGCAGCGGTGCGGAGACGGCGGGGCTCGCCCGAGGCGATATTCTGCTGGAGATGAACGGGCACCCCCTGAGTCGGGCTCCCGATGACGCAATCGCGGAAATGAAGCCTGGCCAGGAAGTGCGCTTCCGCGTGCGGCGTGGGGAGCAGGAGTTCACGCTGAAGTTTCCACTTGGCAGCCGGCCTCAGACTATTTATCGAATCGAAGAAATCAAGGACGCGGGCGAACTCGCGCGACAGGTGCGGCAAGGCTGGCTGGAGGGAACGACGAGCCCAAGCGCGGGGGCAGGGAAGCCATGATCCGGGCGTTGTTCGCGACCTGCTTAACGTTCGCGTACGTGCTGCTGATAGGGCCGCCGCTGCTCGTCTATGCTCTTCTGAGCGGTAACGCGCGGCCGGTCTATCGAGTGGGTGTCTGGGGCTGCAAGTTGGGGGTCTGGTTGGCAGGCGTGAGGCTTGAGGTCCACGGCCTGGGAAAGATCCCGCCCGCGCGCGCTGTGGTTTTCATGGCCAACCATCAGAGCAACGTCGATCCGCCCGCCGTGATTTCGATCCTTCCTCCCATTCGTGTCCTTGTCCGAAAAGAGATTTTCCGCGTACCGATTCTGGGCCGCGCCATGCGCAGGGTTGGGTTTATTCCGGTAGACCGCCAAAATCGCGAACGCGCCCTGCGCGCCCTCGACGAAGCCGTCGAATCTCTCCAGAAGGGGCACTCCTTCCTCGCCTATCCGGAGGGGACGCGCAGTCCCGACGGACGGCTTCTGCCTTTCAAGAAGGGTGTCTTTGTGATGGCGATGCGCGCGCAGGTCCCAATTGTGCCGGTAACGGTTTCCGGCTTCACCAAGATCATGCGCAAAGGTGAACGGGCGGTCCATCCGGGAGTCGTGCGGATTACCGTTCATGACCCGGTTCCCACCGCTGGCCTCTTGAGCGAAGACCGCGAAGTGCTTATCGAGCGGGTCCGACGGGCTATCTATTCGGGGTTGGGGGACTACGAAAAATACCCGGAAACGCCGCCGCCTGCCGAAGTCATGGCCGGTCTGCACGGCATCGCCTCAGGCGGGCGCCACGAAGTGGCGCTTCGACACGGGTTCCGACGCTCGGATGTCGATGGCGAAACGGTGCTCTATGAGCACCCGCGATTGGGATGTCTCCACACGTTCGGCGACGGCAGCTGGAGGTTTGTGGCCCCCGATGGCGCGGAAGCCTTCGGAACCGGCAGCCGCGAACTCGGAGACCACCTTGCGCAATGCGAAGGCAAGCTACGGCGAGCCCCGCCATGACGAGCCGGCCGTGTGGGTGATCCGTTCCGGGGATGAACCGTTCCCGGACCCACCAAGAACCCGCCTGCGGCCCAATCCTAGCTGTGGTTGCCGGCTATTTGTTCGCCATGTAGCGCAGACGTAGCAGATAGTCGCGGTGGCCTTCGCTTTCAGTCATCGACCGGAAGGCGGCCTCCAGCGCCGGATTCTTTTCAAACACGTCGTCCAATGCCTTGTCCACCGTGTCCATGGCTGCGGCGTCGGAGACGGTGACGTAGAAGTCGGCCCGTCCGAGTTTACCCGCATGGAAATCCTCGGTCTCCATTCCGTAAGCGGTCACGGTGCCCTCCGCGAGCAGCTTCTCCAGCACCGGCACGATGTTGTTCTTCTCCAGGTCCCGAACCTCGTGCATGTGACCCGGTTTCACGTTCCAAAAGGAGACAATGAGGTAGCCGCCGTCGAACTTTCCGGAGCGCTGGTTGTAGAGGCGGCTGACCGTGAGGTAGTCCCAGTGCTTGGAAGCGGCCTGCACCGGAGCAGTGGTGGTTCCCTGTGCATAAACCGCTTCCAGCGCTTTTAGCAGCTTGCCTTCTGACATGGCGCTGAACCAAGTTCCGTGGGTGGGTTCACCCTCCTGGTGCAGCAGGTTCGTGAAGCTCGCGTAGCTGACGATCGTGCCGTCAGCGATCAGTTTATCCATCAAGGACTTCTCCTGGTCGTCGAGCTTTTCCATGTCGGCCCACTGCGCGCGCGGCACCGCCCATTCGGAGATGTACGAGTACATGGGTGCCTTGCCCTGATCCGCACTCTGCGCCCGCAGCGGCAGGCCCGCCGCCAGCGCCACGAAAATCAACGAACAGACATACTGGACCAGTCGTTTCTGCATACGTCCCCCCCAGAGCTTGAGATTTCGGCGAAGAGACTCCGCCGGCAAGATGCCCTCCGCCCCTGAGCGGATTCTAGTATGAAGACGCGATTCCTATTAGGTGATGAAGACCCCGACGAAACGTGCGTATCTAAGCTAAGGTGCTCCCAAGACTTTGTCAACAGGAATGGGAGGCCGGCGGCTGGCGGACACCTCGTGGGGGTGGGACAGCCGGTCGCGAAGGTTAATTCGCAATCTGAGCAGAAGCCGGGAGTCAGGAGTCAGAATACGGTAAGGGGTCATGGGGGCCCTTCGAGAGGGGCACCACATACAGGAGCGCTGCCCCTCTCCACCCGATCACGAGCCCACGTCTTCTTTCTCCAGGAGCCTGAGCAACTTTCGGTACGCCGCAAAGATTTCTGGCAGGCGGGCATAAATCGCCGCGCATTTCAACCACTGGGCGTTATCCATTGCTGGATAGCCGGAAATGACCTTGTTCGCTTCCACGTCGTGGGGAATCCCTGACTGCGCCGTGGCAATCACGTTGTCGCCGATGGTCAGGTGCCCGGCGACGCCGACTTGGCCTGCCAGGACCACGTTGCGCCCGATCTTGGAGCTGCCGGCAAGGCCCACTTGGCCGCAGAGGAGTGAGTTCTCGCCCACGTCGCTTCCGTGCCCGACCTGAACGAGATTGTCGACCTTGACGCCGCGTCGAATGCGCGTTTCACCCACACCGGCGCGGTCGACGCAGGCATTCGCCTGAATCTCGACGTCGTCTTCAATGACGGCCGTTCCCGACTGCACGATCTTGTAGTAGGAGCCGTCCGCCTGCTTGGCGAAGCCGTAGCCGTCGCCTCCCACCACGACGCCGTTTTGCAGGATTACGTCGTTGCCGATGCGGACGCCCTCACGAACGACGGAGTGCGAATGAGCCAGGAACCGGTGGCCGATCTTGGCCTGGCGATAGACCATCACAAAGCCCTTCAGGACGCAGTCGTCGCCGATTTCGACGCCTTCTTCAATCACCACGTAAGGCCCGATGGAAGGATTTCGCCCCAGCTTGGCGTCGGGCGCGATAACCGCCGTGGGATGGATACCCGCAGGCGGGCGGTAGGGCCGGTAGAAGATCTCCAGCGCCTTGGCGAAGGTTAGATAGGGGTTGTCGCTGCGCAAGAGGGGTCGCTCGCCCGAGGCGATCTCCGGGCTAACGATGATGGCCGCCGCGCGCGTGGTCTTGAGCTTTTTGAAGTACTTAGGGTTGGCAAAGAAGGTGACCTCTGTCGGCCCTGCTTCGTCCATCCCCGCGACGCCTGTGACTTCCACGTCCGCCGGTCCCTCGAGAGGGCAGCCAAGCCTTGCCGCCAAGTCGCCAAGTTTCATAGGTCTGATTCCTCGTTGGAATTAGCGGCGCCACTTATCTGCGGCGCTCCGCTCCGAACGTAAGCGTAACAGCGACAGGGAAGGGAAGGCAACGAGAAGTCCCGTTCCACCTTCATAGGCCGAGGCCGTCACGCCAATGTCCTTGTGGCGTAGTCAAGGTCGGCGCTTGCAGGAGCATCCCCCAAAAGTCTGAACAGGGCAAGTACCAACGTAACAGTACTGCAGTGACATTGTGAGGCGCCGTTGATTAGGAAACACTGATCGCCAGCCTCTGAGCCTTTCCTCCTTGTGGCACGACCAGCGAGACCTTGCGGGAAGGGCAGAAACGAGTTAATCTTTGCACCGCACGATTAGCGAGAAAGGTAAGGCTCCTAATCCAATGAATTACCTTCGCGCAGGTATAAGGATTCCCGTGGAATTCCCTGTCGAGATCCGCTGGAGGGGTCGGACGGGAAAGGCGCATCAGGCTCAGGGGAAAACGGCGTGTATCAGCGCCAACGGCATGTTCATGTCGTTGCCAGTCCATCTTCCCCACGAGACTCCGATCACGATCGCGGTGAGCTTGCCGGTTGACTTCACGAGGATTCCACTCCTACTACGCTGTGAGGGACGAGTAGTTGGACAGCCTGCGGGGGTGACAGGTGTCGGGGCGATCATCGACGATTACCGGGTTCGGCGAGTCCAGCGGCCGTCGTGACCGCTCTCGACCCCGGGGTGCCGTCAAGCCGTCATAATGCGAACCGCCCACCGCGCTAGCCGGACAATTCGCATCATGATCGC
Organism: Terriglobia bacterium; assembly: GCA_020072655.1. Lineage (GTDB taxonomy): Bacteria > Acidobacteriota > Terriglobia > UBA7540 > UBA7540 > JAIQGB01. Next base: position 9,331 of record JAIQGH010000079.1, on the reverse strand, counting down.
CGATGCGGAGGGTGTATTTCGCCTTGGGCTCAAGAAGCTGTTCGGGGTCGAGGACGACCTGCGGGTCGTTGCCCAGGCGGATCAGGCAGGGCAGGTTCTTGGCCTCGCCAAGAAATTCAAGCCCGATGTCTTCTTCCTGCAATCCGCCATGCTCGGTCCCGACCCAGCCAACTTCATAGCGCGGCTTCGTCAGGTTTGGGCAGGCGGAAAAATCATCGTCATTGCCCCGGGGGTCGGCGGGCCCGAATCGGAACAGTATGTCAAAGCCGGCGCGGCCGGCGTCGTTCTGCGCTCCAGTGATCCCGAAGTCTTTGTAAAGGGTGCGCGGCAGGTCATGAAGAACGAAATATGCCTCCCCGCGCCGTTGACTCCGCCGGCTGCGCCGAGCGCCAAGGACATGTCAAAGGTTCTGCTTCGCCCCGTTGAGACGCTCACCAGACGCGAAAAGTCCGTCATTAGTTGCCTCGTGCAGGGATGGCGGAACCGGGAGATCGCGGAACGACTTCACATTACCGAGCAGACCGTCAAGAATCACCTTCGCGCAATTTACGACAAGGTGGGGGTTTCCGACCGGCTGGAACTCGCCCTTTACGCCATCTACCAGAAACTTGACCTGCCTCCTGTACCCCAGATTGAGCCTGCCTCATAGCCACGATCCCCATTTTGCGGACAACCAGTCCATACTATGCCTTTTATAATAAGTCACTTACAGCACACAGCAGAGCTTCACCGCAATTAGAGGCGAAAGCAGGGCGGGGCGTTCTCAAAATTACTCGGAGGGGGATTCCCGTTCCGCGGGGAAGAGGTCGAATTGTGCGCCTTCCGGCGCTCGCTTGGCGCCAAGGCGGCGCACGCGCCCTGCGGCACGGCGAGCTGAGCCATCGGAGATGACTCCGAGAACTTCGACGGTTTCGAGCGCGGCCCGAGGCACGAAAACTCGGACGTTATTGGACGTGAAGTCGGGGGGCGTCACCAAGAAGCCGGAGGAGTCGAACTCAAGGAGGTTGTTGGCCATGATCCCGTCCATAACCTCGTGGTCCTTGAAGGTCATGCGGATCCAGATGCCGCCTAGCCGCGGTCGGCTGAGGAAAACCCTCCGCTCCGAACGATCCAAGCCGCCATCGAAGTCGCGGACGAAGTAAACGGCCCTGATCGTCTCCAGGGGGACGCTGATCATCCGGCCCTCGCGGTCGAGCACTTCCACGCCGCGCAGCCCGAGGCAGCCAACCGAGTCCACGTAGCCCTTGATGGCCTCGCCGTCCAACTTGCGGACCACCACCTTCTTACGGGTCGAGGAGGATTGGGCAGCTCTCGCCACCGGACGACCGTCCGACATCATGGCACTTCGGTAAATTGCAGCTTGGCCGCAGAAACAGGCTTGTGCTAGTATAGGGTCCCGTGACGGCCTGTCAAGTATTTCGGCATCCTTGCCGGAGCGCCGTTCTTGAGACTTGTTCCTAATTTGCTCAAATTCAAAGACTTAGTTCTCTCTCTGGGTTGGTGTGCGGACGGCCAGGGCGAGATGAGTAGAACTCCAGGGCGGGGGCTCCCGAGGAGCCTGAGCTCGGACCTTCGCGCGGCGTGCGAATGAGAGACATGGAGTCATCAAAACAGCCCCCTCAGGTCAGCGAACCGGTCCCGAGCCCGACGCACCCCGAGCCGTCAGACCCTGCGGCAGCGCCGGAACTGGTGGCCTTCATTGACTATATCCGCGTGGAGAAAGGCCTGGCGGCCAACAGCATTGCCAGCTATGCGCGGGATCTCAAGGAGTTCAACCGGTTCCTCCAACGAAGGCAGCAGACCATTGCCAAGACCGACCGCGAAGACATTCGGGATTTCCTTGCTTCGCTTTATCGACGCGGGCTGAGCGCCAAGTCAGTCGCGCGACATCTGGTTTCGCTACGAGGTTTCTTCAAGTTCCTGATGAAGGAAGGACGGCTCAAAACCGATCCCACGGAGGAAATCGATGCTCCGAAGATCGGGCAGAGCCTTCCGAAATACCTGACGGCCTCGGAAGTCGACACCCTCCTCCAGCAACCCGACCCGTCCACGCCCGCTGGCCTTCGGGACAAGGCGATGCTGGAGCTGCTGTACGCGACCGGGATGCGCGTTTCGGAATTGACTGGGCTGCGTTGGGACGACTTCGAAGTGAATCTCGGTGTCGTGCGCTGCAGGGGAAAGGGAAGCAAAGAGCGCTTGATTCCAGTGGGGAAATCGGCCTTGCGGGCAGTCGAGGATTATGTGCGGCGCGGCCGGCCAGGACTGGCCAAGCAGAAGGAATCTCCGTATCTGTTTCTGAATCAGCGGGCTGGACGACTTTCGCGAGTGGGGTTCTGGAAACTTCTCACTCGTTATGGACGTACGGCAGGCATTTCGACGCCTCTCACGCCGCACGTTGTTCGCCACTCTTTCGCAACCCATTTGCTCGAGCGGGGAGCGGATCTACGCTCCATTCAACTGATGCTTGGCCACAGCGACATTTCAACAACGCAGATTTACACGCATGTTCTCAAGGAACGGCTAAAGCAGGTCTATCGCGAACACCATCCTCGCGCGTAGGGAGCAGGCGACAGCGGCCAGCGAAGAGGCAAACCCATGAGCGACTACAACTTCCTGATGGAAAGTCGGCTCTCACCCCAGCAATTCCAGCTCATCAACCACCTGAGCCGGATCGCCGGCAGCCAGGGCTTGAACCTCTACCTGGTAGGCGGTGCGGTCCGCGATCTCACCCACGGCCAGCAGGTCATTCACGACTTGGATTTCGCAGTGGAAGGGAATCCACAGAAGGTGTTACGACATCTCCAATCGCCTCCAAAGGGAAGCGAGCCGGCGCCAGCACGCATCGCGCAACTGCGTCACCAGCCTCGCGTGAACGCTGCCGAGATCACTTTCGCGAACGGCGTGCGTGCCGAGGTTGCCGCGGCGCGGAGCGAGGTATATTCCAAGACTGGACGGCCGCCGGATATCATGCCAGCCGACATTTTCGAAGACTTGCGCCGGCGCGACTTTTCAGTGAATGCCATGGCCGTTTCGCTCCATCCCAACTCCCGAGGGCTGTTGCTTGACCCCACAAACGGCGCCGCGGATATCGAGCGGCGAGAGTTCCGCGCCCTCCATAGCCGGAGTTTTCAAGAAGATCCGTCACGAATCTACCGCTTGTTGCGGCTCGGGATGCGGCTGGATTTCAAGGCTGAGGAAAGGACCGGGATGTGGCTAAACGCTGCTCTCGAATCTCGAGCCTACGAAAGGCTGGATCCCGACCAGCAGGGACGCGAATTGCGCGCCATCCTCCAGGAAGACAACCCGGGGCGGGTTCTCAAGGAGCTTTCCGAGCGGAAATTGCTGGCCGGACTCGATAGCAAGCTGGCCTCGCTGCGCCTGCCGTACGACCATTTTGCGCGCATCCGCAATGTTGCGCAAATGCTGCCCGGGGCCGATGCATTCCTGGTCAACTTCCATTGTCTCACTGCGAAACTGGGCGGGACGCAGCGCAACCGCCTTGCCACGAAGATCATCCACGACCGCAAGACCGCCCAAATGGCTCTAGGCATGGACGCTGCAGCGCGAAAGCTTGCGCGAGTTCTGGGAAGCTCCAGGGCGGCCTTGCCGAGCCAGACTTACACACTGCTTTCCGAACAGCCGCAAGCCTTGCTGATGTTCTTGCTGGCGTACTACCGGCAGGGAAAAATCCAGGCGCGGGTGAAGAATTTCTTATTCAAGTACCCGATCGTCCGCGCCAAGATGCCAAGGACAGAGCTTCTGACACTGGGTCTCGAGGCCGGATTGAAGTTCGAGAAAATCTTCCATCAACTTTTCCTTGCCCAGCTAGATGGGAAGATCAAATCCCACCAGCAGCTTCTCAAAGAATTCCGTGCCCTGGCGGGAATCAAAGAACCCGTGCCTCCGGCGGCCGCTGCTCCTGGTACACGCCCCAAGGCCAAAACGAAGCCCGGCAAGACGAAATAATCCCCTACCTCAAATATTGGAAACACCCCACAAGACCGACGCCGCGCCTCCCCCGGCTGAAGATTTTTTTGCTAGAATGCTTCGGGATGTCACCCAGCAACTTCGTTCACTTGCATCTTCACACCGACTACAGTCTGCTTGACGGGGCTTGCGAGATCTCTCGCCTGATGGAACGCGCGGTCGAGCTCAAGATGCCCGCCGTGGCCATGACCGACCACGGCAACCTCTTCGCCGCCGTCAAGTTTTACAGCGAAGCGCTCAAATGCGGGATCAAGCCCATTATCGGGTGCGAGGTCTATATTGCCCCGACGAACCGCTTTGATCGCTCCCCGGACGCGGATCGTCCAAATCACCTCACTGTGCTCTGCGAGAACGAGCGCGGCTACCAGAACCTGGTCAAGCTGGCCTCGGCGGCGTTTCTGGAGGGCTACTACTACAAGCCGCGGATCGACAAAGACCTGCTGGCGCGTCATGCGGACGGGCTGATCGGGCTCTCCGGTTGCTTGCGCGGCGAGGTGCCCGCCACGCTGCTCGACGACCGCTACGAAGCGGCCCGGCAAGCGGCTTACGACCTGCGCGACATTTTCGGCAAAGGGAATTTCTTCCTGGAAGTCCAGGACCAAGGCGTCACCGAAGAGCATAAGATCAACCCGCAACTGGCTCGCCTCTCGCGGGAGACGGGAATCCCTCTGGTCGTCACCAATGACACTCACTATCTGACCCAGGCCGACGCGCGGGCCCAGGATGTCCTGGTCTGCATCCAGACCGGCAAGACACTGAGCGACCCCAACCGGATGCACTTTGCGACGGATCAGTTCTACTTCAAGTCTTACGAGGAGATGTTCAAACTTTTCGGCGAGATCCCGGAAGCACTCGAGCGCACGGTCGAGATCGCCGAGCGTTGTAACCTGCACCTGGAGAAAAAGCAGCATGTCTTTCCGCCCTTCGAAGTCCCGGCGGGGGAGACGCTGGAGAGCTACCTCGAAAAGGTGGCGAGACAGGGATTCGCGGAGCGCCGGGCACGCCTGGAGCGCCTGCGTAATGAGGGACGGTTACGTCATCCGATGGAAGAATACGAAGAGCGCTTGGAGCGTGAAATCGAGCTCATCAAGCAGATGAGCTTCGCCGGGTACTTCCTGATCGTCTGGGACTTCATCCGCTTTGCGCGCGACAAATCCATTCCCGTGGGGCCGGGCCGCGGGTCCGCCGCGGGCAGCCTGGTTTCCTACTCGTTGCACATCACCGACATCGACCCGCTGCAGAACGACTTGCTTTTCGAGCGCTTTCTTAATCCGGAACGCGTCTCTTTTCCGGACATCGATATTGATTTCTGCATGCGGCGGCGCGGAGAAGTGATCAACTACGTCACGGAGCGATACGGCCGCGACAACGTCAGCCAGATCATCACCTTCGGCACGATGGGCGCGAAGGCGGTCCTCCGCGATGCCGGGCGGGCGCTGGACATGCCCTATGCAGAGGTGGACCGTATTGCGAAACTCGTCCCCAACGTCTTGAATATCACGCTCCAGGAAGCGCTGGCGCAGTCACCGGAACTCCGTCAAGCGAAGGATCGCGATCCGCGAGTTGCGGAGCTGCTCTCGATTGCCGCGCGCCTCGAAGGCCTCGCTCGCCACGCCTCGACGCACGCGGCAGGCGTCGTGATCTCGCCGCAGCCCCTTCAGGAGATCGTCCCTCTCTATAAGAGCAACAAGGATGAAATCACCACGCAGTACGCCATGGACGATCTGGAAAAGATCGGCCTGCTGAAGATGGATTTTCTGGGGCTTACCACCCTAACCGTCATTGACGATTGTCTGCGGCTGATCGAGGGCACGCGCGGCGAAACGCTCGATCTCCCGGGCCTCCCCTTGGATGACGCCCCGAGCTATGAGCTGCTCGCGAAGGGACTCACGGCCGGCATCTTCCAATTTGAAAGCCGCGGCATGACCGATATCCTGCGGCGCGTCAAGCCGAATCGCCTCGCCGACCTGACGGCGCTCAATGCCCTCTATCGCCCCGGTCCCCTGCAGGGCGGGATGATTGACGATTACATCGCGCGCAAGACGGGCCGCAAGCGAGTTAGCTACGATCTGCCCCAGTTGGAGGAAATCCTGGCAGAGACCTACGGGGTCATCGTGTACCAGGAGCAGGTGATTCAAATCTTCAACAAGGTAGCCGGATTCACGCTCGGCGAAGCGGACGTGGTGCGGCGCGCCATGGGGAAGAAGAAACACGAAGAGATGGTGGCCAACAAGGAGAAATTCCTGGCCGGCGCGCGCAAGAACGGCGTGGCGGCATCGAAGGCCCAGAAGCTCTGGGACCTTGTCGAACAGTTCGCGGGTTATGGCTTCAACAAGTCCCATTCGGCAGCCTATGCGCTCATCGCCTATCACACTGCTTACTTGAAGGCCCACTATCCTGTCGAGTTCATGGCCGCACTGCTGACCTCGGAAACGGGTAATCAGGAAAAGCTTACGCATTATCTGAACGAGTGCCGCGATATGGGTATCGCCATCCTGCCGCCCGACATTAACTCGAGCGATCTGGCCTTTACCCCAAGCGGGGGCAGCATACGGTTCGGTTTGACAGCGATTAAGAATGTCGGCGAGGCAGCGATCGATTCGGTGCTCACGGCACGATGGAAGCTCGGGCGCTTTGATAATCTCTTCCAGTTCTGCGAGAATGTAGACCTTCGCCTGCTGAACAAGCGTGTGATCGAAAGCCTGATCAAGGCCGGGGCGCTGGATTCACTGGGCGCGCGGCGAGCGCAAATGACGGCCGCTCTGGACCGCGCCATGGATTTAGGGCAGAAGCGCCAGCGGGAAGCGAACTCGGGACAGCATGGACTCTTCATGGGCGGAGCCGAGCCGGCGGCGGAGAAGCCGGTCCAGCTTCCGGACCTCCCTGAATGGACCGAGCCGGAGCGGCTGGCAGGCGAAAAGGAGGTCCTGGGTTTCTACGTCACCGGTCATCCGCTCGAGAAGTACTCCGCGAAGCTGGCGGGACTGACGCGTGCGGATAGCACCTCGATTGAAACAATGGACCACGAGTCTCCGGTCGCGCTCGCGGGCATTCTCACCCACCTGCGGGTCCGCCCCAGCAAGAAAGGGGACCTTTGGGCCAGCGGGACCCTCGAGGACCTGCGCGGGTCCGTGGAGCTGCTCGTGTTTCCGCAGGCGTTGCAGCAACTCCAAGGCGTTTTGAAGCCGGACGCTGTGCTGCTCATCAAAGGACGCGTTCGGCACGAGGAGAATTCGCGACCGAAGGTCGTGGTGAGCGAGGCCAAACCTCTCGAAGCAGCCGCGAACGGCCCCCAGGCCGAATTGCTCATCCGCGTCAACCTGGAGCGGGCAGAGGACAATGTCCTCGAAGAAATTGAGCGACTCCTCGCAGCATCGCCCGGTGAGCACCCGGTGGTTTTCGAGTTGATCCGGCCGGGGGATTTCCAGACGCGGCTGCGGCCGCGCAAATCTCGCGCCGTGCGGGTGGATGACGAGCTTCTCGCGCGCCTGCGGGCCGTCTGCGCCGAGGAGCCCCTGTTGCTTGAAAGAAAGGGAAATGGAGGCCGCAAGTAAGAACTTGCTGGGCCATTCTTCCTCCCGTTCCCTGTAACCTGTATCAATGCCTGAGTCACAAGCACAATCCGCTGTCGTGCTAGAACTCACGCGGCAAATCGCGGAGCTCGAGAAATCCTCCGACTCCGAAGCCGCGCAGGAGGAGATCGACCGCCTGCGCGGCCAGTTGGAAGCCCTGCAACGCGTGGGCACAGGCGCCCCCAAGGACGCCTGGGACCGGGTTCTCCTGGCTCGGCACCCGCAGCGGCCTTACACGCTCGATTACATCCAATTGCTGTTTACCGACTTCACCGAACTGCACGGCGACCGCCGCTTCGCCGACGACGCGGCGATCGTCTGCGGGCTGGCGCGCTTCGAGGGGCGCGCTGTGATGGTTGTGGGCCATCAGAAGGGCCGCGACACGAAGCAGAAACTCCTGCGCAATTTCGGCATGCCGAAGCCCGAGGGATACCGCAAGGCAATGCGCCTCATGCAAATGGCCGCCAAGTTCGGGTTGCCGATTATCTCCCTGGTTGACACTCCGGGAGCCTACCCGGGCATCGGAGCCGAGGAGCGCGGGCAGGCGGAAGCGATTGCGAACAATCTGAAAGAGATTCCCAAACTTGCTGTCCCCATTGTGGTGATCATCCACGGCGAAGGCGGAAGCGGCGGAGCGCTGGCTATCGCGATTGGCGACTGCGTGTTGATGCTCGAAAATGCCGTCTACTCGGTGATCTCGCCGGAAAGCTGCTCCTCGATTCTTTGGCGCGACTGGCAGCACAAACAGGACGCGGCGCGCATCCTGAAGCTGACTGCCCAGGATCTGCGTGGTTTCGAGATTGTGGATGAGATTATTCCGGAGCCCCCGGATGGCGCCCACACGGATCATGCCCACGCGGCGGCGCTGCTGCGACCGCGCATCGAATCAAGTTTGCGTGAACTGAGCGCCCTCCCTGCGGCGGAATTGCTCCACCGTCGCCACGAGCGGTTGCGCAAGCTTGCCACTTTCGTCCGAGAAAGTTGAGCTCATTCCGCAGCGAACCCCCTTGAGCGGGCTACCCGCACACTAAGCTACCTGTTGAGTGGCGCCCAGAAACTTGACGAACATCAAGTCGCTGGACGACTTGTGCTAAGGCTAGCACAAAAGCAGAAAGCTTGTCTGGTCTTGATCGAACCCCTTCTTCCGTGCTCCTCAGACACCACACAAGGGCCGAATTGGCAATCTAACGTCCTTTGTTTCAGTTAGTTGAATATTAATATCTACACTCACCCATTAAGCGTCCGAAACCGACCGTTCGCTGCATTCTGGTTTACTCTGACTCGGAGCGTGGGCCAGAATCGCGCGCTGGCTGAATAAGTCTGCTCTTGGGAATAGGGCACCTAAGGGCTTAACGAAACTAGAACATACCGCGACCCGAGCGACAGAGCTGCCCATCGAGAATCCAAAGGGTGCCTGGAGCCCACGTGCCGTCGTCGGCGGCGGCAGGTCGGCACGCATCCCCGCATGAGGTGAGGAATGAGCACTCTGCACTTAAGTCAGACCCCGGCGGCCACGGGGGGGCTGGTTCAGATCAGCCCCAGTGAGGATAGCATCCGCCTTCGCCTGGAGGAGGAGCGCAGGCGGCTTGAGCGGGAAGCCGGGCTCGAGCGTCCCGGAATAAGCCATTTCCACAAGCCGATCGAGAACCCTTGCCTCAGATCGCAGCGCGAGAGCACAACGATTCTGTTTGGCGGGCTCACCTGGAAACACGAGAAGCTGATTCATGGCGCCCTCGAGAGCCTGGGTTACAGGTGCGAGCCGCTCCCCGTAC
>JAIQGH010000078.1 GCA_020072655.1 Terriglobia bacterium | reverse complement strand
TTCCAGCTCGGCAAGGAATACGGCAACAATGGGCAATGCAATCCCACGAATTTCACGGTGGGCAACCTCCTGCAATACGTTCAGCACCTGGAAGAGAAGGGCTTGAGCAAACGGGAAATCATCGACCGGTACGTCTTCTTCACCGCCGGCGCCTGCGGGCCTTGCCGCTTTGGCATGTACGAGGCGGAATATCGGCTGGCCCTGCGCAACGCGGGTTTTGACGGCTTCCGGGTCTTACTTTTCCAGCAAAACGGAGGACTGAACCAGGCGGAGGCGGAAGCCGGGCTGGAGATGAACCTCGACTTCTTCTTGAGCATCCTCAACGCCATGAACATCGGCGACATCATCAACGACGTCGCCTATCAGATACGGCCGTTCGAGGTGAACGCGGGCGAAACCGACCGCGTCCTTGACGAGTGCATGGACCTGCTCCATGAGGTGATGCGGGCAAAGCAACCTTGGACGTTGCGAGGCAAACTGAGCTCACTCCTGGCGATGAGTGGTGTCCGCGGCACGGCCGAGTACCTCGGCAAGTTCCTGAATCAGCTCTATGGTGACGATTACACCGCTGCCTTGAACGATGTCCGCGACCGTTTCAACGCGATTCCTGTGGACCGCACCCGCGTGAAGCCCATCGTGAAAATCACCGGCGAGTTTTGGGCGCAGACCACCGAGGGCGACGGGAACTTCAACATGTTCAAGTTTCTGGAGCGCGAGGGAGCGCAAGTGATGGTGGAACCCATCGGAACGTGGATCATGTACATGATCCACCAGGCAAAGCAGAAGATTAAGGACGAGCGCGGGCTCGACCTGATCCAAAAAGGTGTTCCGAAATGGAACCTCACAAAGGTATTCGGCAGCCACCTGAGCGCTCAGCAAAAGTTGGCCACGCTGACCGCGGCAGAACTGATCTTCAAGCGCGAGTACCACCGGTTGATTGACGCGCTGGGCGGCATCGCCCATCACCTGACCGACCAGTACGAACTGCAGCGGCTTGGCCACCCGTACTACAACTCGCGCGCGGGCGGCGGCGAAGGTCACCTGGAAGTTGCCAAGAACATCTACTACTCGAATAAAGACCTCTGCCACATGGTGCTGAGCCTCAAGCCGTTTGGCTGCATGCCCTCCACCCAATCGGACGGCGCGCAGTCGGCGGTGGTTTCGCATTACAAGGACATGATCTTCCTCCCCATCGAGACCTCGGGCGAGGGCGATGTCAACGCTCACAGCCGCGTGCAGATGGCGCTGGGCGAAGCGAAGGTGCGGGCCAAGAACGAAATCAAATCCGTGCTGGACGAAACAAGTCTGACACTCGAGGAGGTTCGGGAGTTCGCTGCGGAGCATCCGGAGATGCAGCGACCGATGTACCCATTCGGCCACCGCAAGGGGGTGATCGGTGTGGCGGCGAACTTTGTCTTGCACGCTGCCGAGCGTATGAAGGCGGAACGGCGGGCAAAAGTGCTTGTTGTCCAGTAGATGCACAGGCTGCCGTGGTAGGGGGGGCGCTTTGCGCTCCCGTGGGAGCCCGGAGGGCTCGCCTAATTGCCGGCCACAGACCGGCGCTACAGGGAGACAGCGAATGCCGAGCGCGAAAGACCTGATTGTGGGCTTGGATATCGGGTCCACGACCGTGAAGTCTGTCGTGGTCGAACTGAGCAGCCAGAAGATTCTCTGGAGTGACTACCAGCGCCACGACACCAAACAACCGGAGAAGTGCCTGGAGTTTTTGAAGCGCATGGAAGCCGATACCGGCATCCGGGCGGGCGAGACCCGCCTCTTCATCACCGGCAGCGGCGGCGGTGGCATCGCCCCGTTGGTCGGCGCCAAGTTCGTGCAGGAAGTGAACGCCGTTTCGCTGGCCGTCGAGCACCTCTACCCGGAGTGCGGCTCTGTCGTGGAGTTGGGCGGCCAGGACGCCAAGATCATCATCTTCAAGGAAGACCCGGAAACCGGCCGCAAGAAGAAAATCCCTTCGATGAACGATAAGTGCGCGGGCGGCACGGGCGCGGTCATCGACAAGATCAACGCCAAGCTGCGCATTCCCGCCGAAGAGCTCTGCAACATGGGCTACCTCGACCTGAAGCTTCATCCCGTGGCGGGGAAGTGCGGTGTGTTCGCGGAGACGGATATCAACGGTTTGCAGAAGAGCGGGGTCCCACCCAGCGAATTGATGGCCTCGCTCTTCGAAGCGATCATCCAGCAGAACCTTGCGGTCTTGACGCGCGGCAACACCCTGCGCCCTGTGGTGCTGCTCTTGGGCGGGCCGAACACCTACATCAAGGGCATGAGAGATTGCTGGAAACACAACATCCCAAAGGTGTGGGAAGAGCGCAGCTTTCCGCTGCCCGAGGGCAAAGAACCGCAGGAACTCGTGCAGGTGCCCGAAAACGCCCAATACTTTGCCGCGATCGGCTGCGTACGTTTCGGTCTGGATGAAGACGCCAACGTGGGTATCTACGAGGGCTGGGAAAAGCTCGATTGGTACATCAACGTCGGCCGGCAAGAGGAGAAAAAGAAGAAAGGTTCGGCGGGGCTTTACAGGACAGAAGACGAACTCGCGGCCTTCAAGGAGCGGTACAAGGCAAAGAGGTTTATCCCTCGCTCCTTCCAACCGGGCGAACGCGTGCGCGCCTTCATGGGGATCGACGGCGGCTCGACCTCTACGAAGGCTGTCCTGCTCAGCGAGCAGGGCGAGGTGATGGTGAAGTGCTACCAGCTCTCGAAAGGCAACCCGCTGGAGGATACGAAGGAAATGTTCGCTGACCTGCGCAAGCAGGTGGAATCGCAGGGCGCGGCGCTCGACCTGCTGGGCGTGGGCTCAACGGGCTACGCCAAGGACATTTTGAAAGACGTGCTGCGCGCTGACGTGGCCATCGTCGAAACGGTCGCGCACACCGAAGCGGCCCTGCACTTCTACCCCCAGGCCGACGTCATCTGTGATGTCGGTGGACAAGACATCAAGCTCATCATCCTGCAGGACGGGCGCGTCAAGGATTTCAAGTTGAACACGCAATGCTCGGCCGGCAACGGCTATTTCCTCCAATCGACCTGCGTGGGATTCGGTTTTGACGTGAAGGAATATGCCGACATCGCTTTCAGCGCCAAAGCCATGCCGATGTTCGGGTACGGCTGCGCGGTCTTCATGCAGTCGGACATCGTGGATTTTCAGCGGCAGGGCTGGAAGCCGGAAGAGATCATGGCCGGGCTGGCCAATGTCCTGCCCAAGAACATCTGGCTGTACGTTTCACAGATCCCGAACCTGGCCTCGCTCGGCAAGACGTTCGTCTTGCAGGGCGGGACGCAACACAATCTCGCCGCCGTCAAGGCTCAGGTTGATTTTATTGAGTCCCGCTTCAAAGATAAGGGCGCAAAACCCAATGTCATCGTGCACGAGCACTGCGGCGAATCGGGGGCCATCGGCGCGGCTTTGGAGGCGCGGCGCTTGTACAACCGCGGCCAGCGGACGCAGTTCATCGGTCTGGATGCGGTCGAGCACATCAGTTACGCCACCCACCGCAACGAAAACACCCGCTGTTATTTCTGCAAGAACAAGTGCATGCGGACGTTTATCGACGTCAGCATCGCGGATGCGGATGAAAGCTGGAAAAAGTCCAAGATCCCCCTCGCCGCTGGTGTGAAGCGGCTCATCGTCGGCAACTCCTGCGAGAAGGGACTGGTAGAAGACGTCAACGACATGCGCGAGATCAAGAAGGGTCTGGACGCGATGAAGAAAGAGAATCCCAATATGGCCGAAGTGGCGGCCAAAACGGCATTCAAGTCCTATGCGCCGCCCGTCGTCGCCGCCCCCTTACCCAAGCACGCGTTTACACCCAAACAGAAAAAACGTGTCGAATTGATGAAGAGGCGCAAGGAGCTGCGCATCGGCATCCCGCGCATTCTCAATATGTACTCGGTCGGCCCGATGTTCAGCGCCTACTTCGAAGCGCTGGGGATTCCGGCCGAGAACCTCATCTATTCCGACTACACCAACGAGCAGCTTTACAAGGAAGGCGCCAAGCGCGGCGCGATTGACCCGTGTTTCCCTTCCAAGGTGGGCATTCCGCACGTCCACAATCTCCTTTACGTCCACCACAAGAAGAAGCCGCTCGATCTCATCTTCTGCCCGATGATCGATGACCTGCCGAGCGACCTCCCATTCGCCCAGGAGCATCGCTCCTGCCCGACGGTGGCGGCAACACCCGAGGCTGTGAAGGCGGCCTTCGTGAAGGAAGGGGACATCTTTAAGGAAAACGGCATCCTCTTCCTCAGCACCTTCGTCAATCCGGGACAGCCAACGCTGCTCGCCAAGCAGCTCTACGATGAATTCAAAGACATCCTGGGACTTTCGTGGGAAGAGAACTTGAGGGCGGTTCAGGAGGGCCTGAAAGCCCAGGACCAGTTCCAGAACGGCATCCTGCGCGCGCAGGGCAGGGAAATCCTCAAGAGGCTCGAAGCCGCAGACCGCATCGGCATCGTCGTGCTCGGCCGGCCGTACCACAACGATCCCGGCATCAACCACGAGATTTTGGAGGAATTCCAGAAGATCGGCTATCCGGTGCTGACCCAGGCGTCATTGCCCATCGACGAAGAGATCATCTGGCGTCTGTTTGGCGAGGATGTCCAGGCCGGCGTGATCAAGCACCCTATGGATATTTCTGACGCCTGGAAGAACAGCTACAGCGAAAACACTTCGCAGAAGATCTGGGCCGCCAAGTATACGGCACGGCATCCCAACCTGGTGGCCCTCGAGCTCTCCAGCTTCAAGTGTGGCCACGACGCACCCATTTACGCGGCGGTCGAAGAGACGGTCACGAAATCCGGGACGCCCTACTTTTCCTTCAAGGATATCGACGAGAACAAGCCCGCCGGCTCCATCAAGATTCGAGTCGAGACTATTGGGTATTTCCTGAAGCGTTACCGCGAAGATCTGGTTTACCGCAAGCAGAAACAGGCGGAAATCGATGTGAAACTCAAGGAACTCGAAGCGCAACTCCGCGCCGAACTCGAAGCCGCCCTGCCCGGCCCGCCACCCGCCCCTTACGAGGTCGAAACGCTGGCGGGGGTCAATGCCATTCGGCAGGAAGAATAAGTATTCGCCAACGGCGGAATTCGCCTTCCTCAACTCTCCTGAGGGAAGAGGGGAAGAACCCGCACTCTCGCACGGTCTTCATCGACGACCACAATCGCGCCGGATTCGATCCACTTCAGGTGCTCGCGAATCGTCCGAACGACCGTCTCTCCCAGATGGGAGGGGAGGACATCCTGAGTGCGAACTTGAATCACGCTTGGACCGTTTGCTTCGGTCGCAGCCAGCAGGGCGCCGAAATCAAGGTCGTGGGTGAGAATCACATAACCGTGCGTTCGCGCCCACTCCATGATCGCGCGATCGGTGGACCGCGGATCCCCAATCTCCGACCAGTGAACAGCCTCCTAGCCGCCCTCCCTCAGAACTCCCGTCCACTCCGGAGGAAGGTTCATGTCCACCAGGATCTTCATGATCGATTCAGGGGGACTTCGACTTCTTCGACGCGCCATGCCGCGTAGGCCAGGGCCTGCCGCAGGTCTGCCTCTTCGAGATAAGGGTACGCGCTGAGGATATCCGCGTGTGAATGCCCGGAGGCCATCAGGCCGACGAGCGTGCCGACGGTGACGCGCATGCCGCGAATACACGGCTTACCGCCCATTACCTCGGGATTCGTTGTGATGCGATCGAACTCTCTCATCGGGTGCTTGCCCTCCCGAAACGCGCGCCTTGTTGATGAGATTCTCACAACCTCTTGCGGTTCGCAAGCCCCATCTCCTGCGGGCCGCCTTGAGTTCGACATTTCCAATCGCTGGCGTCACCTGAGCTGCCCCAATACGCTGCATCTATTGCCAAAACCGAAATCACCATGCAAGAATGGTTAGCTCAGAGCCATGCCTTTCGACTCCGACAAGATCATGTTCGAGATTTACAGGGAGGCGGCGTATTCCGGCCAATACCGCGTCGTGTACTTCACCGAGCTGCAGGACCACAACAAGGAGTTCGAGATCAGCCGCGCCATGGCCGGGGAACACTTCTACGACGGCTTCATCCGCAACTACCGCAAGGATCAGGCCAAGGAACTCATCGCCAAGTTCCTTGAAAGGCTCAACCGCGGCGAGCGGCTCACTTCCGCTGACCTCGAGCGGGAACTGAAGGACTATATTCCAGCTTGAAGAGCCGGAACGATCAAGAAGATTCACGTTACCGACCTGACACTGAAAGCCCCCAAAAACCCAATCGACGCCGATTCGAAGAAGTACTATATTCCTGCCGTATGCGCTTTCACCCGGCCATGACATAACGTCCAAGGGTTAGGAGTGAGGACCGTGGCGTGCCCGATGAGAGCGCGTCAAATTCGCTTCATTTGGGGGCAGGCGATGAGAACAAGTTTTCGTTATCTCAGTATGCTGGCAGTTTGTCTGACGCTCCTGGTGCCTGTCTGGCTGTTGGCCCAGACGCCGCAGCCGTGGCGCGACCAGGGAGTCATCCATCTCGCGAACTCGCCTTACGCCAAGCTGCACACCATTCCGGTTCATGCCGTGACGATTCGTGACGGCTTCTGGGCCCAACGGCGCAAGACGGCCGTCGAGAAAAGCATTCCCAGCATCTGGAAGTTGATTGAAGAACACGGCTACGTGGACAACTTCCGCCGCCTGTCGAAAGGGAAGGATGTGCCACGCAAAGGCCCCGTCTTTACGGACACCGATCCTTACAAGTGGATCGAGGGCGTGGCGATGTTCTTGCAGTCCGGCGACCGGCCGGAATTGCGCGCCATCGCCGAGCAGACCATTGACGAAATCATCGCGGTGCAAGAGCCCAGCGGCTATCTGGCTACGCAGTTTCATGGCCAACCGCTGGCCGAGGGGCGCGTCGTGGCCCTGAAGGATCGCCTCACGCCGGCAGTATTGGACTGGGGCCACGAGGATTACTGCCTCGGCCATATGCTGCAGAGCGCCATTGCGTATTACCGCGCCACCGGCGAAACCAGATTTCTCGATGCCGCAGCTCGATTTGCAGACTACATCGCGCGAGACTTCGGCCCCGAGAAGAAGCCCTTTCTTGCCGGGCATCCGGTGGTGGAGATGGGCTTGATTGAGCTCTACCGCACCACCGGCCAACGCCGCTATCTGGATTTGGCCGCCTACATCCTCAACGGCGATCAGCGAATCGATCGCCCGCTGCAACGGGTTATTTACACCTTTAGCGGTATCCCCTTCACGGAGCGGACGCACATGCAGGGTCATGCTGTCCGTGCCATGTACGCTTGCAGCGGTGCCACCGATTACTACCTCGAAACCGGCGACCAGAAGTACTGGGCCACGCTTGAGAATCTTTGGCGCGACACGGTGAACACGAAGATGTACATCACCGGCGGTCTTGGCGCACGCTGGGAAGGCGAGGCGTTCGGCGACGCCTATGAGCTGCCCAATTCGCGCTCCTATTCCGAGACCTGCGCGGCCATCGGCGGGATGATGTGGAATTGGCGAATGCTGGCTGCCTCGGGCGATGCGCGCTTCACCGACGTCATGGAACGGATGCTCTACAACGCGGTCAACGTCGGCATGTCGCTCGATGGGACGCTCTATTGCTACGCCAATCCTCTCGAGTCGCCGGGGAGAACCGATCCCAACCGGCACAGCAAGGAGGGCACGACTCGCAATCCCTGGTACGACGTCCTCTGCTGCCCGCCCAATATCGAGCGCACGCTCGGCGCGTTGCCGGGCTACATGTACAGCACCAGCAAGGACGGCCTTTACGTGCACCTCTACGACAACTCGCTGCTCGATTGGCACCTCGAAGATGGCTCAGGGCTGAAGGTCGAGCAGAAAACCAACTATCCCTGGGAAGGAACTGTGGAATTAACGGTCACGCCCGCCAAGAAGAAGGAGTTTACGGTGTACCTGCGCATTCCAGGGTGGGCCTCCGGCGCGAAAGTCCAGGTGGGTGGCAAGACGCTGGAGCAGAGCGTCAAGCCGGGGGAGTATCTGCCCATTCGGCGGCGATGGGAGCCCGGAGACCGCGTGCGGCTTGACCTCGACATGGCGCCGCAGCTTGTGACTGCGAACCCGCAAGTCGCCGAGGATTTCGGCAAGGTCGCCCTCCAGCGCGGTCCGCTTGTCTACTGTCTGGAACAGAACGACCAATCAGGCATCGAGGAACTTTCGGAAGTGGCGATTCCCATGGGCAAGAAATCCACGGAGGGCTTCCAGACGGAATTCCGCGAGGGACTTCTGGGAGGCGTGGAGGTGGTCCGGCACCGCGGGATCGCCTATGAAAAGGCAGCCTCGGAAGGCGCGCTCTATCGTCCGGTCGGCTTCGAGCAGAAGAAGGTCGGCCGCGACGTCGAGTTGACCTTCATCCCTTATTACGCCTGGGCCAACCGCGAACCGAGCCCTATGCGGGTCTGGGTGCCATACGTTCCGGCCGGGACGAAGTAGGTTGCAGGTGACAGACGAACCGCCCCAAAAGGGCGGGAATCGGCTCGCATCGTGACTTGAATGCCTGGTTCTCTGGCCGCTTGAAAGATTTCTTTTTATGATTGAAAACCATTTTTGAAGCCATCTTGGGCCGTTCACCCATGGGGCCGGTGAACACTGCCTTCCACGTTCCGGCAATGTCGCTGGCACGTGCGCTGACCGCCAACAGCAGTATGAGATTGTAGATCCACGCAACATCGATGTTTCCCCAGGCTGTTCAAGCAACCTTAGGTAACATTCTGGCTTGGTCGGCCCTATTGCCAGCTGCGCACGAGCACGATCTTGCCCGTCACGCCTTCCTTCCCGAGCAACTCGTGCGCGCGTCTTGCCTCGGCGAGGGGAAATCGCTGCGCGATCAGCGGCTTGATCTTTTGCTGTTGAAGGAGGTCAAACAGGGCGATCAAATCCTGTCGAAACCATGCCGGTCTCAGCCGTTTGAGCCACTGGATGCTGTAGGGGACCATCCGTTTCCGGCTCGGGAGGAGCCAGGTGCCAGCAATATACAACCCGAGGATGGCGGCTTCACGAAAGCGATGACGACGACCTGACCGACCTGAAGCCAATCGCCCCCCACGTAGCGAGGAAGTAAAACCATAAACCACTACTTTCCCGCCAGGACGGAGAGCCTCGCGGGAACGCCAGACGTGGCTACCACCGATGCCGTCAAAGACAACGTCTACGCCCTGACTCGTGAGGCGGTGAATTTCTTTCACGAAGTCGAGATGTCGGTAATCAATTGGGATACCGCCCAGGTCGGAAACGGCCGACGCCCTTTGCGATGAACAAGTGCCGTACATCTCCAGCCCGGCGAGGCGCCCGAGCTGCAATAGTGCCGAGCCGACCCCCCCTGCCGCGCCGTGAATCAGCACGCGCTGGCCCGGTCTGACCTTCGCGGAGCGATGCAGCATCTGGTACGCCGTGACGTAGTTCAACACGAGGCTGACAGCCTCGGCGGCGTCCAACCCAGCTGGCACCGGAACCAGCTCCCGTTGCGGCAGGCAGACGAACTCGGCGTACGCACCGCTGATCGGCAGCGCACCAACTATCTGGCCCCGTTCGATTCCAGAGACACCGTCGCCGAGCCGATCCACCACCCCGATCAGATCCCACCCCGGCGTGAACGGCAGTGCGGGGGTCTCGGGATGAACGCCCTCGCGCATCATCAGGTCGGGCAAGGCAACACCTGCGGCCAGCACTCTCACCCGCACTTCACCAGCCTTCGGCTCGGGGCACTCTTCTTCAACCACCCGAAGTGCGTCGGGCCCGCCGTAGTGAGTGACGATGATGCGTGTGCGCCTCATGGACCTCCTCCTGCCTTGCCGGGCGCTCGAGCTTATCGCTCCGGTCTGCCACGCGCTATTAGTTTATAACCGAACTTGCGGCGAGCGGCTCTGCGGTCGAATTTCCAGTTGATCTTGATACGTTGCCGGTTCATCCGCCGATTCCACGCCCGACTGTCACGGCGGAGCGTCTTGAGATCCGGAATTCACCGGGTGCCGAGGCACTGCCGCGAGAAGAGGCCGATTTCGATTTCCGCCTGATTGAGCCAACTCCCGCGGGTGCGGGTGTAGTGCACGGTGAAGCGGTCTCAGATCTCACTCCCCATCTCCAATCCGAAAATGTCGATCAACGACTTGCGGCGGTGAATGTTGAGGTTGTCCATGACCAGGTGGATGCTCTCAGCCTCCGGGTATTGCATGGCCAGCTTGCAAGCCACCTGGGCGAACTCGAAGGCCGAGCGATCCGGCGTGGCGAAGGTGAAATGCCGGCCGGCCTTCGGCTCTACCGCACAGAAAACATTAGCCGTACCACGCCGTTCGTACTCATTGTCCTGGCGCGCTTCCCGTCCCGGTTCGGCCGGGGAGGCGGGAAGCAGATCAGAAAAGTGAGTGCAACAGCCAAAACGAGCCCTAAAGGCACCCAAAAGAGGCCACGGTGATTTGGGTTTTACCAATGCGGCAGCAGGCGTATGATTTGGCCGAGACGTAAAGTTGAAATCGCAAATCCCGGATAAGGATTGATTGCTGCTTAATATGAAACGAGACAAGCAACCCGGGAAGCTGGTACGGCGCCTCGCGGGCACTTGCTTGGGGATTGTACTTACTTGGCTTGGAACCATCCTGTTCCTTAGAGAGTTCGCAGCGAGGTTGAATTCTTCACGGCTACTCTTTCTTGCTGCGGTAGTTCTTCTTGGGCTTTTGGGAGTATGGATTTGGAAGAGAAGATCATATCCACCCTAAAGCACCACTACCCAATATTACGGCAACACAATTTCGGCCACTACCCGCAGACTGACAAGGTTGACGAACGGTCTCAGGACCCGGAAAAGGGCGCTGATACCTGAAATGCGGTGATCGGTACTCATCCCACGCAGAATCAAGCTTCTCCTTAGGGGTTGGACCAAGTCGTGAACCTCCTATCAGATGTGTCCCGTCGGTCGGGAAATCAAAACGGAAATCTCGGCTAAAGACCTGCCCTGTCAGCCCCAAAAGGCTGCCCAGCCCGGGAAGCTACGGATTCGGCTGGTGGACTCGGCGTGCCTCCATCACCATGGAAGGCGGCGGCACGGAGATCCCGTTGGCCGTGATCTGGCCGGGTTCGTAGAACAGCAGACCCTTCGCTTGGATCGGCGGCTGGGTCCTAAGCCCATTCAAGTCGCTGACTCCGTAAAACTCCGTGTCCGCAAAAGTGAAAGTGTGAATCGCCTGCCCACCGAACAGGGAAGAGCAGGGAACGAGGCTGAATCCTCCCGTCTTGCCGTCGGAGCCCACGCCGAGCAGGCTCGCGAACTGACCGCGCACGACCTGGGGCCGCAATACGACGATGCCGGCGTCGAGCGTGTTGGGTGTGCCCGTGTGGAAAAGCCCGCGCGCCACGACGTGCTGACCTACACCGACAGTTGTGGGATTGAACTCCAAGTGCGCCTCATTCATTCCCGGACGAGCAATGACGAACAGGGTAAGCGCGCTGACATTCACTGTCAGCGGCGAGCGGAGAGGGATGCTTTCCTCGACTTCGGGGAACTCCTCAAGAACGAGGAGATTGAATTGCGTGGCGTTTCCGCCGCTATCGCGCGTGACAGCCAGAACCACACCGTCAAATGCCGCCCTGCCTTGAGTGTCGACGGCGCCTTCCACATCGACTTCGTTGGCCACAATGTTGCCGCTGGTATCCACCATGGCGTCGACGTCAACGAAGGTGCCCGCCGTCAAGGCGCTGAGCCCGGCAACGCGATCAAACTCCGTGGTGCCGGTGACATTCACTGTGAAAACCAAGCCCGTTCCGCCGCGCGTCTGAAGCGTAAAGCTGCCGGTGAATGAGCCGCTGGCCGTCGTGCTTACGCTTTGGACGATCCCGTGCAGGTCGTCCAGCCGACCGAGGCCGTCCGTCCCCGAGGGCGAAGTTTGAACCACCGAGATCACCGGATTGACAGAACCGGTCACCTGGCCGCTTGCGTCCGTCTGGACGGAGCGGAACATGTGAAAGTCAATGAGCATTCCGACTGTTCCGCCACTCGTCACCGTGATTGCTGGATTGAGAGCGATCGACACAGTTGCCGTGGTGAGAGTCGTCGAAATGGGGACGGGGGCCGGCGGATTCTGGTTGACATCGACGACGGTCAGTTGAGGATTGGCGAGGGTCAGCGTGAGCTGGGTGTAAGTTCCCGCAGGGACAGAGGCGAAGCTGAGGGCATTCGTGAAGTCCATCAGGCGGGCGAAATCTAGGGTGATCGTCTGACCGGAGGGGAGAATCGAAACCGGCGTCCCGCCGCCCTGCGGGGTGAGCGTCGCCCCGGTAATCGTCACAGTGAATGAAAAGACGTTGCACAACGGCGCGTCAGTGGCCATGACGACGAGCGAACCCGAGCCCTGCGGCGTGGGTGCGGGACTGTTGCTCATGCTTCCGCCTCCGCAGCCCAACATGACGACAATCGCCAAGCCTGAAACTAGAGCCAAGGCGAAAATCGGTTTCCGCATTAGAAACCTCCATTACGTTTTAGCAGGTTGATGAAAAAGGGAGTCTGTCATGCTGAGCGCAGCGAAGCATCTGCTGTATTTCCTTGAAAACAAATAAAGCAGATCCTTCGCTCCGCTCAGGATGACATCGTTGGAAGCCTTTTTCATCAGCCTGTTACAAGTTACCAGGGACGAGCCGCCGGCCTCGAAGTCGAGCCCTTGCGACTTCGAGTTTGTAAACACGCGTCGACAAGATTTGTTGCGCCCGTCAGAAGGAAATTCTGTACGTCAGTTCAGAAGGTCAGCCTGATCCCCTTCGAGTCGTGTTGCCGCCTCCCGATCGCCTCGCAGTAGTGTGGTTCATTGACCGCCACTGGTCGGGCCGCGGAGAATCTGGCTGAAGGTTTCGATTGATCCGGAGGCGGTAAGCTCGACCCTTGCGCCCTCGGCGTAGACTTGCACGCTCTGGATCATCAGGCCTAGGCTGGTGGGCGTGGCCTCGGCCGGCCGCGAGTCCCGCCATAAGGTAAGCAGCGTCGCCAGCGCTTTGGCCGATTCGGCGTTTTGACACACGATGGAAAGGTTGGCGCTCATCCCCCCTGACCAATCGATGCGGTATAGAAAAGCCTGAACGGGACCGAGAATGGTGCCGGGGTCCGCATTGAGCTTGCGCCCCGCGGCGATCCACGGAACGACTTGGTTCACCGCCGCCTTGCCGGTCGCGATCCCCCACTGCG
Organism: Terriglobia bacterium; assembly: GCA_020072655.1. Taxonomy (GTDB): domain Bacteria; phylum Acidobacteriota; class Terriglobia; order UBA7540; family UBA7540; genus JAIQGB01. Next base: position 1,888 of record JAIQGH010000078.1, on the reverse strand, counting down.
GCGAAGTCCCTTCCAATTCGGCTTCCCAGTCCACGAATTTGGAGTTTGTGTCGAGCGCGGGTTTGGCCCTTGCCCGGACATCCAGGATATCCTTCAAGTCCCGCAGGCGTCCGAACGCCGCCGCCGTTGGGCTGAGGAATGCAAAAAACATGTCCGTTGGGCTCTCGCCTGAGCCAAAAGCGTAGAGCTCCTGGGCCTGATATTCACGACGCGGCAGCGCTTGCTGCGTGAAGATTTTCCGCACCCGATCGAGATCGAAACGGCCCTCGGCCCGGCCGTAAAATCCCGCACCGCCCCCTGCCTCGCCGCGCCAGCCGAGCACTACTTCGTCGACATCCTTCATCGGGTCAACTCCCGCGGAGCGCAGAAAGTCCTGGAAATCCCGCAATTGGGAGTTGAGCAGGTAGCGATGAATCTGGGGGAACTCGGCCATACTGCGGAACTGTGCGAGGTTAAGGTAGGCGAACTGCTGTGTGTCCGCCGGGAAGCTCGCCAGCGCATCGCGGGCGACCCCCTGTCCATGAAGCTGGGCAGGCGCCAGGGAAACGGCCACAAGCAGGCCGAAGGCGACGACCGCGCCCCGTCTAAGGCCCAGTCCAGTAAGCAGCCGATCCCTCATGCTTTTCATCTTACCAGCAGCAGCCTTGGTTGTACCACTCGTCTCAGCCTTGATTTCGGACGTGACATCTGGTAATTTAATTATTGGCAGGAGTGGGAAATCGCTGCACAAGTTCGAGATTTTGGTGAGGAGTGTAGTATGCCTATTGAACTAACGGCTAAGGCCGTTGAGAAGGTCAAGGAAATCCTGGCGCGGCAAGAACCGCAGCCCCAAGGGCTTCGGGTTTCCGTGGTGGGAGGCGGTTGCTCTGGTTTTTCCTACCAGATGAATTTTGAAAATGAGTCCAACGGAATTGACAAGGTGTTCGAGTTTGACGGTGTCAAGGTGTTTGTGGACCAAGCCTCGCTCATGTACCTGAATGGCACCAAGATCGATTACGTTGAGACCCTGGAAGGCGCCGGGTTCAAGTTCGAAAACCCCAACGTGAAAACCACGTGCGGGTGCGGAAGTTCGTTCTCGGTTTAAGGCCGATCTCCTGATCGACCTCAGAAATGATTCCCCGGGATCCTCACGCAGAGTGGGGTCCCGGGGTTTTCCTTTTTGTGCAAGCTCCGTACAGTTCTGCCAGGGCGCAAAGAGTTCATCCGGGAACAGTGACGATGGGCAGTGCCGGAGGCTCGGAAGGTGGCTCATCTCCGGTGAGTTGACTGCCCGCATCAGGGACGCAAGTCAGATATAATGGCAGGCGCGTGCAGTCTGCTATCCGACAACTGTCCACCGGGACCTACGCATGAAAATCGCCTTGGCACAGATAAACACCACCGTCGGTGATTTCGCCGGCAACGTGACGAAAATCGTGGATTTCGCCCGCCGAGCCGTCGAGCTTGGCGCAGAGCTCGTAATCTTTCCCGAGCTGGCGCTTTGCGGCTACCCTCCGCGCGATCTTGTGGAGAAGCCCGAGTTCGTGGAAAGGTCGGAAAGGGAACTCCAGCGGCTCGCCGGCTTGCTTCCGCCGGTCCCGGCGCTCGTGGGCTACGTGCGCAGGTCGCGCGCCGAGCACGGGAAGTCGGTGGTGGACGCGGCCGCGCTAATCCACGGCGGCAAGGTGGTCCTCGATTACGTCAAGATCCTCTTGCCGTTCTACGACGTTTTTGATGAGTCGCGCTATTTCGAGCCAGGCGGTGCCCCCGGTGTCTACAAGCTGCATGAAGCCCACCTGGGTGTTACGATCTGCGAAGATATCTGGAATGATAAGCATTTTTGGAAAAAGCAGCTTTACGCGCGCGACCCGGTGGAAGAAACGGTGCGGGCGGGAGCTGACGTGCTGCT